>NZ_JANJTL010000045.1 GCF_024711105.1 Brevundimonas sp. | reverse complement strand
CCGCGGCGTCGGCGTAGGTGGCGACGGCCGGGTCGCGAAGCGCGGCGACCGTATAGACGGTGAGCAGGCCGTGAGCGGCGCGCGCCTCTCGCGGCGCCCAGATGGGCGCCAGCCCCTGCATCGCGCGGCCGTCAGCCGGGGCCGCGAAGAAGGCGGTGTAGGCGCCCCGCCGGTCGGCGACGGGGTCCAGGCGCGACTCCCGGCCCCTGCCCGAGAGTTCCGGCTCGCCGCGGGCGGAATCGCCTGCGTGGCAAAAGTCGGCGATCAGCACGACATCCGCGCCACGATCGCGGATCGCGTCGATCCAGCCGCCGATCTCGTCGTCGCTCAGGGCTCCCGGAACCCGGTCGCCCGCATCGATGTCGTGGCCAGGCGCGACCGGGCCGTAATCCACCGGCAGGAACACCTCATCGAGCCCGTCCGGTTCTGAACCTTCGATCCGCTCCAACTGCCGCCAGCCGTGGCCAGACAGGAGGATGACCACCTGATCGCCAGGCCGCGCCTCCTGCGCCAGCCGGCGAAATCCCGCGCTGATGGCCTCGCGAGACGCGGGGCCGTCCGGCGCCAAGGCCGCCGACGGACGATATTCGGCGACGTCCGCGCCCTCGGTCAAAAGGATCAGGTCAGCCCGGGCCGCCCCCCGTTCGGTCAGGAAATCCGCCATGAGCAGGGCGTCGTTGCGTGGACCAGACAGGGGAGCCAGCCCCAGACCGCCCTCCGCATAGCCGGACGCCCCGACGATCAGACCGCGGATGCGCGGACTCTCCTGCGCCTCGGCCGCGCCGACCATGGCCGCAAGCCCGACGGCAAGGGCGGCCAGCCGAAGCTTCACGCCGCCTCTCCGACCAGGGTGAAGGCCGCCCAATAGGCCGGGTGCGCCCAGGCGCGGTTGGACCGGACCTCGCGCATGGCATGCTGGAGCGCCCGGGCGTGGCCACCGAAGTCCCCATCGTCCATGGCCTCGAAGGTTTCCGTGATCAGCCGGCTGGTGGCGCGGTCGCTGACCGCCCAGTGGGACACCAGCATCGAACGCGCCCCGGCGTAGAAGAAGGCCCGGGCAAGACCGGACAGGCCCTGGCCGCCGGGTCGACCATCCGACGCGGCCGTATTGCAGGCCGACAGCACCACGAAGTCGGCGGACAGCTCCAGCTGCGCGGCCTCCGAGGCGGCCAGATAGCCATCGTCCGTGGGGCCCGCCTCCTGCGGCGGCGTCAGGACCAGCCCGGGCTCGCCCAGCCCGGCCGCCTCGCCGGCGAGCAGACCGTGGGTCGAGAAGACGACGTAGCGGGCGCGAGAGAGCGCTTCGCGATCCTCGAAGCGAACGGCGCGCTCGGTGGCGGCGTCCCCCATGCGGATCAGGGCGTCGGGGAAACGGGCCGACAGCGCTCCGAGTTCGTCGCGTGAGCCTGGCAGGGCCGGCAGACGACGCAGGCGCTCGACGTCCGCCAGGCCGCCCTCCTCGGTGAAGACGGTGTCCGTGCCGGGAGAGCCGCGGGTCGCCGGCTCGACCCGCCCGGCCAGGGTGGGCGCGCCGAAGGCCGCCAGTGTCGGGCCAGGCTCGCGCGTGGCGGTTCGTGCCGAGCCGTCGGCCCCGCCGCCGCATCCGGGGTGCCGGCGCCCCGGCGCAGCGAGGTGACAGCGCAGCGCCTCGAGACTCGAGACGGCGGGAAGGCTTGCCAGGGCGTAGCGGTCGATCAGCCAGGGAGAAGCCGCCAGGGCCGCCGCGCTGGTGTCCGGCGCGGTCGGCGGTTCGGTGATCAGAACCGAGAGCGGCAGGGTGCTGAGCGCGCCCGTGGTCACGGTGATCAGGGTCGTCTTGCCGGCGAGCGCCGGCTCGACGGGACGGATCAGCCGATCATAGAGCCGGTGCGCCTCGAAGAGGTCGAAGCCGCGCCCGGCCTGGATCTGGCTGGGGTCTATATAGGGCTGGCCGCGGGAGGCCTCGGCGGTCAGGCTCTCGCGCAACCGGGCGACCACGCGCGTCACCTCGGCCTCGCCGAGATCGGCCGCCCGCGCCCAGGCGACCTGCTCGCGCGTCACAGCCCAGACATAGGCGGCGTCGCGATTGACCAGGACCAGCAGCAGGCCCTCGTCCTCATTGAGCAAGGCCTGGGTGCGCGCCACGTCGAGCGCCCGTGGGCTGGTCAGCTCGCCATAGGCGGGGAAGCGGGTGTCGATCTCGGCGTCGATCTCGCGCAGTCGGGCGAGGACCCGGCCATAATCCGTCGCCGCCTCGGCCCGGCGCTGATCGCGGTCGGGGCCCTCAAGTTGGTTGACCTGTTCGGTCTGGCGTTCGAGCCGGTCGCGGCGCGCGATCAGCGCCTCGCGCTCCTCGGCCAGGGCTGCGATGGCGTCGTCCCCCTGGGCGAAGCGGGCCGACATGCGCGCCAACGCCTCGGCGGCCTCGGAGGTCATGGCCCACTGGGCGGCCTCGAAGGCCTCGTCTCTCAGGTGAGCCGCGTCGTTGGGCGACCGGCGCGCCTCGGCGAGCGGCGCAAGGGCCAGGGCCAGGATGAGGGAAAGGACGCCCCAGGCGCGCATCCGGGCCTCAGTTGCTGAGGATCTGGGTGCGCGTCCAGACCCGGCCACGGTTGATGATGTCGACGCGGAAGCGGCCCGAGAAGGCCGGTACGAAGGTGCAGACCGGATAGTGGTCATAGGCCGTGTCGCGGCAGACCTCCTCGCCGAACTCGTCGCGGATAATCATGTCGATGTCGGTGTCGCCATCGCCGACGGCGGCGACGCGCAGCACCTCGCCGCCACGGGCGTCGAGCCGGAACCAGTAGGTGGCCTGGGCCTCGATGTCGCGCACGGCGTAGATCGGCCCGCGCCCGAAGGCGGAGTTGACCACACCCCGGGCGGCGGCGGCGCGCGCCGCGTCGATCTGGTCCAGCGTGTCGCCATCCCCGTCAGCCAGCGTGCGGGCCCGATCCAGCAGGCCCTGGATCGAGGGCTGGCCAGGATCGGCCCGTTCGGAGGGCTGGCCGCCTTCGCTACGGCCCTCGATCGTGTCGGGGCGAAGCGGAATCTCGCCGATAATCCGCGCCGCGACGATGAGCGCCTGTGAATCGCCGTTGCGCCGGCCCCAGTCCGCCAGACGGGCGGCGGTGACGAGCTGGTCCACCGCGCGGGCCTCCGGCGGCGCGGTCGCCGGGCCCGCCTCTGCGTTCGCGGAGCGCGTTTCCTGGCCAAGCGCAGGGGTCGCCGCCAGGAGCAGGGCCACAGCCGCAAACCGTTCTATGCGCATCGGAAAGCCCCCATTGCGCCAGCTAATCACGGCCGCCGGGGACCGCCAACCCGCGTTCTAGCCGGGTCGGGCCGGGGGGATCGACTTTTCGAAGCTGACGGTCCCTTCTAGCCGAAGGCGACGAAGATCAACGCCACCACCAGGGTGTCGAAGGCGCGAGAGGCGAAGGTCAGGACGGCGGACATGGACTTGCGACCCGGGCAAAGCTCGTTCGGAGCCCGTCAGGCAAGCAAGGACCGGGCCAGCGCCCTCGCGCCTCAGATTTCGGTCTTGGTGGTCTTTCCCGGCGCAGGCCGGCGCTCGGCCGAGCCGGAATATTCCGAGCGGAGATAGGTCGAACGCGCCTGATCGAGCACTTCCTGCCCACCCTTCAGGCCGCGCTTGACCCCCGGCTGTCCCAGCCGCTGCGCCTCGAAGGCGGGATCGGGCCGGGGCTCGGCGGGGCCCGCCTTGTCCGGTTTGTCCGGTTTGTCGGCTTTGGCGGCCGTCACAGGCACGAGGGCGCGGCTGTCTTCCGGCGGCCCACGCCGATCGGAGCGCCGCCGGTCGGAGCCGCGCCGTTCGCTCACTGGCCGGCCTTGGACAGGCGCTCGAGCTGGGCCTGCATCTCGGCCATCTGGCGGCGCATCTCGGCCAGCGCGTCGGCCTGGGCCTCGGGCGCCGGCTCGGGCTTGGCGGCCGCCGGTGGCGGGGCGTAGGCGAAGGGCGTGAACATCTTCATGGCCCGCTCGAACATGGCCACGTTCTGGCGCACCTGCTCGTCAAACAGGCCCGCGCCGGGTGTCCCGCCGAAGGTCTGGGCGAACTGCTTGCGGAACTGCTCCTGCTGGCGCGTGAAGTTGTCGAGCGACATCTCCAGGTAGCTGGGCAGGACCGCCTGCATGCTGTCGCCGTAGAAGCCGATCAGCTGGCGCAGGAACTGGATGGGCAACAGGCTCTCGCCCTTGCTCTCCTCCTCGAAGATGATCTGGGCCAGGACCGAGCGGGTGATGTCCTCGTTGGACTTGGCGTCATAGACGACGAAATCCACCCCTTCGCGCACCATGGCCGCGAGGTTGTCGAGGGTGACGTAGGCGCTGGTCGCGGTGTTGTAGAGGCGGCGGTTGGCGTACTTCTTGATGACCACGCGGTCGCCGGAACTCTTGTCGGCGCCGTTTTCGGATTCAGCCACGCTGGGGTTCCCCGCTCAGACTTCGGTGGCCGGAGTATCCTGCATGCGCGAGGCGAGCGCCAGTGCGGCGCAACATGGCCTCAGGAAACCAGGACCACCCCGACCAGGACAGCCGCGTAGTGCACGCCAGCGCCGGCCACCACGAAGCCGTGCCAGATGGCCCGCCGGAACGGCAGGGCCTGCTTGATGAAGATCAGCACGCCCAGGGTGTAGATCAGACCGCCCGCCACCAGAAGCGTCAGGGCCAGCGGCGACAGGCCTTCGGTCAGAGGTTTGATGGCCAGCACGGCCAGCCAGCCGAACAGGGCGTAGACGACACCCCAGAAGGTGTCGTTCAGGCGCGGCGCGAAGATCTTGCCGATCGCGCCGCCGAGGCCCAGCAGCCAGACCAGCGCGGTGAAGCCGACGGCCCAGGCGGGGTCCTCGAACCTCTGGGTCGTGAACGGCGTGTAGGAACCGGCGATCATCAGGAAGATGGCGCCTTCGTCCAGCCGGCGCAGGATTGGCCGGGCGGCGCAGGGCCTGGAGCGGTTGTAGACCGTCGAGGCCGCGAGCATGCCGATCAGGCAGATGGCGTAGACGGCCGTGGCCAGCACCATGGACGGGCCGCCGTTGGCGGCCGAGATCCAGGCCAGGACGACTCCGCCGATGGCCGCCAGCATCAGGGCGATGGCGTGGACCCAGGAGTCGGCGACCCGTTCGGCCCGCGTCGGGTAGTGCTCGATCATGTCCAGTTCGTCTGGTTCGCAGATCCGACGGAACACGTACGCGCCTACCTTTCTCATGACCTGCCGAACGGCGAGGTTTGGGTTGAGGTTCCGGTCACGGTACGCGGGGGAGCTGCATATTCGATGAACGGGGCCGCGTTCGGCGGCGATCCGCGACGAAGCGCGCGAGGTGCGGCGGAATCGCAACAGCCCGCGTCTGTCATCCGGCCGGGGTGACGCGACCGTCCTGTGCGCATAGAACCGGGATCGGCAACGGGCGGCACGGCCCGGCGGAGAGGAAATCAGCACATGACGAGAGTGGCCCTGGTCACCGGCGGGACGCGCGGCATCGGCAAGTCGATCGTGGAGCGGCTGAAAGCCGACGGCCTGAAGGTCGCCGCCGGCTATTCCGGAAACGAGGAGGCCGCCCAGGCCACCGCGCGCGAACTGGGCGTGATGGTCATCAAGGGCAATGTCGGCTCCTTCGAGGACTGCCAGCGCGCCGTCTCGGAGGTCGAAGCCGAGCTCGGCCCGGTCGACGTTCTGGTCAACAACGCCGGGATCACCCGCGACGGGTTCTTCCACAAGATGTCCAAGGACCAGTGGTCGGATGTCATCCGCGTGAACATGGACTCCGTCTTCAACATGACCCGCCAGGTCATCGAGGGCATGCGCGAGCGCAACTTCGGCCGGATCATCAACATCAGCTCGATCAACGGCCAGAAGGGCCAGATGGGCCAGACCAACTATTCGGCGGCCAAGGCCGGGATGATCGGCTTCACCAAGGCCCTGGCGCTGGAGAACGCGCGCAAGGGCATCACGGTGAACTGCATCGCCCCCGGCTATATCGACACCGAGATGGTGGGCGCGATGGACGAGAAGGTCCTGGCCGGCATCGTGGGGCAGATCCCCGTCGGCCGGCTCGGCAAGGGCGAGGAGATCGCAGACATGGTCAGCTGGCTGGCCGGCGACCGGGCCGGGTTCGTCACGGGCTGCACCCTGTCGCTCAACGGCGGCCAGTACATGGTGGGCTAGGCGCGGCCTCCAAGCGCGCGGTTTGTCGCCGCAAATCCGCCAAGCTGGCGGTTCAATGGCAAGTCCGATGCTTGACCGGGTTCGGATAATCGCGGCGCTGGCGGCGATGGCCGTCGCCTGCCAGTGCGGCGGATGGCTCGCGCCTGCGCCTGCCTACGCCCGCGACCGGCTGGTGGAGATCCGCGCCACCTTCGTGCTTTCGATCAGTCAGGATTCCCCCTCCTTCAGGGACCGACTGTTCGGCCGCGACGGACGCGACGAGGCGCCCGCGGTGGCGCGATTCACCAGCCAGGGCGGTCCGGCCTTCACACTGGATCAGTCGGGCGCGCGGCCGCTCCTGCGTTTCGACGGCTCGAACGAGATCTGGGCCTTGCGGCCGTCGGCCGGGGTCCGTGGCGACGTCTATTACCGCAATGACGTCGGCGAGGTCGTGTTGCGCCAGACTCGGCTCGGCGGCCTGACGCTCTACACGCGGCAATCGCCGGGTGGCCTGCCCTGCGCAGTCGCGGGCGCCGCGCGGCCCCTGCGGATGCAGGACCACAGCGTGACCAGCCTGTTCCGGCACATGCTGCGCGAAACCGCCCGCGGCGGGTCGGCCATGGAAGACCGGCTGTTCATCGAGGCCCAGGAGGTCAGCGACGAATCCGCCGCCATCGTCGGTGACGCGGTGACGGTGGCCGTCGACGGCATCGTCCGCCTCGCGCAGACCCAGACGGGCCACGAGCGGCTCAACGGTCTGCGCGAGATCCAGATCGTGTTCGGCAGCAGCCCGGGCGTGTCGCGGACTGGCTCGCGTCTGATCATAACCGTCGCCCCCCGCCTCGGCCCCGCGGGCCGGCCCTCCTCCGCCCGGGTGATGCGCGCCCTGATGCCGTGACCGGATTCCGGCGGAGCGTTCAGCTGGAGAAGCTGTCCTTGGCCGCTCTGATCGCGGCGAAAGCTTCGACGGTTTCCAGGTCCGGACGCAGGAGGGGCGCGCGCAGGAAGGGGTTGGTCGCCTGTTCCAGCGCGACGGTCGTGGGAACGGTGGGCTCGCCGCGCTCACGGGCCGCGAACACCTGGTCGGCGCGGGCCCTCACCGCAGGATCAGGGTCAACCGACAGGGCGAAACGGGCGTTGGCCGCCGTGTATTCGTGGGCGCAGTAGAGACGGGTCTCGGATGGAAGGTCCGACAGGCGCTTGAGGCTGGCCCACATCTGGCCGGGGTCGCCCTCGAACAGGCGGCCGCAGCCCATGGCGAACAGGGTGTCGCCCACGAATGCGGCGCTGTTCTCCGCAGACCAATAGGCGATGTGGCCGAGCGTATGGCCGCCGACGGGCAACACCTGAAAATCGGTGTCGCCCAGCTGGACCGTTTCTCCGCCGGAAACATCGCGGTCGAGCGGGGCGATGCGGCGGACCTCGGCTGGGCCGACGATCTGGCAGCCTGTCTCGGACTTCAGGCGCTCATTGCCGCCCGCGTGATCCGGGTGCCAGTGGGTGTTGAGGATGAGGTCGAGACGGCCCCAGCCCGAACCCTCCAGTTCGTGCAGGATCGCCTCGGCGTCGGGCGTATCGACGGTCGCGACCTGGCCGGTCGCGGCGTCTCGGACCAGGAAGCCGTAGTTGTCCGAGAGACAGGGAAACTGGCGGATGTCGAGGCTCATCTGCTCTATATAGCCCGATGCGGCGCGAGGTCAGCGAAGTCCGGCGATTCTACGAGACTCCCCTCGGCTGCGTCGCCGCGCGGATGATCGCCGCCAAGCTGGCGGACGCCTGGGGCTCGACCGCCAGTCTCGATGTGCTGGGCGTGGGTTATGCCCCGCCCTGGCTGGAAACGATGGACACCGCCCGCCGGGCGCTGGCCGCCATGCCGGGCGGGCAGGGCGCGGAATCCTGGCCCAACCCCCGCTCGCGGACCTGCCTGGTGGATGAGACCGGCCTGCCGTTTCCGACCGGCTGTTTCGATCGGGTCCTGGCCGTGCACGCGCTCGAGGAGGCCGGCGATCCCGCGGCGCTGGTGCGCGAACTCGGGCGGGTCCTGGCGCCGTCCGGGCGGCTGATCCTGGTCGTGGCGCATCGCGGAGGGCTGTGGGCCCGCGCGGAGTCGACGCCGTTCGGGCATGGCCGCCCCTATACGCTGGGCCAGCTCGAGCGGCTGGTCGGAGAGGCCGAGCTGGACCCCTTCGCGCGCACCCACGCCCTGTTCACCCCGCCCTGGTCGCGGCTGGCCGGCGCAGCGGACCTGTTCGAGACGGTCGGAGGCCTTCTGGCGCCAGGTCTTTCGGGGGTCGTGCTGCTGGAGGCGGTGAAATCGACCTATGCGCTCCGGCCCAAGGCCGCTGCGGTGACGGCGGCGGATCGGCTGTCGGCCGTGCTCACTCCCCAGGCGGCCGGACGCGGCGCGCCCGAGCCGGTGCGCATGGACGAAGCGATGGAAGCCGACTAGCGAGGGCGCATGCGGCGATTGATCCTGATGCGCCACGCCGAGGCGGAGCCCTCGAGCGCCACCGGCGATATAGGCCGGAGACTGACTGCGCTCGGACAGGCGGACGCACGAGCCATGGGCGAGGCCCTGGCAAGTCGCGGCTTCCGGCCCGACCTGGCGCTCGTGTCCTCGGCCACGCGCGCGCGTCAGACGTGGGACGGAGCCAGCGCCTGGTTCGGCGACGCCGAACTTGTGGTCGATCCGGGTCTCTACAACGCGGCCGCCGAGACCTTGCGGGCGGCGGTCGAGGCCGTGGCGGACCGCGCCGGCGTCGTCCTGCTGATCGCCCACAATCCAGGCCTGCACCGGCTGACCGTCGAACTTGCGGCCGAGTCGGCCGAGCCCGCCGCGTTCGAGCGCGTGGCCGGCGGGCTGGAGCCGGCAGCCGCCGCCGTCTTCGTCATCGACGCCGGCGGCCAGGCCAGCCTGGAGGACTTCATCCAGCCCGGTGACCTGGGATGAGGCGAATCTACAAGATTTGCGTGGCCGAGGAGTGGCGGCGAGCCGAGGCGGACGGGGCCTATTCGGGCTCCGAACTCGACCGCAGGGACGGCTTCATTCACTTCTCGGACGCTGACCAGGTCCGCCGGACTGCGCAGTTGCACTTCGCCGGGCGGACGGACCTCGTCCTGGTCACGGTCGACGCCGACCGGCTCGACCCGCCGCCGGTCTGGGAGCCATCGCGGGGCGGGGCGCTGTTTCCGCACCTCTATGGTCCCCTGCCGGCGATGGCCGTCATCGAGGTGAGGCCGTTGGAGGTCGACGCCGACGCCTCGGCCCTGGCCGATATCGGCGGATGAGCGTCCTGTCCGACACCGCAACGGTCCTGCTGCGGACCCTCGATCCGGAAACGGCGCACGGACTGGCGTTGAAGAGCCTGGAGCTCGGTCTCGGTCCGCGCCAGCGCGCCTCGGACGATCCTGTGCTGGCCGTCGATCTTTGCGGACTGAGGCTTGCCAATCCGGTCGGCTTGGCGGCGGGCTTCGACAAGGACGCGAGGGCGCCGGACGCCCTGTTGGACCTCGGCTTCGGCTTCGTGGAATGCGGCGGGGTCACGCCTCGGCCCCAGCCGGGCAATCCCAGGCCCCGCCTGTTTCGCCTGACCGAGGACCGGGCGGTGATCAACCGCATGGGCTTCAACAACGAGGGGCTGGAGGCCTTTGCTGGGCGCCTGACGCGGCGGCCGCGGCGCGGCGTGCTGGGTGTGAATCTCGGCGCCAACAAGGATTCCGAGGACCGCACCGGCGACTATGTCGTTGGGCTGAAGCGGCTGTGGGGGCTGGCCGACTATTTCGCGGTGAACATCTCCTCGCCAAACACGCCGGGGTTGAGGGCGCTGCAGTCTGCCGAGGCGCTCGACGATCTGCTGGGCCGGGTGGCGGAGGCGCGCTCCGCTCTGACGGGGCCTCCGGCGCCGGTGTTCCTCAAGGTCGCGCCCGACCTGCAGGAGGCCGACGCCGAGATCATCACCGAGGCCTGCCGGCGGCATGCGATCGAGGGGATCATCGTCTCCAACACGACGCTGGATCGGCCGGCGTCCCTGAGGTCGGCCCACGCGGGTGAGACCGGAGGTCTGTCCGGCGCGCCGCTGAAGGAGGCCTCGACCCGGGTCCTGCGCTGGTTCCGGCAGGCTGGCGGACCGACCGGCCCGGCCCTGATCGGCGTGGGCGGGATCGCCAGCGGGGCCGACGCCTACGCCAAGATCCGGGCCGGCGCCCGGGCCGTGCAGCTTTACTCGGCCCTGGTGTTCGAGGGCCCGGGCCTGGTCGGCCGGATCAAGCGCGATCTGGCCACGCGTCTGAGGGCCGACGGCTTCAATTCGGTCGAGGCGGCGGTGGGCGCCGACTGAACCGACCGGCTCGCTCCGCGTTCGGGTTCGCATGCCGAGCCTGGACACCAGCCTGATCGCCATCGCCGCCTGCGGCTCGGTCGTCGCCGGCGGCTTCGGAGCCATCGCCGGAACGCAGCTGCGCGTGCCGCCCGTATGGGAAGCCTTCGAGACCCCCGTCATACACGCCCTGTCGGACGAGGGCGCCTTCGCTTCCGCCCCAGCCTATCCGTCGTGGGCGCCGCCGCCGCTCTATCCCGAAGCCGAGCGCGACCCCTTCGCGGAGTTCGAGGCGGCCTGGGACGCGGCCTTCGCCAGGATGGACGCGGAGGCCCGCCCCGCCAGCTATTCGCCGCCCGACGACCTGCCGCCGGCCTATGTCGTGCGCATCGAGACGCGGGACCGGGACGACGCCTATCGCCGCTCGGAGCCCTACGACGTGAGGCGCGAGGAACGCGAGGTCAGATACGCGTCGCGGGACGCCCTTCGCGACGCGTATCGCGAGGCCGCGCCACCGCCGCGAGAGGTGGCCTACCGGCGACCGGAACCGCCGCGGGAGTATCGGATGGAGCCGCCGCGCGCGCCGCATCCGCCCCAGCCCACCGCCCCGGTCCGCGATCCCCGACAGGTCCGCGAGGACATCGCCCGCGCCCAGGGAGCCCAACCGCGCGGCGCCTTCTACTGAACCCTACGGCTCTAGTTCGATATCCCAGTAGAGATAGTCCAGCCAGCTCTCGTGCAGGTAGTGCGGCGGGAAGCGGCGGCCGAGCGCCTGGAGCTGATGGGCGGTCGGTCTGCGGGGCTCGCGCCGGGGCGGCATCTGAGCCTCGGCGGGCGTGCGGCCGCCCTTCCTGAGATTGCAGGGCGCACACGCCGTGACGATGTTGTCCCAGGTGGTCCGGCCGCCGCGCGAGCGGGGGGTTACATGGTCGAAGGTCATGTCCCCGCCGTTCAGGCCGCAGTACTGGCAGGTGAACTGGTCGCGCAGGAACAGGTTGAAGCGGGTGAAGGCGGGCGACCGGTCCTGGGGCACGAAGGCCTTGAGCGAGACGACGCTCGGCAGGCGGAACTCCATCGAGGGCGAGCGGACGACCTTGTCGTAGGTCGAGACGATGTCGACCCGGTCCTGCCAGACCGCCTTGACCACGTCCTCCCAGCACCACAGCGATAGCGGATAGTAGGACAGGGGCCGGAAATCGGCGTTGAGGACCAACGCCGGCCAGCCGGACGGGGGCCGCGTCAGGACCTGCATGGGCTGCGGTCCGAAAGGCTCAAGTCGACAGGACTGAAGACACGCCCCCGCTTCGCTCGAACTGGAGAGGGCCCCGATAGGCCGCCTCTACAACTAGCCTACGCGTGATTCGCTCACAGTCCTATGACGTCACGCCGGTCGAGCCGAATCCCCCGGCGCCGCGGTCGGTGGCGTCCAGCTCGGCGACCTCGACCAGCCGGGCCTGGGTAACGGGCGCGACCACAAGTTGCGCGATCCGGTCGCCGCGCCGGACCGTGAAGGGCTCCGAGCCCAGGTTGGCGAGGATGACCCCCACCTCCCCGCGATAGTCGCTGTCGATGGTGCCGGGCGTGTTTAGGCAGGTGACCCCGAACTTCAGCGCCAGGCCCGAACGGGGCCTGACCTGAGCCTCGAACCCCTCGGCCAATCCTAGAACCAGGCCGGTCGGGATAAGCGCCCGGCCGCCCGGGGGCAGGGTCACCGGCGCCCCCTCGTCGACGGCGGCGCGCAGATCCATGCCGGCCGAGCCCGACGTCTCATAGGCCGGCGGCGGCAGCCCCTCGGCGTGGTCGAGCCGCTTCAACCGCACGTCGATGGTCATGGGAATCTCCTTCGGACAAGGCTTAGCGGCCCCGACCGGTAAGTCGAAGGAAAACATGGGGGCTGGAGGGATGAGGATGCGTATCAGGCAAGCGGCGGCGATCGCCGTCACGGGAATCTGGCTGGCGGCCTGCGGCAACGGCGGCTCGGCCGTCGAGACGCGGGATCGGGAGGCCGAGGCCGCATCGGCGGAGGGTGCGGCCGTTGACGCATCGGCGCCGACCCCGGCGGCCGGGGGCGGCCGCGAGGCGGCGCGCGGCGCGCCGATCTGGTCCTCGACGCGGCGCTACACGGCGGAGCAGAACGCCCAGCGCGCCTTCGAGCGGAACGGCCAGGCCTTCGGCGCGGCCGATGTGGACGCCTATGTCCGCCAGGCGCACGCGTTCATCTCCAGCCCTCCGCCGGGCACCGAGACGGTCCGCCGCCGCAACGGCGACACCCTGTTCTACCACGCGGCCTCGAACACCTTCGCCGTGGCCACGGCGGACGGAGCGCCGCGCACCATGTTCAAGCCGGACGACGGGGCCGCCTACTGGGCTCAGCAGCAGGCCAGCCTCGACAGGGGCGACGGCGAGGGCTGAGACGATTCCGGAACGCCTTGGGCGAGCCTGGGTTAATATTCTCAGGTTCGAACCCTTTTCCGGAGGTCCAACGATGAGACCCATTCTCGCCGCCGTGGCGGCCGCCGCCCTGGCGGTCTCGGCCTGCGCCACGGCCACCACCTATGCGCCCGAGGGCTATGGCGGCCAGCGCGGCGGCTATTCCGAAATGCGCCTGCAGCAGGACCGCTGGGCGGTCGAGTTCTCGGGCAACTCCCTCACCAGCCGGGACACGGTGGAGATGTACCTGCTGTACCGGGCCGCCGAACTGACCCTGCAGAGCGGCTATGACTGGTTCGCCACCGAGTATCGCGCAACGGACCGCGACACGCGCTACTACGCCGATCCGGACCCGTGGTTCGCGGGCGGCTACGGGCGCTACTGGGGCCCGAGCTGGCGATTCTACCGCCGGGGTTACTGGTCGCCATGGGATCCCTGGGGGTCGCGCATGGATGTCCGCGAGGTCAGCCGCTACGAGGCGCGCGCCGAGATCGTCATGGGCCAAGGCGCGCCGCCGCCTGACCGCCACGCGTTCGACGCGCGGGAGATTCTGGCCAACCTCGGCCCGCGCGTGGTCCGGCCCGCCTCCGCCTACTAGGTGAAGCGGATGGGCTTGAGCCGGCGCTTGTTGACGTGTTCGGCAGGCGCCGGGCCCTCCTCGGGGATCTCGCCCTTGAAGTAGAAGCGCTGCCAGGCCTCGCGCATGGTGTCGGGATCGCCGGCCATTAGCCGCCGGTTGAAGCCGGTGCGCTCGCGGTTCCAGGTCTCGAACTGGTGCAGCAGCTCCGGCTCCTGGGTCAGGGAGCGCTGGACCGGCTGGACCTGGTCCATGCGGCGATGCTCCATCAGGGTGATGAAGCAGAAGGGCTCGCCCCGCTCCCACTTCACGCGGCCGGGGCGGGTGAAGATCCAGTTCATGGTGAAGGGAAACGGCAGCCAGTCGGTCTCGACCAGGCCGGTCAGCGGCTGGATGCCGTCCTTGACGTGGTTGGGTGGGCCTGAGGCCCAGACGGCCCAGCCCGGCGGCGTGCGGAACATGTAGCCGGGATGGAAGGTCACCACGCCTTGAGTGAAGTGCGAGGTGACGAACTGGTCCTGGTCAGGCACCGGCCGGTCGAACCGGAAGGTGATGTCCTCCTGATGCGGACCGCCGGTCCACTCGATGGTGACGTCCCACGGCGAGAGAATCTCCCAGCCTGTGGTGTTGGCCATGGTCAGCGGCAAACACTTGTAGGGGTGGCGGTTGGAGAAGTTGTCCATCCAGCGCCGCTGGGCCCGGCCCGGCACGATCTCGGGCGGGCGGTTGTTCATCGGATAGCAGAGAAGCTCCATGCGATTTCCCTAGCGCCGCCCGGCTCGGCGCGTCAAAGCGGAACCATGGCTCACGACCGCGACAGTTTCCTCGACTGGTTGGAAAAGCAGGGAATCGCCCACAAGACGCTTGATCATCCGGCGGTGTTCCGCGTCGGCGAGGGCGACGACTTCAAGGCGGCGTTGCCGGGCGCGCACACGAAAAACCTGTTCCTCAAGGACAAGAAGGACCGGCTGTGGCTGATCTCGGCCCGGCAGGACACCGAGATCGACCTCAAGCGGCTGCACAAGGTGATCGGCTCGGACCGGCTGTCCTTCGGCTCGGCCGAGCTGATGGTCGAGACCCTGGGCGTGACGCCGGGGTCGGTCACCGCGTTCGGCCTGATCAACGACGCGGACAAGTGGGTGACCTTCGTGGTCGACCGCCGCCTGTGGGAGGCCGAGCGGGTGACCTTCCACCCTTTGACCAATACGGCCACGACCGGCGTGGATCAGGCCGGCTTTCGCCGGTTCCTGGAGGCGATCGGCGTCGAGCCCATCGTGGTGGACTTCGCGGCGCTCGAAGTCGTGGCCTAGGCCAGGGCCTCGCGCTGCAGCCGGAACAACTCGGCGCAGCCGCCCTGGGCCAGGGTGAAGAGCTGGTCGAACTCGACGCGGGAGAAGCCGCGCTTCTCGCCGGTCGCCTGAATCTCGACGATGCCGCCCTTGGCGGTAAGGACGAAGTTGGAATCCGCCTCGGCGTTGGAGTCCTCCTCGTAGTCGAGGTCGAGCACCGGATGGCCCTCGACGATCCCGCAGGAGACCGCGGCGACCTGATCGAGGATGGGGTCCGCCTTCAGCACCTCTTCGGCGCGCAGGTAGTTCAGCGCCGAGGCCATGGCGACCCAGGCGCCGGTGATGGCCGCGGTGCGGGTGCCGCCGTCGGCCTGGATCACGTCGCAGTCGATCAGCACCTGGCGCTCGCCCAGCGCCTTGAGGTCGACCACGGCGCGCAGGGACCGGCCGATCAGGCGCTGGATCTCCTGGGTGCGGCCCGACTGCTTGCCGGCGGAGGCCTCGCGCCGGCCGCGGGTGTGGGTGGCGCGCGGCAGCATGCCGTATTCCGCCGTGACCCAGCCCTGGCCCTTGCCGCGCAGCCACGACGGCAGGCTCTCTTCGACCGAGGCCGTGACCAGCACGCGCGTATGGCCGAAGCTGACCAGGCAGGAGCCCTCGGCATACCGGTTGACGCCGATTTCGAGGGTCACGGCGCGCATCTGGTCGGGCTGGCGTTCGGACGGGCGCATGCAATCGGTCCTGAGGCTTGAAGGGAAGGTGGGGGGCCTTATCCTATCGAGGTGACCGCCGCCACACCCAAGCCCGTGATCATCCTGCGCCGCGCGACGCGCGAGGACGCCGTTCTGCTCGCCGCCTGGGACCGGCAGCCGCACGTCATCGCCTGCACCACCGACGACCGGGAGGCGGAGACGGCCTTCGCCGGCGCGGACTGGCTGGACGAGATCGAGACCTCGTGGGAGCTGAGCTTCTATCTGATCGCCGAGGCGGACGGCCGGCCGATCGGGGCCATGCAGGTGATCGACCCGCACCTGGAGCCGACGCACTACTGGGGCGAGATCGAGCCGGGCCTGCGCGCGCTGGACATCTGGATCGGCGAGCCCGACGCCCTGAACCGCGGTTTCGGCACGGCCATGATGAACCAGGCGCTGGACGCCTGCTTCGCCGATCCGGACGTGCAGGGCGTGGTCATCGATCCGCTGAACTCCAACGTCGATGCGCATCGCTTCTATCAGCGGCTGGGCTTCCGGCCGGAGGGGCGCCGGCTGTTCAACGGCGAGGACGACTGCCTGGTCCACCGCCTGACCCGCGCGGACTGGGAAGGGCGCCTGGCCGCATGACGGCCTTCCTGTCCCAGAGCGCCAGCCTTGCCTCTCTCGACCAGCGCGCCCGCGACATCTTCCGCAGCATCGTCGAGACTTATCTGCAGACCGGTGAGCCGGTCGGGTCGCGCACCGTGTCCCGGGGCGGGGTGCACCTGTCGCCCGCCTCGATCCGCAACACCATGCAGGACCTGACCCAGGCGGGTCTGCTCGCCGCGCCGCACACCTCGGCGGGACGGATTCCGACGCACGCGGGCCTGCGTCTCTTCGTGGATGGCCTGCTCGAGATCGGGGACCTGTCGTCGGAAGAGCGGCGCGAGGTCGATGCGCGCCTGGCCGGACGGGGCCGCAACTTCGAGGACGCGCTGGAGGCGGCGTCGGACCTGCTGTCGGGCCTGGCGGGCGGGGCGGGCGTCGACGCCGCCCCGGTCCGCGAGGCGGGGGTCAAGCACGTCGAGTTCGTCTCGCTTGGACCGGACCAGGCGCTGGCCGTCCTGGTCTTCGAGGACGGCGGCATCGAGAACCGCCTCATGCGGCTGTCGCCCGGGGTGACGCCGTCGAGCCTGCAGGAGGCGTCGAACTTCCTGAACGCACGACTGAAGGGCCGGACCCTGGCGGAGGCCCAGGCCGAGGCCTCGGCGGAGCTGAAGGCGGCGCGCGCCGCCCTGGACGCCACCGCCGCCCGGCTGGTCGAGGACGGCTTGGCCGCCTGGTCCGGCGGAGAGGCGCGGGAGCGGGCCCTGATCGTCCGTGGCCGCGCCAACCTGCTTCAGGATCCTTCGGCGCTCGCAGACCTCGAACGGGTGCGCATGCTGTTCGACGATCTTGAGCAGAAGGAGCAGCTGATCGGCCTGCTCGACGGGGTGCGTGAGGCGCAGGGGCTGCGCATCTTCATCGGGTCGGAAACGCGATTGTTTTCCCTTTCGGGTTCCGCCGTCGTCGCGGCGCCCTATATGACCGGCCGACAGCGGGTGGTCGGCGCGATCGGCGTAATCGGCCCCGCCCGATTGAACTATGCCCGGGTCATACCGTTGGTGGACTACACCGCCAGGGTCCTGGGCCGCATGCTGGACGGACAAGACACGTGACCGACACCCATAATCCCGACTTCGACTCCGACGCCGAGATGAACGCCGAGGCCGGTCTGGACGCCGCCCCGGGCGACGACCTGGCCCATGTCGACGCCATCCTCGCCGAACGCGACGAGTGGAAGGACAAGGCGCTGAGGGCCGTCGCCGATGCCGAGAACACCCGGCGCCGGGCCGAGCGCGAGGCCAACGACGCGCGGGCCTACGCGATCCAGCGCTTCGCACGCGACCTGCTGGGGGTGGCCGACAATCTCCAGCGCGCGCTCGCCGCCGCGCCGGCCGGCAGCGCCGACCCCGGGGTCCAGGGCCTGGTGACCGGCCTGGAGATGACCGAGAAGTCGCTGCTGCAGGCCTTCGAATCCAACGGCCTGACCCGCGTGGCGCCTCAGGCGGGCGACCGCTTCGATCCGAACGTGCACCAGGCCATGGCCGAGCAGCCTTCCAGCGAAGTGCAGGGCGGCTGTGTGCTTCAGACCTACCAGCCGGGCTATGTCCTGTTCGGCCGCACCATCCGCCCGGCCATGGTCGTGGTCGCCGCCAAGGGCTCGGGCCCGAAGGGCGGCTACGGCGCGGAAGGCTCGGACGCGTCCGGCGCGTCGATTGACACCAAGGCTTAGAACGCCTCGCCCAGGTAGACGCGGCGCACCTCGGGGTTCGAGATGATCTCCGAGGGCGAGCCCTCGAACAGCACTTCGCCGGCGTGGATGATCGAGGCGCGGTCGATGATGTCGAGCGTCTCGCGCACGTTGTGGTCGGTGATCAGCACCCCGATGCCGCGCGAGGCGAGGTAGCCGATGACCTCGCGGATGTCGGCGATGGCCAGCGGGTCGATGCCGGCGAAGGGTTCGTCCAGCAGCATGAAGCTGGGCTCCGACGCCAAGGCGCGGGCGATCTCGACGCGGCGACGCTCGCCGCCCGACAGGCCCATGGCCGAGGCCTTCTTGAGGTGCGAGATGCGCAGCTCCTCGAGCAGCCTCTCGGTGTCCTCGGCGGCCTTGCGGCGGTCGCGTTCGCGCAGCTCGACCACCGACAGGATGTTCTCCTCGACCGTCATGCCCCGGAAGATCGAAGCTTCCTGCGGGAGGTAGCCGACCCCGAGGCGGGCGCGCTGGTACATCGGCTGGTTGGTGATGTCCTCGCCGTCCAGGTAGATCGCGCCGTAGTCGGCCGGTATCAGGCCGGTGATCATGTAGAAGCAGGTGGTCTTGCCAGCCCCGTTGGGGCCCAGCAGGCCCGCGACCTCGCCGCGGCGCAGGCGCAGGGACACGCTCTTGACCACGGCGCGCCCGTTGAACGAGCGGCCGACGGAATCGACGAACAGCCCCTCGCGGTCGGCGGCGCCGTCGGTCATGGGAAGGGGCTGGGCGGTCAAGCGATCGGGCCTATTCGTCCGGATAGAAGACGCCGCGCACGCGCTGGCCGGCGGCCGTCGGTGCCCCGTCCATGGTGGCGCGGCCCGAGGCGACCTGGACGGTCAGGCGGCTGCCCGTCAGGACGTTCTCGCCCTGGGTCAGGATCACGTCGCCGGTGACCACGATGGTGTCGGTGGAGCGGGTGTAGGTGGCCTCGTCCCCCCGCACGACCTGGGTCGGGGTGACGAAATAGACGTTGCCTGTGGCGACCATGCGCTCGATGTCGCCACGCAGGTTCGAGCCCGGGGCGTCGTTGGGGGCCGAGGGGCCCTGGCGGCGCGCGTGGAAGGCGCGGATCACATCGGCGCGCAGGCGGTTTTCGCCCTGCACGGCCTCGGCGCGGCCGGACCAGATCTGCACGCCCTCGGCGTCGATGACCTCGAGCCGGTCCGCGCCCATGGCGATGGGGCCGCCGTCGCGGGCGATCTGGGCCAGCGCCGCGCCGCCCAGCAAGGCGGCCGCCGTCGCGGCCACGGCCGCGCCGGTCAGGATGCGCTTCAGAGGCAGGCCTTCAAGTCTCATCGCCCGGTTCCTCGAATTCCTCAGTCGGTCGTGTTGATCAGGGCGCGGACCTTGTTGTCGCCGTCGCCTTCGAAGACCAGCCGCGCGCCTTGATCGTAGATGGCATAGGACGACGCGTCGATGGTTCCAAGAGGGCCGCGTCCCGAGATCGGGGCGTCACCCGAGATCACGCCTGTCTCAGTGTCTATGTGGGCCTCGTCGGTGCGGAACCGGAAGCCGGAGCCGCCATCGATCACCAGCACCTGTCCCGAAAGGGACACGCTGCGTTCGCTCTCGGAATAGACGCCGTCCTGGGACGTGATCTCCGTGGGGCGCTCGCCCGTGGCGTCCAGTCGCAGGGCGGGGCGGGTCAGGTCGATCAGGCCGTTCCGGCGGCGGTCCTGCACCGCCTCGGCAGCGCCGAGGACGAAGGCGCGGCCGCGCGAATCCTGCCCGTAGAAGCGCGGATTGGTCATCCGCACCTCGGCGCGCTGCGCCTCCCGGTCCGCCATATCGGCCAGGACCGTGCGGGCCACGACCCAGCCGACGACGCCGACGAGCAGCAGGCCGATCGCCACGGGCAGGGCCCGGCGGAAGAAATGGATGAGACGCGAGCGCCTGCGCCACTGCTCCATGGCCTCGATCACCCGCCGCGAATCCTCGCGCCGGACCGTCGCCAGGTCGGCGGGCTGGTCTTCGAGCAGCGAAGGAGCGGGGTTGCGGGTGTCGGTCATGTCAGGCGTGGGCGAAGATATCCTGATCTTCCCAGCCCGCCAGGTCGAGAGAAGCGCGTGTCGGCAGGAAGTCGAAACACGCACGGGCCAGCGGCATGCGGCCCTCGCGCTCCAGGATGGCGTCGAGTTTTTCCCTCAGCTCGTGCAGATGCAGCACGTCCGAGGCCGCATAGGCCAGCTGTTCGGGCGACAGCTCGGCCGCCCCCCAGTCCGAACTCTGCTGGACCTTGGACATCTCGATCCCGAGCAGCTCGCGCGTCACGTCCTTCAGCCCGTGCCGGTCCGTGTAGGTCCGCGCCAGCTTGGACGCGATCTTGGTGCAGTAGATCGGGGCGGTGGTCACCCCCAGGTGCAGGGCGAACATGCCGACGTCGAAGCGGGCGAAATGGAAGATCTTCAGCACCTGCGGGTCGGTGAGCAGCCGCTTCAGGTTCGGACAGTCGTAGCCGGGCCGGTTCAGCCGCACCACGTGGGCGTGGCCGTCGCCGGACGACAGCTGGACCACGCACAGCGGATCGCGCCGGAAGCGCAGGCCCATGGTTTCGGAATCGAGCGCCACGACCGGACCGAGGTCCAGTCCGTCGGGCAGGTCGCCCTCATGCAGGAAGGTGGTCACGTAAGGCCGGGTCCTCTTTCGAGTCGGGTCCTTATACACGAACGGCGCCGGTCCGCAGGACCGACGCCGTTCTAGAAACTGGCGCCCTCAGATCGAGAGCGTCCGGAAACTTGGTGCCCAGGAGAGGACTCGAACCTCCACGACCTTTCGGCCACTGGCACCTGAAGCCAGCGCGTCTACCAATTCCGCCACCTGGGCCCGACCCTGGGGGGCCGAAGGCGCGGACACATAGGGCAGAGCCGTCAGGCGGTCAACGGCCTGTGACCGCCTTTCGCGCGTTGCCGGAAACGGGCGGCTCGGCTAATCGGCTGTCCCGTCTTTCATGCTCTCATGGGAAGGACGCCAGATGGCGCGCCCCGGTTCGGAATTGGTCACGGTCTTCGGCGGGTCCGGCTTTGTCGGAGCCCAGACGGTCAGGGCGCTGGCGCGTCAGGGCTGGCGCGTGCGCGTGGCGGTGAGGAAGCCGCACCTGGCCGTGCACCTGAAGCCGCAAGGCGACGTCGGCCAGATCCAGCTGATGGCCTGCGACGTCTCGGACGACGCCCAGGTGGCCGCGGCCCTGGAGGGCGCGAGCGCGGCGATCAACCTGGTCGGCATCCTGTTCGAAACGCCCGGCCGCCGCTTTCAGGAATTGCAGGCCAAGGCTCCGGCGCGCATCGCCCGCGCCTGCGCCGAGCGCGGCATCACCCGCTTCGTCCAGGTCTCGGCCATCGGCGCCGACGCGGCGTCCGAGTCACGTTACGCCCGCACCAAGGCCGAGGGCGAAACCGGCGCCCGCGTCGCCCTGCCGTCGACGGTGGTCATCCGCCCGTCGGTGATCTTCGGGCGAGGCGACGACTTCCTGAACCGCTTCGCCTTCATGGCCAGCTTCGCCCCGGCCCTGCCCCTGCCGGGCGGCGGCGAGACGCTGTTCCAGCCGGTCTATGTCGGGGACGTCGCCCAGGCCATCGCCAACGCGGTCTCCGACCCGTCGGCGGCCGGCCGCACCTATGAGGTCGGCGGGCCCGAGACCTGGACCTTCCGCCGCATCCTCGAGTTCGTGCTGGCCGAGACCGGCCGCAAGCGCGCGCTCGTGCCGCTCCCGTGGGAGGCGGCCTCGCTGATCGGGACCCTGTCCGCGCCGCTGGCCTGGGTGGGCCTCAAGCCGCCGTTGACCGCTGACCAGGTCATCCTGCTGCGGCGTGACAACGTCCCGGCCGCCGACGCGCCGGGCCTGGCCGATCTGGGCGTCACCCCGACCGGCATGGCGGCCGTCGCCGCCTCCTACCTCTGGCGCTACCGCCGCGGCGGCCAGTTCGCCGAGGTCGCCCCGGCCTAGAGCGAGCGCGCTTCGTCTGGCAGCATGATCGGCACCCCGTCGCGGATCGGATAGGCGAGCTTGGCCGAGCGGCTGATCAGCTCGCCCTTGGCGCGGTCGTATTCCAGCGGCCCCTTGGTCACCGGACAGACCAGGATTTCCAGCAGGCGCGGGTCGACCGAGGGGGGAACGGAGAAATCGTCGCTCATGCGCCCCTCATTGCATGGGCGGTGGCTCGCCGTCACCCGGGTCGGCGGCGTCGATCTGGAGGAGGGCGATCAGGGCGTCGGTGCGGCGCACCAGGTCCGGCGCCTCGAGCAGCAGCTGCTTGGCCGAGGGATCGAAAGGCAGAGCCATCGACAGGCTGTTGACCAGCGGCTCGGGCGGGGCGGCCTCGGCGGTCTCCCAGTCGATGTCGAGCTGGCGGTGGTGCAGGTAGCTGCGCAGTGCGTTCATCAGCCGCCCGCGGTCGAAGACCGCCAGGTCGTCCTCCGGCGCGGTCAGGTCAGGCTCGAAGGCGGCGTACTGCAGCCGGCACTGCCGGTAGGGGCTGGTCGCCGGCAGCTCGGCGCCTAGGGTGACGCGGCACACGCCGGTCAGGGTGATCAGATAGCGGCCGTCCGAGGTCTCGGAGAATGAGGTGATCCGCCCCAGGCCCCCGACCGGGGCCAGCTTTGGCAGGCTCTTGGGACCGCCCGCCGTCTGGACCATGACGATGGTCCGGTCGCCGGCCATGGCGTCGTCGATCATGTTCAGATAGCGCGGCTCGAAGATGTTCAGGGGCAACTGCGCCCGCGGCAGCAGGATTGCCCCGTCCAGCGGAAAGACCGGGGCGATCTCCGGAAGGTCGACGATCCGACTGAATCCGCGGGGCATGGGTCTCCTCTAGGCGAACAGGATCGAGGACAGGCGGCGGCGGCCGTTGCGGGCCGTCTCGGAGTTGGCGCCGGCGGCGTCGAAGACGGTGAGCAGCTGCTTGCGGGCGGCCTGGTCGTTCCACTCGCGGTCGGCGGCGACGATGGCCAGCAGGTGATCGACGGCGTCGTCGAACCGGCCCTTGGCGGCCAGCGCCTTGGCCAGGTCGAAGCGGGCCTGATGGTCGGCAGGATCGGCGGCCACCCGGCGTTCCAGGTCGGCCGTGTCACTGTCGCCGCCGTCGGCGGACAGGGCGAGCGCGGCGCGCACGCCGACGACATCCGGCTCCTTTGAGTCGGCGGGGGCCATGGCGATGGTCTGGCGCGCCTGCTCGGGATCGCCGCCGGCCAGATAGACGCGCGCCATGCCGGCGATGGCCTTCTGATTCTGGGGATCGAGCTGCAGCACCTGGGCGTAGGCCTGGGCTGCGCCGCCGAGGTCCTCGACGCCGAGCGACTCGGCGCCCATCGACAGGATCTGATCGATGTCGGAGGAGCCGGACTCCTGGCCGCTCAGCCGGTCGATGAAGGCCTTGATCTGGCTTTCGGGAATGGCGCCCTGGAAGCCGTCGACCGGCTGGCCGTTGACGAAGGCGTAGACCGTCGGGATCGACTGGACGCGCAGCTGGCCGGCGTAGGCCGGGTTCCTGTCCACATCGATCTTGACCAGCTTGACCGCACCCTTGGCCGCGCGGACGGCCTTTTCCAGAGCGGGCGTCAGCTGGCGGCAGGGGCCGCACCAGGTCGCCCAGAAGTCCACGATGACCGGCTGGGTCTTCGACGCCTCGACCACGTCCTGCATGAAGCCGGCGTCGGAGCCTTCCTTGATGAGGTCGTCGGAGGGAGAGGCTTGGGTGTCGGCGAACATCGGCGGTCCTTGAGCGTCCAGAAGCGGTAACGAACGAAGGCCAAGATGGTCGCGCGGCGGCGGCTTCGCAATGCGGAGCGCCTTTCCAAGGCCACGGACCGGGCCTATCTGGCGGGCATGTTCATCCAGACCGAAGCCACGCCCAATCCCAATGTGCTGAAGTTCCTGCCCGGCCGCCATGTGGCGACCGACGGGCCGGTCGAGTTCGCCGGGATCGATCAGGCGGCCGCCTCGCCCCTGGCCGAAGCCCTGTTCGAGCTGGAAGGCGTGGAGCGCGTCTTCTTCGGCGAGGATTTCGTGGCGGTCACCCGCGCGGCCGCGGCGCCGGGCTGGGACGAGATGAAGGCCGGAATTCTGTCCGTCATCATGGACCACTTCCTGTCCGGCGCGCCGCTGATGCGCGAGGGCTCGGGCGCCAGCGACCATGCCGCCTACGAGGGCGAGGCCGCCGAGATCGTCGCCGAGATCAAGCAGGTGCTGGACAGCCGCATCCGCCCGGCGGTGGCCCAGGACGGCGGGGACATCCTGTTCGACCGCTTCGAGCCGGACACGGGCGTTCTGTGGCTGTCGATGCGCGGGGCCTGCGCGGGCTGCCCGTCCTCCAGCGCGACCCTGAAGGCCGGCGTCGAGAACATGATGCGCCACTACGTGCCCGAGGTGACGCGGGTGGAGCAGACCCTCTAATCAGCCGACACGGAGGTTCCCATGCGTGTGCTCAGTCTCCTGCCGGTCCTGGCGGCGCTCGCGGCCTGCCAGCCAGGCGCGCCCGAGGGCGACGAACCGGCCGACGCCCCTGCCGCTGCGCCCGAACAGCCGGCCGCCCCAACGCGGGGACTCATCGACATGCGTGAGGTCGGCGTCGAGGGCGTCGGCCCTTTGCGCGCCGACACGCCCTTCGACCGGGACGCCATCGCCGCCCTGTTTCCCGCCGCGCAGGTCGAGGCGGAGTTCCTCCACTTCGGCGAGGAGACCACCCCCATTATCTCCGTCACGGGGGCCGAGGAGACGGCGCTCGAAATCCACGGCGCGCCGGACGGGAACGTCGGGCAGGTCATCGTCCTCGGCGGTCCCTACGTCGGGCCGGGCGGAGCGCAGCTCATGGCCGGCTGGCCGGATCTGGGCGTTTCGGCGTCTGACTGCGTGATGGGCGAGGGCCGGAACGTCGGCCAGCCGATCTGCCGCCGCGCCGATGCGCAGAACGTGGCGATGGTGCTGGCGGTGCCGAACTGGCGCGGCGAAGGCCTGCCGGATCCCACGACCCTGAACGGTCGGGCGCGCCTGGCCGCCTGGATCTGGACCCGGCCCTAAGAGTGCAGGTTCTCGCCATCGACACCGCGCTCGGGCTCTGCTCGGCGGCGCTCGCGGAGGACGGCCGGATCACGTCGGTGCGCAGCGAGGCCATGCAGCAGGGCCATCAGGAGCGGCTCGCGCCGATGGCGGCCGAGATGATGGCGGGTCGTCCGTTCGAAGAGGTCGACCGCGTCGCGGTCACGGTGGGGCCGGGGTCCTTCACCGGACTGAGGGTCGGCATCGCCTTCGCCAAGGGACTGGGGCTGGCGCTGGACCGTCCGGTGGTCGGGATCGAGAGCCTGCACGCGATCGCCGCCTCGGCCGAACGGTCCGGGCGCGGCTGCGCGCTGATCGACGCGCGCCGGGGCCAGGTCTATGCCCGGCTGTTCGACGGCGCCGAACCCGTGGGCCCGGCCCAGGCCCTCACCGTCGAGGACTTGGTGGCGAAGAGCGGCGACCTGGCCTGGATCGCCGGCCCGGGCGCCGCGCTGCTCGCCGAGCACTTCCCGGACGCGGAAGTCGACCCGCGCCCCGGGCCGGCCCCGTTCGCGGTCGCGCGGCTGGGCGCCCAGGTCGATCCGGCGTCGCATCCGGCCGAGCCGGTCTATCTTCGCGCGCCGGACGCCAAGCTGCCCGGCGGTATCGATCCGTGAGTCTGCCCGCGCGGCTGGCGGCCTTGCACGCGACGGCCTTCGACCGGCCCTGGGACGCCGCGACCTTTGAGGGACTGCTCGCCCAGGACGGTGTCGTCGCCTTCGAGCGCGACGGCGGCTTCGTGCTGGCGCGCGTCGTCGCGAACGAGGCCGAGATCCTGACGCTGGCCGTCGAGCCGCCCGCGCGCAGGCGCGGGCTCGGCCGGGCGCTGGTCGAGGGCGCGGCCGAACTGGCGCACGGCCTGGGCGCCGAAAAGCTGCATCTCGAGGTGGCTGAGGACAATGCAGCCGCGATCGCGCTCTATCGCGCCTCGGGCTTCGTCGAGGCCGGGCGGCGGCCGGGGTATTATCCGCGTTCCGACGCCCCGGCGGCGGACGCCCTGATCCTCACGCTCGACATCACCGAACGGCTTCCCACTCCGAACGGCTGAGCCTATCTTCCGCGCCATGGACCGGATCGAGAAACTCTGCGCCGAGCGCGGCATGCGCATGACCGAGCAGCGGCGCGTGATCGCCCGCGTGCTGGGCGAGTCCCACGATCACCCGGATGTCGAGGAGCTCTACCGTCGCGCCTCGGCCCAGGACCCGCACATCTCGATCGCCACGGTCTATCGGACGGTGCGCCTGTTCGAGGAGGCGGGCGTGGTCGAGCGCCACGACTTCGGCGACGGCCGCAGCCGCTATGAAGAGGCCGGCGACGACCACCACGACCACCTGATCGACACCAAGACCGGCAAGGTGGTCGAGTTCTTCGACGCCGAGATCGAGCAGCTCAAAACCGCGATCGCCGAACGCCTCGGCTACAAGCTCATCGGCCACAAGCTGGAGCTGTACGGCGTGCCGCTGGAAAGCGCCGACAAGGGCTGACGGTCAGGCCGCCAGCGCCTCGCGGATCGCCTTCAGACCATCTTCCGCCTTCGAGCCGTCCGGCGCACCGCCCTGGGCGAAGTCCGGCTTGCCGCCGGCGCCCTGGCCGCCCATGGCCAGGACTGCGGCCTTGGCCAGCTCCGCGGCATTGACGCGCCCGGCCATGTCGGACGTGGCCGCCACCGTGACCGCCGCCTTGCCGTCGACCAGACCAATGAGGGCGATGACGCCCGAGCCGACCTGCTGGCGGAACTCCTCGGCCACGCCGCGCAGCTCCTTGCCGCCGACGCCGTCGAGCACCCGGGCGATCAGCTTGACGCCGTTGATCTCCTCAGGGGCCGCGGCGCCGCCGGAGCCGCCGCCCAGCGCCAGCTGCTTCTTCAGCTCGGCGACCTGCTTTTCCAGCGCCTTGACCGAGCCCTGCAGGGCCTCGACCCGGGCCGGCACGTCGCCCGGCTGGATCTTGAAGTCGCGCGCCAGCGAGCGGGCGACCCTGGCCTGGGCCTCCAGATACTGGCGCGCCGGCTCGCCCGTCAGGGCCTCGATGCGGCGCACGCCCGCGGCGATGCCGCTCTCGGAGACGATCTTGAACAGGGCGATGTCGCCGGTGCGGGCCACGTGGGTGCCGCCGCACAGCTCGACCGAATAGGCCTTGGCCTCGTCGGTCAGCGAGCGGCCGAGCGTCAGCACGCGGACTTCGTCGCCGTACTTCTCGCCGAACAGGGCCACGGCGCCGGCTTCGATCGCCTTGTCCGGCGCCATCAGCTCGGTCGCGGCCGGCAGGTTCTGGCGGATCACCGCGTTCACCTCGGCCTCCATGGCCGCGATCTCGTCCTCGGTGACGGGCGCGTTGTGGCTGAAGTCGAAGCGGATGCGCTCGTGGTCGACCATCTGGCCCTTCTGGGCGACGTGGTCGCCCAGCACGTTCTTCAGCGCCGCGTGCAGCAGGTGGGTGGCCGAGTGGTTGGCGCGGGTCGCCTGGCGCGCATCGGCGCCGACCTCCAGCGTGACCCGGTCGCCGACCTTCAGCGAGCCCGACTGCACCTCGATGCGGTGGACATAGAGGTCGCCGCCCGCCTGTTTGGAGGTGTCGACCACATTGCCCTGGCCGCCGGCCCACTCGACGGAGCCCTTGTCGCCCGCCTGACCGCCGCCTTCGCCGTAGAAGGGCGTCTGGTCGAACAGCACCTCGACGGTCTCGCCGGCCTCGGCAGCG
The DNA here is from genome assembly GCF_024711105.1 of Brevundimonas sp. Lineage (GTDB taxonomy): Bacteria > Pseudomonadota > Alphaproteobacteria > Caulobacterales > Caulobacteraceae > Brevundimonas. The sequence goes on along the minus strand of NZ_JANJTL010000045.1, from coordinate 14,929 downwards.
TCCGCCGCCTGGCCGTCTCGGACGATGGCGAGGACCTCGCCGGTCCCCTCGACGCCGTCATAGCCGGTGAAGACCGTGGGACCGAGGCGGTCGCGCAGGGACAGCCATTCGCCAGCCGAGGCGGTCTGGCCAGAGCCCTTCCAGTGCTCGCGCGAGCGGCCGCGCTGCTCGGCCATGGCGGCCTCGAAGCCCGCGTCATCGACGGTGAAACCGCGCCGGCGCGCCTCGTCCTGAGTCAGGTCGAGCGGGAACCCATAGGTGTCATAGAGCGAAAACGCCGTCTGGCCGGGCAGGACGCCACCTTCCGGCAAGCCCGCGACCGCGTCCTCAAACAGGGCCATGCCGCGCCCGAGCGTGGTGCGGAAGCGCAGCTCCTCCTGCTTCAGCGTGTCCTCGACGAAGGGCTGGGCGCGCTTCAGCTCCGGATAGGCCTCGCCCATCTCGGACACGAGCGTCGGCACCAGCCGGTGCATCAGGGGCTCGGACGCGCCCAGCAGGTGGGCGTGGCGCATGGCCCGGCGCATGATCCGGCGCAGCACATAGCCGCGGCCCTCGTTCGAAGGCGTCACGCCGTCGGCGATCAGGAAGGCCGAGGAGCGCAGGTGGTCGGCGATGACCCGATGGCTGGCCGCCATCTCGGCCGAGTGGTTCGAGGTCGCGTCCTGTGAGGCCGCGATCAGGGTGCGGAACAGGTCGGTGTCGAACACCGAGTTCTTGCCCTGGAGCACGCTGGCGATCCGCTCCAGACCCATGCCGGTGTCGACCGAGGGCTTCGGAAGGTCGCGAACGATGACGTCGTTCTCCTTCTCGAACTGCATGAAGACGTTGTTCCAGATCTCCACGAAGCGGTCGCCGTCCTCGTCCGGGCTGCCCGGAGGCCCGCCCGGCACGTGCTCGCCGTAGTCGTAGAAGATCTCGGTGCACGGCCCGCACGGCCCGTTGTCGCCCATGGCCCAGAAGTTGTCCGAGCCGGCGATGCGCACGATCTTGTGGTCCGGAAAGCCCGTGACCTTCTTCCAGATGTCAAAGGCCTCGTCGTCGTCGATATAGACGGTGACCATCAGCCGCTCGGGCGACAGGCCGAAGTCCTTCGTCACCAGGGTCCAGGCGCGCTCGATCGCGTGGTCCTTGAAATAATCGCCGAAGGAGAAATTCCCCAGCATCTCGAAGAAGGTGAGGTGCCGGGCCGTGTAGCCGACGTTGTCCAGGTCGTTGTGCTTGCCGCCGGCGCGGACGCACTTCTGCGAACTGACCGCGCGCGGTGCGGGCGGGCGGGCGGCGCCGGTGAAATAGTCCTTGAACGGCACCATCCCGGCGTTGACGAACAGCAGGGTCGGATCGTTCTGCGGCACGAGCGGCGCGGAGTGCACCTCCAGGTGCCCGTCGGCCTTGAAGAAGTCGATGAAGGTCGAGCGGATGTCTTTGAGGGAGGTCATGGCCGACTGTCTGATGGGGAGCCCGCCATATAGGGCTTTCGCGCCTGCGAAGCCAAGCTGACGGGCGCGCTCGCACACCGCGTTTCTCCATGGCAGATAGCGGCCATGGCCATTCGTATCGAACATCGCATCGGCGTCGCCGCCACCACGGAGCGGGTCTGGGAGATCATCGCGGACCTGGAGCGTTGGGGAGAGTGGAATCCCCTGCATCCGGAGGCGTCCGGCCGCATCGCCATCGGCGGGACGCTGGACCTGGTCGAACGGCTTGACGGCGAGCCGGACCGCCGCGCCCAGGTCCGCGTGCCAGACTGGACGCCTGAGACCCAGCTCATCTGGGACGACAAGCGTGGCTTCATGGCGCGCTCTCGCCGCTATTTCGAGCTGGAGCCGCTCGGCGAGGGGGCCGGCTGCGTGCTCGCCAACGGCGAGATTTTTGAGGGCTGGCGCGGCGAGGACTGGGCCGCGGCCCGGCGGCGCAAGCTGCGCGCCGCCTATGAGGCGGTGAACGAGGCCATCAAGGCGCGCGCGGAGTCCTAGGGCCGGAAGGCCTCCGCCAGCAGGCGCGCCTCGGCGCCGCGGCTTGAGCCCTTCCGCCAGGCGATGACGATCTCGCGGCTGGGATGGTCGGCGGCCAGCGGCCGGACCGCCACCTGGCTGTTGCGGGTCAGGCCCGAGCGGACCGCCATTGCCGGCAGGAAGGAGACGCCGAGGCCCGAGCCGACCATCTCCACCAAGGTCGGAAGCGAGGAGGCGGCGAAGCCTTCATCGTCGCCCGGACCGGGATCGGGCAGGCCGCAGGCGGCCAGGGCGTGCTCGCGCAGGCAGTGGCCGTCCTCCAAAAGGATCATGGCCTCGCCGTCCAGGGCCTCGGGCGTCACCTTGCTCTGCGCGGCCAGGGGGTGGTCGGCGGGCGTGGCGGCCAGGAGCTCGTCGTCGGCGATATGGGCCCACTCCAGCCCGGCCATGTCATAGGGCAGGGCGATCAGGGCAGCCTCCAGCCCGCCGGTCTTCAGGCCCTGGACCAGGCGTGGCGTGAGGTCCTCGCGCAGATACAGCCTCAGCTGCGGATAGGCCGCCTTCAGTCGCGGCAGAGCCACCGGCAGCATGAAGGGCGCGATGGTGGGGATCACGCCCAGCCGGAACCGGCCGGTCAGCGGCCGTCCCGCCGCCTGGGCGGCGTCGACCAGATCCTCGGTGCGGGCCAGGATGTCGCCGGCCCGCTCGACCGCGGCCTGGCCCACGGCGGTCAGGACCAGTCCGCTGCGCGCCCGGTCCACGACCGGAGCCCCAAGGATCTTCTCGAGTTCGGCGATGCCGGCCGAAAGGGCCGGCTGGCTGACATGCGCGGCTTGGGCGGCCGCCCGGAATGACCGGTGCTCGGCCAAGAGAGTCAGGTAGCGAAGCTGGCGCAGGGTCGGGAGCACGGCTGCCTATAAGCTCATCTTATCGAGCCGCCAATAACAATCGATTTGCCATAGGGGATCCGGATCCCCAGATAGCGCTCGCCGGTCGCGCGGGGCGCGATTCGGCCCCTCCCTATATCCGCTTTTGTGAGAGACCCATGCTCGGCGTCGGCCAGAAACTTCCTGACTTCAAGATCGTGGGCGTGAAGCCCGGCTTCAACAGCCACGAAGAGAACGGCCAGTCGGCCTTCGAAGCCGTCACCCAGGACAGCTTCCCGGGCAAGTGGAAGGTCATCTTCTTCTACCCGAAGGACTTCACCTTCGTGTGCCCGACCGAGATCGCGGAGTTCGCTCGCCTCGGTAAGGACTTCGAAGACCGCGACACCGTGGTGCTCGGCGGCTCGACCGACAATGAGTTCACCAAGCTGGCCTGGCGGCGTGACCACGCCGACCTGAACAAGCTGCCGATCTGGCAGTTCGCCGACAACGGCGGCAAGCTGGCCCGCGCGCTCGGCGTTCTCGACGAGGAAGAAGGCGTGGCCCTGCGGGCCACCTTCGTGGTCGACCCGCACAATGTCATCCAGCACGTCTACGTGACCAACCTGAACGTGGGCCGTGCGCCGGCCGACACCCTGCGTGTCGTCGACGCCTTGCAGACCGACGAACTGTGTCCGTGCAACCGCCCGGTGGGCGGCGAGACGCTGGCGGCCTAAGCCGCCGCCGGCCAGACGGGGCCCGTCCTCCCCCTCCCTCCCCGGGCGGGCCCCGTTCCCCTCAGAGATCGAGAATTATCCGGAGTCCCCATGTCGCTGGACGCCCTGCGGGAGACGATTCCCGCCTACGCCAAGGATCTGTCGCTGAACCTGTCGTCGCTCTCCGCCGAGACGACGCTGAACGACCAGCAGAAGTGGGGGACCTTCCTGGCCTGCGCCCACGCGGTGGGAACGCCGGCCGTGGTCCGCGCCTTCGAGGCTGAGGCCGAGGCCCGGCTGGAGCCCGCGGTGCGCGACGCCGCCCGTTCGGCCGCGGCCATCATGGGAATGAACAACGTCTACTATCGGGCGCTGCACCTGATGGCGAACCGCGAGTACGCCACCCTGCCGGCCCGGCTGCGCATGAATGTGCTGGGCAACCCCGGAGCTCCGAAGGTCGACTTCGAGCTGTGGTGCACGGCGGTTTCGGCCATCAACGGCTGCGGCGCCTGCGTCGACGCACACGAGAAGACGCTGCGCGACCACGGGGCGACCAACACCCAGGTCCAGGCCGCCCTGCGCATCGGCGCGGTGGTGAACGCGGTCTCGCGGGTCCTGGCCGCGGAAGCCGCCCGGGCCGCCTAGCCTTCCTGAAGCGCGAGCGGCGCGGCCCTGGCCCGGCGCCTGCGCCGCGACAGCCAGAAGACCACGACGGCTCCGATCAACAGGGCGCCGAGCACGAACCAGGTCGGGTCCAGGCCCGCCGGGGCCGCCTCGGCGGAACGGGCCGCCACGTCGGCCGCGCCCCCGTCACCGGACATCGCCAGCCGCAGCGCGGCATCCGCCATGAAGCCCAGCAGATAGGCGATGAAGGCCCGGGGATTTCCGCCTCCGAGCAGGAACGCCGACAGGACATAGAGCAGGATGGCCGCGCCCCAGATCAGGGTGCGCGGCATGTTGCCGGCCGCCTCGATCGACGCTTCCGCGCGCGACATCTCGATCGCCGCGCCCGCGCCGCCGCCTTCGAAGAATGGGGAAATCAGCGGCCAGGCCAGCCAGCCAGCATAGGCGATCACGGCCAAGGCCGCGATGAATCTGAGCAGTTTCAAGGATCCCTCCCGATCCGAACCAGCCCCCTGACGTCCAGATTACATCGGTCTGGCGTGGACGTCAGGAGAATTGGCGCCGTCCTCGCCATTGTCGCCAGGGCTCGCCGGCGCGTCCGCGCGGGGCAGCCATAGGGCGGCGACCGTTCCGCGGCCGGGCTCGGACTGCAGGCGCAGGCCGCCACCGACCGATCGCGCGAAGCCCCGCGCCTGGGCGAGGCCCAGGCCTTGCGCGCCCTCGCGCGTCGAGAAGAAGGGTTCCTGCGCGCGCGCCAGGACGTCGGGAGCCATTCCGGGGCCTTCGTCCTCGACAGTCAGGCGGATGTAGTCGCCGGCGGGCAATTCGCCGTCACCGGTGTCCAGCCGGACCGGCTCGACGCGCAGGCGCAGCGCCCCCGAGGCGCCCTGAGCCTGACGGCCGTTTTCCAGAAGCGCGGTCACCGCCGCCTGCAGCCGGACGGGATCGAAACGGGCCCACAGGGGCGCCTCGGCCGTCTTGATGTCCACGGCCCCCGCCTGAATCGGGGAGGGCAGGCCCCGCACCACGACGGCAAGGTCCAGCGCCCGAAGCTCCACATCCTCGCCGCGCGAGAAGGCGGAAAGCTGACGCGTCAGGCGTTCGCCGCGGCGGCCGGCGGCCAGCGCGGCCTCGGCCACCCGCCGCACGCGTTCGGGGCTCTCGGCGTTGCGTCCGATCATGTCGAGCGCGCCGAGCATCACGGTCAGCAGCGCATTGAAGTCCTGCGCCACACCGCCGGTCAGGCGGCCGACGTCCTCCAGTCGGCGGGCGCTCGTGGCGTCGCCCTCGGCGCGAGCCCGACGATCCTCGGACGCGGCGAGGGCCGCGCTCAGCGCCGCCTCGGCCTCGGCGGCGACGCGCTCGGCCCGTTCCCGCGCCTGTTCGGCCAGCATGAGCCGCTCGGTCACCTGGGTCAGCTCGGCGGCGCTGCGCACCGCGTCCTCGTCCGTCTCGAGCGGCTGTTCGGTGACGTCCTCGCCGACCATCAGGACGGCGTCGAGATCACCTGCGAAGGGCAGGGGAAGCGCGGTCCAGCGCACGAAGCGCCGTTGGCCATCGCCCGCAGTGATCGCCTCCTCGAGCGTGGCCGCCGGCGCCTCGCCGGTCCGGATGACTTCGAGGGCGAACGCACGCGCGGCTTCCCAGCGGTGCTCCGGAGCCACCAGTTCCGCGAACGGACGGCCACGCAGGGCGTCGGGTTCCACGCCAAACAGATCGGAGGCCAGGCGGTTGGCCTCGCGCACCTGACCTTCGCCGCCGACGACCAGCAGCACGGACGGCGCGGCGTCGAACACGCGGCGCGTCAGCTCGGCCTCGGGCGAGGCGGCCGGGTTTAGGCTGTCGATCTCGACGACCGCGGCCATGGAGCCGGTGACCTCCCCGATGCCGTTCAGGATGGGCATTGCGGTCACCGAGACGAGCAGTTTCCGCTTGGTCCCGGGGTGGGCGATGACGTGCTGGAAGCCCTTGACCGTCTGGCCCCGCAGCGCCCGCGCATTGGGCAGGAGCTCGGGCGGGATGACGCGGCCGTCGGGATAGGTGATGCCCCAGGTGGCCGAGTGGAACCTCAGGCCCAGAAGCTCCTGATCGCGGCGGCCCAGAAGCTGATGCGCGGCGCGGTTGGCGAAGACGAACTTGCCCTGCAGGTCCGTCTCGACGAGCGCCACGGGAATGGCGGCCAGCACCTCGAAAAGCCGCGTGCGGTGCGCCTCGGCCTCGGCCAGGGCCCGGTCACGGTCCCCTGTCGCATTTCGATACGCTAGGCCCGCCCGACCGGCGGCGAAGATGAAGAAGAGGGCGAGCGCGCCAAAGACCGCCGAAGCCAGGCCCAGCAAGGGAACCCAGTCGATGTCGCCTTCCATGATCATTACGCACGCACCCTTGCGGCAGCCCTCGAAGGAACCTCAGGCAAGCAAGGGCCGGGCCGCTTTCGACCGATAGACCACATGCGCCCCGCAGGCGAGTCGTGCGGATGCGCCTCAGGCCTCGGAGGATGTGCCCGCCGGTCTGGCCTTCCGGCGGTTCAGCACGAAGATCCCGACCGGGATGAGCCAGTAACAGAATCCCGGCAGGCCCGGGAAAAGGTGGAGCGGGAACACCTGGGCGACCAAAGCGGAGACGACGCCCGAGAGCGCGATGATCGCCCACACGCCGGCCCAGGACCGGACATCGTCAAGGTCCTCTGCGGCCACGCCGAGTTGGTCGCTTCGCCGGGCGGCGTGCCGGTAGAGCAGGCAATAGAGGACGCCCAGGACGGCGAAGCCGACGCCATAGACGGTGTAAACGCCCGCGAGGTCCGCGTAACTGTCGATGGTCACGCCGCCCGGCAGGATGCCGCCCGAGAGGAAATGCGCCGCCGCGTCGGTCAGCATGCGCAAGGGAAAGACGTAGATCAGCGCCATGAAGACGATGGCGAGGCTCAGCACGACCGACACGCCGTCGCGCCGGGGCGCAAGGCGGCCGAACTGGCGGTGCCCGAGCCAGAACATGACGATCAGGGCGAAGCCCATGGCGAAGGCGGGGATACGCCCCAGCGCCGTCATCAGCTCCTCGAAGCTGCGCGGCGGCTCACCGCCGGCGATGATCAAGAGCGAGACCGCGAAGGCGAAGGCTGCGTCCACGAAGGCGTCCAGCCGCTTGGTCTCGGTCGGACGAATGCGCTTTTCGAGCGCCTCGGCGATAGCGTCGGTCATTGGCCCCTCCCGCAAGGACGCTGCGGGAAAAGCCGGAGAACAGCAATAGGCGGCTACCTACCGCCAGCCGCGATGCGCGACCAGCTGGGAATCCCGTCGCACGAAACAGGCGTCTAGTTGCCCGAGCGCCTGGTCGCTGGGGCGATAAACGGGGTCCACCAAATCGAAGAGCCGGAAGTTCCGCGAGGTCATGTGTGCGATGATGTCAGGGAGGAGGTTTACGGGTCCGGCCACGTTGGCCTCCACCACGACGACCTCAACCGCGTTCAGCAAGCGCTCCGCGCCCCGAAGGACATCCAGATCGGCGGACTGGGCGTCCGTCTTCAGCAAAATAGGCCCTTCGAGCCGTTCAGGATCACAAATGTCGTCCAAGAGAGCGATCGGCACTCGGTAGCGAAGCTCTCCCCCCTTCTGGGAATAGAGCAAGGAAGCGCCGGCCAGCGCCTGGGTGTCTTCGGGGATCGCGAACTCGGCTTCCCCCCGTTCGGCGGCGACCGCAGTGAGATGATACTCTCCGTGGCGCGCCGCCAGGACGTTCTTGAGGTGCTGTTCGAAATACGGAAGCGCCTCGACGAGAACGAGATAGGCTTCCGGGAACGCCTGGTACATCGACGGCGTACCCCAGGCCACGCCGACGTCAATAACGGTCTTTGGATTGAAGCCCAAAGTCCCGAGGAATGGCATCAGCTCGTTGAAAGTGCGGTTCATGGGCGGATGCCGCAGCGCGGCCTCAGGCGGGTCATGCTCCCGCTCTGCCCCATTTTTCAACGGACTGGAAGTACGCGAGACTGCAGGAACCCGCGACTCGCCCTGCGAAGATGTTGGGATCTCGACTGGAGCGGGCGAGGCGATTCGAACGCCCGACCCTCACCTTGGCAAGGTGATGCTCTACCCCTGAGCTACGCCCGCGCTCTTCGGAGCCGGGTGGGCTCCTCAGTCGAGAGGGCGGGGCTATAGCCGAACCCGGCGCGGCGGCGCAAGGGGCTCATTTCGCCAATGTTGGAGCCGAGGTCCGCGTTGACTCCGACGCGCCGATCCGTATAAGTCCGCCCTCTTCGCCCGCGGGTCCCCCTCGCGGGCGCGAACTTTTTTGCGTCAGGCTGAAGGCTTTTCCCATGTACGCGGTGATCAAAACCGGCGGCAAGCAATACCGGGTTCAACCGGGTGACCTCGTCGTCGTCGAGAAGCTGGAAGGCGAGCCCGGCGCCGAGGTCCGTCTGGACCAGGTCCTTATGCTGGGCGACGACAAGGGCGTGTCCGTGGGCGCGCCGGTGATCGACGGCGCCTTCGCCTCGGCCGTGCTGGTCGAGACCCGTAAGGGCGAGAAGGTCAAGGTCTTCAAGAAGATCCGCCGCCAGGGCTATCGCCGCACCCAGGGCCACCGCCAGCTCGAGAGCGTTCTGCGCGTCACCGGCCTGTCGGGCGACGGCAAGTCCGCCAAGTGGGACGGCGCGGTCGACCTGACCACCAAGGCCGAGATGAACGCCCGCGCCCGCGGCCTGGCTCCGCGCGTCGAAGCCGAGGTCGAGGCCAAGCCGGCCAAGGCCGCCAAGCCCGCCAAGGCGCCGGCCGAGGCCGCTCCGGAAGCGGAGGCCAAGACCGAAGCCAAGAAGCCCGCCGCCAAGAAAAAGGCCGCGCCCAAGGCCGACAAGGCCTAAGCGTCCGCCCATAAAGATCAGGAGCACCCTCCCATGGCTCACAAGAAATCCGGTGGTTCGTCGCGTAACGGTCGCGACTCCGAGTCCAAACGCCTTGGCGTGAAGCGCTTCGGCGGCGAGCGCGTGCTCGCCGGCAACATCATCGTGCGTCAGCGCGGCACCAAATTCCATCCGGGCGACAACGTCGGCATCGGCCGCGACCACACCCTGTTCGCGCTCGTCAACGGCGCCGTCACGTTCACCACCAAGCGTGGCGGCCGTTGTTACGTCTCGATCATGCAGCCGCAGGCCGCTGCCGAGTAGCGATCTCTGACACAGGTCACGGATCGCCCCCACAATCAGGCGATCCGGACGAAGACGACGCGGGGAGTCCGGACGCCGGGCTCCCCGCTTTCGTTTTCGGGTCCGAAAGGGACGACCATGTGCGTCATTGAGACCAGCCCCCTGATCGAAACGCGTCGGATGACGCTGCGCGCGCCGACCGACGTCGACGCCGCCCGCATCACCGAGATCTGTTCCGACCGCGAGGTGGCGAAAATGACCGCGCGCATGCCGCATCCCTATGCGCTCGAGAACGCCTTCGACTGGATCGCCCGCGCCCAGGGCCAGGACCCGCGCGTCGAGCGCAACTTCATCCTCGATCACGAGGACGAAGGCCCGGTTGGCATGCTGAGTCTGTTCCCGGCCCAGACCGCGCCCCACACGGGCCGCGGGCCCGGCGTCGAGCTCGGCTACTGCATCGGCAGGCGCTGGTGGGGCCGGGGCCTGGCGACCGAGGCGGTTCAGGCCGCGCTCGGCTGGGCCAAGACGCGCTGGAAGCGCCGCGCCGTCCAGGCCGGTCACTTCGAGGACAATCCGGCGTCCGGGGCCGTGCTGGCCAAGGCCGGCTTCCTCTATACGGGCGAGCGCCGCCCGATGTTCAGCGTCGCGCGGGGCGAGGAGGCGTCTTCGCGGATGATGGTCTGGCTGGCCTGAGCCTTGCTTCGCCTTACCTTTGCAGGGCGGACAGGCTAACGGTTGGCCATGATCGAGGGCGAGACAGCCGAAATCGACACGCCGCCTGTGCGGCGGCCGGCCCGGCTCGCCTGGATTCACGGCCTGTCGGCGCGGCTGCTGCTGCTCACCGGCGCCTTCGCCGTGGCGGTGGATTTGCTGGTCCTGGCGCCTGCGGCGGCGAGCTTTCACGAGCGATGGCTGACCGATCGGGTCCGCGCCGCGGAGGTGGCGTCCCTGGCGGTGGAGGCGGCGCCCTACGCGACGGTGCAGGACGACCTGGCCGGGCGGCTGCTGCGCGGAGTCGGCGCCGACGTCGTGGTGCTCCAGGAAGAGGGCATCCGCCGGCTGCTGCGCGGCCAGGAGGGGGGCGAGACGCCGCCCGACCTGATCGACCTGCGCGATCCCGACATGGCCGCGCGCCTGATCGACCCGTGGGAGACGCTGCTGGGCGAGGAGGACCGTCGCATCCGGGTCATGGCCGAGCCGCGGTTCCGCGACGGCGACTTCATCGAGATCGTCGCCGAGGCTGAGCCGCTCAAGCTGGAGCTGCGCGCCTACGTCCTGCAGATCGTCCTGTCGTCCCTGGTCATTTCGGTGGTGGCCGGGGCCCTGCTCTATGCGGCACTAACCTTCCTGGTCCTGCGTCCGATCGGACGGGTGACCGAGGCCATTGAACGGTTCCGCGCCGATCCGGAGGCCGCGCCGCCGCCGCTTGGCCGGCCCCGCGCCGACGAGATCGGTCGGGTCGAGGACGAACTGACCCGCATGCAGGACGAGGTCCGCAACGCCCTGCGCTCGCGCGCCCGGTTGGCGGCGCTCGGCGAGGCGGTGGCCAAGATCAGCCACGACCTCAGGAACATGCTCACCGCCGCCCAGATGGCGTCGGACCGCCTGGCGTCCTCGGGCGATCCCACGGTGGCGCGCGCGCTGCCGCGCCTTGAACGGGCGCTCGACCGGGCGCTGCGGCTGGCCCAGGGCGTGCTGGCCTACGGCCGCTCGGAGGAGGCCCGTCCCGCGACCCGGCCGCTGCGTCTGGCCGCCGCCGTCACCGCCGCGGCGGAGGACGCCGGCCTGACCGACACGGGCGTCAAGCTGGTCAACAAGGCGCCGGTGCGCCTGAGGGTCGAGGCCGACCCCGATCACCTGCATCGCATCCTCGTCAATCTGCTGAGGAACGCGCGTGAGGCCATCGAGGCGGATCCGGAAGGGGACCGCACCGGCAAGGTCACGGTCACCGCCGCGCGCGACGCGGGGCTGGTGGCCATCCATGTCCGCGACACAGGCCCGGGCCTGCCCGAACGGGCGCGGGATCGGCTGTTCCAGCCCTTCACCGGCTCGGCGCGGGCCGACGGCGCGGGGCTGGGCCTGCCCATCGCACGCGAGCTGGCCCAGGCCCAGGGCGGCGATCTGGAGCTGGAAAGCACGGGGCCGTCTGGCGCGGTCTTCCGCCTGACCCTGCCCGCGCAGTCCTGACTAGTCGGCGCGGGCGACGCCGTCCCGCCTGCGGTCCGCGCCCATGTCCCAGCGTCCGTCACGCCAGATCCCGCCGTGCAGGCCTGAAGTCTCGGTGGCGTTCGGCCTGAGCGGCGCGCCGGCGGCGGCGAGCGCATCGCGCACCGGATCGGCGAACAGCTCGGTGTCGGCGCCGACGCTGGAGCCGCGCACCACGAGGTTGGGCTGATCAAAGGCCGCCTGCATCGACAGGTTCCAGTCGAGCACGCCGATCAGAGCCTTGGCGTTATAGGCCAGGATGGAGTTGCCGCCGGGCGAGCCCAGCAGCGCGACCAGCCGGCCCTGGCGGTCCAGCACGATCACGGGCGCCATGGACGAGCGCGGCCGCTTGCCGGGCGCCACCGCATTGGCCGCCGGACGGCCTGCCGCGTCGATGGGCGAGAAGGCGAAGTCGGTCAGCTGATTGTTCAGGAAGAAGCCGGCCGCCATCCGGCCCGAACCGAAGCCGCTTTCGACCGTGGTGGTCATGCTGACCGCGTCGCCCCAGCGGTCGACGATGACGAAATGGGAGGTGCCGGCGACCTCGGCGGTGGTATCCAGCGCCACGTAGGGCGAGCCCGGCGGCGTCCCGGCCTCGACGGGGCCGTTGACCGTGGGGACCAGCGCCGCGCGGCTGGCGACATAGGCGGGGTCCAGCAGGCCTGCGACCGGCACGGTCACGAAGGCCGGATCGCCCACATAGAGATCCCGGTCGGCGTACATCAGGCGCTGCAGCCGGGCGAAGGCGACCCAGGCCTCGGGCGCGTCCGGGCCCGCCTGGATGTCCGTCGTGTGCTCGGCCATGGCCAGCAGCTGCAGCAGCGCCACGCCGCTCGAAGGCGGGGGCGGTACGCAGACGACGTGGACGCGATAGGGTCGGCACAGGGCCTCGCGACGGATCGGCTCGTAGGCGGCCAGATCCCCCAGCGTCAGCAAGCCCGGATTGTCGCCGGCGTGCACGGCCTCGACGATCTCGCGCGCGATGCGGCCCTCGTAGAAGGCCTCGGCGCCTTCCTCGGCGAGGGTGCGGACGGTCTCCGCGTAGGCGGGATTGCGCCAGGTTTCGCCGATCTGGGGGCGGCTGCCGTCCGGCCTTTCGAAATAGGCCTCGGCCCAGGGCGTGTGGGCCTGCGGCGCCTCGGAGTTCAGCTGGGCGCCCATGCGCGGCGGGATCGGGAAGCCGTCGCGGGCCAGCCGCTCGGCCTCGGTGAACAGGTCGCGCCATTGCAGTCGGCCGTGCTCGCGATGAGCCATGTCGAGCATGGCCACCGCGCCGGGCGCGCCGGTCGAGCGCCCCGACAGCACCGCCTCGCGAAAGCCCATCGGCTCGCCGTTCTCCATGAACAGCTCGGGCGTGGCGGCCGCAGGCGCCGTCTCGCGCCCGTCGTAGACGGTGACCGCGCCGCTCTCGGCGTCGAAATGGACCATGAAGGCCCCGCCGCCAAGCCCCGAACTCTGCGGCTCGACCAGGCCGAGCACCGCCTGGACGGCCACGGCGGCGTCCACCGCCGAGCCGCCGGCGTTCAGGATCTGCATGCCCGCCTCGACCGCCATCGGATTGGCGGCGGCCACCATCGGCCCCCAGGGACCCTCTCCGGAAGCGTCCGGAGGCGCCTCCATCGGCAGACGAGGGCCGGTCCACGGCGGCGCGCAGGCCGCGACAAGGAGGGAGGCGACGGCGAGGACGGCGGAGAAGCGGCGCATGCCGCCGTCCTTAGCCCAGGTGGCGGACGATGTCCCTCAACTGGTCCATGCTGCGGTCGACGTCGGCGCAGATGTTGCGCACGCGCTCGCGGCCCGGCACCGACTTCAGCATCGGCCCCGGCTCGAAGCGGTTCTTGCCGCTCTCATGAAAGGCGATGGCCACCTGGTCGCCGGCGATACGGGCGTAGAGCTTGCCCTTCTTGCCGCGCCATTCCTTGAGCTTGGCCTGGACGATGGGGTTGATCAGGCTACGCGCCTCGTCCGGCTGGGTCGAATAGACCTCGAAGTAGCGTTCGAACTCGGCGTCGTCGAACTTGACCCGCTCCATGCCCTTGCCCGGCTTGAAAACGTTCAGCAGACCCCGGTCCGGCGCCACCACCGTCTCGCCCACCAGGCCGGAGCCGCGCGACGCGGTGAAGACCATGCCGTTGAAGATCTCCTGGCGGCTCTTGCCCGAGCCGGTGACCAGGTTCGCCTCGTAGAAGGCGAAGGACCTGCCGTTGTCCTCGCCGGCGAACCGGTCGGAGAAGGTTCGGCTGGTCGGCTTGCCGAAGACGGGGTGCAGCCCCTCATAGCCGTCACCGACGAAATTCTCGGGCGTGTAGCTCATGCCGCGCGTCGAGCAGACGGCCTGCAGCACCGGGTGCTTGAGGCTGTTGCCCGCCTTGGTCAGGGGCATGGAGGCGAAGATGAAGCCGCCGACGGCCAGAATGACCGCCAGCACGAGCTGAACCTCCAGGCCCATCGGAATGAAGAAGACCACGGCCGCCAACAGCAGGCAGACGCCCAGGATGGTCCAGAAGCGCTTCACCGCCTTGGACCGCGTGGCCTCCAGTCCCGCGAGGGCCTCGCTCAGCGGGCCGTCACACAGGGCGTCGCAGTCGGTGGCGCTCATGGAAGTCTCTCACTCTAAAGGTGTTTTCCAGAGGCGCATCATGGCGCGGAACAGCGCCTTGGGAAAGCCTCACGCGGGCCTTGCATCCGGTCGCCTTCGAAGGTAGGTGTCCGCCCCTTCGCCGGGCCACCCCAAGCGCCCGGCCAGCGCGCCCGTAGCTCAGCTGGATAGAGCATCAGACTACGAATCTGAGGGTCGGACGTTCGAATCGTTCCGGGCGCGCCATTTTCTCCTTCCTTTCCAGACCTCGGCGTCTCCGGTGGACGCATTACAGCCCGTTCATGTGACGGTCAGGCGCGGTCGGGCTAAGTAGGTCCGACAGGTCCCGGCGCGTGATCAGCCGCCGGCCGATTCCTCGCGGGAGTTTCCATGAACAGACGTCAGATGATCCTCACCAGCGCGGGCGTGCTCGCGGTCGCCACCACGGGCTGCGCCACCGCTGCGGCCACAACGCCGGCGACTCCCGCGCCGGCGCCCGTCCTGACGGGCAACGTGCTGGCCGACCCCTGGCCCGGCCCGTTCCAGGGCGTCCCGCCGTGGGATCAGGTGACGGTGGACCTGGCGCGCGACGCCCTGATGAAGGGCATCGACGTCCGCCGCGACGAGATCGCCGCCATCGTGGCGAACCCCGCCCCGGCGAGCTTCGACAACACCATCCTGCCGCTCGAGCGGGCGGGCGAGCACCTGGGCCGAGCCGGTTCGATCTTCGGCGTGATGACGGCCAACATCGGCTCGCCGGAATGGCAGGCGCTGAACCGCGAGATGTCGCCGATCCTGTCGGCCGCCTCGGACGAGATCACCTTCAACGACGCCCTGTTCCAGCGCATCCGCGCCGT
>NZ_JANJTL010000053.1 GCF_024711105.1 Brevundimonas sp. | reverse complement strand
CATCTGGATGATGCTGCTCGGCCTGTTCCTGGGCTTCGCCATCGTCATCGCGCTGTTCTTCTTAGTGAAGTCGCTGTTCGTGCGGCCCGTGCACCGGCACGCGCACTAGGATTCCGGATCGGTCGGAAGATCAGGGCGAATTGGCGCCCAGCTGCTCGAGCAGCACGTATGCAAACGCGCTCGCCCCTCCAATGATGGCCCAGACGCGAGCTGTTCGGCGCGCACGAGCGCTCTTGGCGTCAAAGGCTTCGCGCGCCTGTGGCGTCATCGGAGTCTGTTCGAAGTCGGATCTTTGAGCCCACAGGCGCAGGGTCACGCTGATGAAACCCGACACGATCGCGATGAGGACAAACAGGTCGCTCAAAACAACTAGGCCTGCCTGAACCCCAGGACGTCCTGCATGCCGTAAAGGCCGGGGGCCCGGCCGCGGGCCCACAGGGCGGCGATGACGGCGCCGCGGGCGAAAAGCTGACGGTCGCGGGCCGAGTGGGCCAGGGTTAGGATCTCGTCGTCGGCGGCGAAGATGACCTGGTGTTCGCCCACGATGCCGCCGGCGCGGATGGCGGAAAATCCGATCTGGCCCCTCACCCGCTCGTCGCCGACGCCCTCGCGCATGGGCGCGCGCACGTCCTTCAGAGCCTGTCCCCGGCCCTCGGCGGCGGCCTCGCCCAGCATGAGGGCGGTGCCGGACGGCGCGTCCCTCTTCATGCGGTGGTGGGCCTCGACCACCTCGATGTCCCAGTCGGCGGCGGGCAGGCGCTGGGCGGCCTGGGCGACGAGGCCCAGCAGCATGTTCACGCCGAGCGAGAAGTTGCCGCTCTTGACGATAGCGATGCGCTCGGCCGCCTTGTCGATCTCGGCGTCCTGCTCAGGCGTGAAGCCGGTGGCGCCGATGACCAGGGCGGGTCCGCCCGCCTCGGCGCAGCGGCGCGCCAGTTCGACCGAGGCCTCCGGCGAGGTGAAGTCGATGACCACGTCGCAGACGCTGAGGTCCGGCGTCTCGCTGCGGTCGAAGCGGCAGGGCACGACCACGTCGGGCCGGGTGTCGAGCACGGCGGAGACGGCGCGGCCCATGCGGCCGCGGGCGCCCGCCAGTCCGATGTGGATCAGCCCCGCCATGTCCCGCGGCTCCCCTTAGGTGTTCATCGACTGGAAGAATTCGCCGTTGTTCTTGGTCTGGCGCAGCTTGTCGAGCAGGAACTCGATGGCGTCCTGCGGACCCATGGGGTTGAGGATGCGGCGCAGCACATAGGTCTTGGTCAGCTGGTCGCGCGGGGTGATCAGCTCTTCCTTGCGGGTGCCGGACTTCAGCACGTCGATGGCCGGGAAGATGCGCTTGTCGGCGACCTTGCGGTCCAGGACGATTTCCGAATTACCGGTGCCCTTGAACTCTTCGAAGATGACCTCGTCCATCCGGCTGCCAGTGTCGATCAGGGCCGTGGCGATGATGGTCAGCGAACCGCCTTCCTCGATGTTGCGCGCCGCGCCGAAGAAGCGCTTGGGACGCTGGAGCGCATTGGCGTCCACGCCGCCGGTCAGCACCTTGCCCGAGGACGGGACGGTCGTGTTGTAGGCCCGGCCGAGGCGCGTCACCGAGTCCAGCAGGATGACCACGTCGCGCTTGTGCTCGACCAGGCGCTTGGCCTTTTCGATGACCATCTCGGCCACGGCCACGTGGCGCGTCGCCGGCTCGTCGAAGGTCGAGGCCACGACCTCGCCCTTCACGGTGCGCTGCATGTCGGTGACCTCCTCGGGCCGCTCGTCGATGAGCAGGACGATGAGGAAGCATTCGGGGTGGTTGGTCTCGATCGATTTGGCGATGTTCTGCAGCATCACCGTCTTGCCGACCCGCGGCGGCGCCACGATCAGGCAGCGCTGGCCCTTGCCGAGGGGCGAGACGATGTCGATCACCAGGCCCGAACGGACCTTCAGGGTCGGGTCCTGGATCTCCATGTGCAGCCGCTCGTCCGGATAGAGCGGGGTCAGGTTGTCGAAATTGACCTTGTGCCGGACGTTCTCCGGGTCCTCGAAATTGATCGAGTCGACCTTGAGCAGGGCGAAGTAGCGCTCGCCCTCGCGCGGGCCACGCACCGTGCCGTCGACCGTGTCGCCAGTCCGCAGGCCGAAGCGCTTGATCTGCGACGGGCTGACATAGATGTCGTCCGGGCCCGAGAGATAGTTCACATCCGGGCTGCGCAGGAAGCCGAAGCCGTCCTGCAGGACCTCGAGCACGCCGCCGGCGGAGATCTCCACCTCCTCGTCGGCCAGGGTCTTGAGGATGGCGAACATCAGGTCCTGCTTGCGCAGGTTGGACGCGTTTTCGACCTCCAGCTCCTCGGCGAAGGCGACGAGCTCGGCGGGGCTCTTGTCCTTGATTTCCGAGAGCGCGATGCGCTGCGGCAGGCTGACCTCGTCGCCGTTGTCGCCGTCCGTGTCGGCGTCGGCTTCGATTTCGGGGTCGATGAGGGATTCGTCGGTCATGGGTCTTCTTGCAGACGGCCGGGCCGGGTCCGGATACGGACCTCGGGCGTCAGCCTGGAAATTCTCGGCGCTCGCGCGCGGTGGGGAAGGTCGGACCTGGCCGCGTTCGAAGGAGCGATCAGAGCCGGAAAGGAGGTGGGAAGGCGGCGAATCCGTCCCGGATTTCAGCGCCTGACCAAGCAGGACCACAGGCCGGGGCGTGCGTCAAGCGCCGGCGGCCTCAGCCGAAGGTCCACTCCAGGGTCACGGACAGCACCATGACGATGGCCAGGACGAACGGAATCTCGTTGGTCATCCGCCAGAAACGGCCCGACCGGCGAGAGGTCCCGCCCGCGATCCGCTTGCGCTCGGCCATCAGATAGTGATGCCAGCCGGTCAGCAGAAGGACCCCCGCAAGCTTCACAATCATCCAGGGCTGCTGCAGGAACGACCAGTCCGAGCCTTCCCCCGAGCGGATCCAGATCAGCCAGGCGCCGAACACCCAGGCCAGCACCATGGCGGGATTGAGAATGATCTTCAGCAGGCGCAGCTGCCAGTTGCGCAGCAGGGCCCGCATCTCGGCGCGCACGGCCGAGGGGCCGTCGGCCTGTTCGGCGTCATAGGCGAACAGGCGCGGCAGAAAGAGCAGGCCCGCCACCCAGGCGATCACGGCCAGGATGTGCAGCCCTCGGGCCAGATCATAGGCGCTCATGCCGCCCTCCGTTCGGCCTGGCAGGGACAGGCCTTCCAGTCGCCCTGACAGCCGGGACCGAAGGGCGCGACACCGTTACGCCCGGCCGCCTGGCGCACCGCCTCGGACAAGGCCGCCACGAATGGGGCCGCCACGCCCACCGCCGGCGCCCGCAGATAGGGGCTGACCCCCAACTCGCCGGCCAGGTGCGCATATTCGATGTCGAGTTCGACCAGGGTCTCGATGTGCTCCGAGACGAAGGCGATCGGGACGACCACCGCGCCGACGCCGTCCACCGCAGCCTGTTCAAGGGCCTCGGGCGTCGAGGGCCCCAGCCATTTCAGCGGCCCGACGCGGCTCTGGTAGCAGATGCTCCAGTCCGACAGGCCGGCCGCGGCCGCGACGGCCGCGCAGCCGGCCTCGACCTGCTCCTGATAGGGATCGCCGCGGCCGGTGATGACCTTCTCGGGCACTCCGTGGGCGGAGAAGAGCACCCGCACGGGCCAGTCGCCCGCCTCGGCCAGCTTTTCGCGGATCGCGGCCGCCTGGGCTTCGATCCAGCCCGCGGCCTGCGGATAGCAGCAGACGGCGCTCACCTCGCCGGGCCCCCGGTAGGCCTCACGCCAGGCTTTCAACGAGGAGCCTGTCGTTGTCGTGGAGAACTGCGGGTAGAGCGGAAGCAGCACCACCCGGTCGGGCGCGAAGGCCTCGACCTCGCGGGCGGTCTCCTCGGTCAGCGGCCGCCAGTAGCGCATGGCGATGAAGACCCGGGCCCCCGGCAGCTCGGACTGCAGCGCCGCTTCCAGCGCGGCGGCCTGTTTCCGGGTTTCAGGGAGCAGGGGCGAGCCGCCGCCCATCAACGCGTAGTTGGCCTGGGCGGACTTTTCGCGCCGCTTGGCGATCAGCCAGGCGAGCGGCAGGCGAAGGAAGCCCGGCAGGTCGATGATGGCCGGGTCCGAGAACAGGTTCTGGAGGAAGGGCCGAACCGTCGCCTGGTCGTCCGGCCCGCCGAGATTGAACAGGACGACGGCGACCCGCTCAGCCATGGGCCTTGATCCGGCCGAGCACCTGCTCGACGTGGGCGATCGGCGTGTCCGGCAGGATGCCGTGGCCGAGATTAAACACCCAGGGCCCGTCGCCCCAGGCCTGGAGCAGTTGGTCGACGCGGCGGTCGAGCCGTTCGCCGCCGGCGCACAGCAGCAGCGGATCGAGCGCGCCCTGGATCGGCTTGATGGCCTGAACGCGCCGGCCGACCTCCAGGGGACAGGCGGTGTCGAGCCCCACGGCCTGGACATCGACCTCGGCCGCATAGCGCTCGGCCAGCGCCGCCGAGCCGCGCGGGAAGCCGATCAGCGGAACCGTCACGCGCAGCTCCCGCACACGCGCGACCAGCTTCTGGTGAGGCTTCAGGACCAGGGTCTCGAACAGGTCGTCCGGCATGCCCTCCGCCCAGCTCTCGAAGATCTGCAGCGCCTGGGCGCCGGCGGAGGCCTGCATCTTCAGGTACCAGGCGGTGGCTTCGACCAGCACCTCCAGCAGGGCCTCGACCTTCTGGGGCTCAGCGTAGGCGTAGGTCCGGGCGTTGGCGCGCTCGCCCTTGCCGATGGTCCGGGCCTCGCCGTCCAGCATGTAGGTCGCCACCGTCCAGGGCGCGCCAGCAAAGCCGATCAGGGCCTTGTCGGGCGTCAGTTCGGCCCGCACCCGCGTCAGGGTCTCGCCGACCTGGGACAGGGCCCGGCCCGCGTCCTCGACCCGCGAGCGCATGGCCGCGATCTCCGGCAGGGCGCCGAGCCGTGGGCCTTCGCCGGCCTCGAACCAGACATCCTGGCCGAGCGCGCCCGGGATCAGCAGGATGTCGGCGACGACGATCGCCGCATCGAAGGGCAATCGCCGGAGCGGCTGTAGCGTCGCCTCGGCCGCCATCTCCGGGTTCAGGCAGAAGGCGATGAAGTCGGGCGCTTGGGCCCTGAGCGCCCGGTACTCCGGCAGGTACCGGCCCGCCTGACGCATGAACCAGACCGGAGGGCTGGACTGCCGCTCGCCGCTCAGGACGCGCAGGAAGGGCGAGGGCTCGGACTGCATGACGGCCTCTTAGGGCGCCCGCCGAGCAAGGCTCAATCCCTCTCAAGAAAGAAGGATTCGAAGAAGGTGGTGAAGAGTCGTTGGAGGCAGGCGCCGCGGGGATAGGTCGGGGCCGTCCGACCGCGGCGCCCCGGCTCCCCACAGGCTTTCAAGACAGTTCGAGGCGAAATCCAAAGACTTGGGGACCGTGTGGAAAGTTAATGAAGGGTTAAGGATTCCTTACCGAAATCCTAACGCGGCCTTAACGCCCCGCTGGGCGCCGTCGTGAACGATTGATGTTTGTCCGGGACGTGGGGCGGACCGGTTTCGGCCCGTCGCGCGGCGCGTGGAAAAACCCGCCGCCTGTCCACCCTCTTCCCGGATGCAAGGCCGACGCCGCCGCGCTAGGGTCGCCTCTCCCACTTCGGCGCCCAGGCGAGCCCAGATTGTCCACAACGGAACCCCAGAAATCGGAAGCGCCGTCCAAGCGGCTGGCGACCTATTTCCACGTCCACCTCGTCTCGGATTCGACCGGCGAGACCCTCAACGCCATGGCCAAGGCGGTGGTGGCGCGCTTCGAGGGCGTCATCCCGATCGAGCACATCTACGCCCTGATCCGCTCGCCCAAGCAGCTCGAGCGGGTGCTGGAGGAGATCGAGTCCCAGCCAGGCATCGTGCTGCACACCCTGGTCGATCCCGAACTGCGCGACATGCTGGAGAAGGGCTGCCGTAAGCTCGACATGCCGCAGATGGGCGCGCTCGACCCGCTGGTCGGAGCCCTGTCCGGCTATCTCGGCGCGGCCCTGTCGAGCCGGGTGGGCGCCCAGCACGCGCTGGACCACGACTATTTCAACCGGATGGGCGCGCTCGACTTCGCCATCCACCACGACGACGGCCAGGGGCTGATGGAGCTCGAAAGGGCCGACGTGGTGCTGGTCGGCGTCAGCCGGACCTCCAAGACCCCGACCTGCGTCTATCTCGCCCACCGCGGCGTGCGGGCGGCCAATGTGCCGCTGGTGCCGGGGCAGGACCCGTCACCGGTGCTGTCGGACCTGAAAAATCCCCTGGTTGTGGGCTTGGTCGTCTCACCGGACCGGCTGGTGCAGATCCGGCGCAACCGCCTGATGAGCCTCGGCGACGACCGCGAGACCTCCTACGTCGACCTCGACGCCGTACGCGAGGAGACCGTGCGGGCCCGGCGGCTGTTCGAAAGGCTCGGCTGGCCGGTCATCGACGTCAGCCGACGCTCGGTGGAGGAGACCGCCGCCCAGGTCATCAACCTGATCAACGAGCGCCGCTCCGGGCGGCTGGGGTCGCCGGCCTGATGTCCGTGCTGGTCCTCGCCTCGCGCAGCGCCGCGCGCCGGGCCATGCTCGAGGCCGCCGGCGTCAGCGCCGACCTCGACCCGGCCGATGTCGACGAGGCGGCGCTGAAGGATCGCCTGCTGGCCGGGGGTCGGTCTCCGCTGCAGGTCGCCGAGGCCCTGGCGGCGGAAAAGGCGTTGGCGGTGTCGCGCCGCGCCCCGGGCAGGCTGGTGCTGGGCGCCGACCAGACGTTGGACCAGGACGGAGTCCTCTTCGACAAGGCGCCGGACCTCTCCGAGGCGGCCGAACGGCTGCGGGGCTTTTCTGGCCGCGAGCACCGTCTGCATTCGGCCGCCGCCATCGCCCTAGACGGCGATTTGATCTGGACGGCCGTCGACACCGCGCGGCTGAAGGTCCGGAACCTCAGCGAGGACTTCATCCAGGCCTATGTCGCCCGGAACCAGGAGGCCGCCTTGTCCTCGGTCGGCGGCTACTGGCTCGAGGCCGAGGGCGCCCAGCTGTTCGAGCGGGTGGAGGGCGACTATTTCACCGTGCTCGGCCTGCCCCTGCTGTCGCTGCTGGGCTTCCTGCGCGAGCGCGGAGCCCTGCCGTCATGAGCGCCTTCAGCGGAGCCGCGCGCGTCGCGGGCGTTGTGGGCCGGCCGATCGCCCATTCGCTGAGCCCGGCGATCCACAACGCCTGGATCGCTGCCGCAGGGCTCGACGCCGTCTATGTGCCGCTGGCGCCTGAGGACGAGGCGGGCTTCGACCGGCTGGTGCGCGCCTGCCGGGGCGGGGTGCTGGCGGGGCTGAACGTCACCGCCCCGTTCAAGGAGCGGGCGCTCGCCCTCGCCGACGATCCCGATCCCGTCGCGCTCAGGGCGGGCTCGGCCAACTTGCTGATCTTTCACGCCGATGGCGCCTGCGAGGCGCGCAGCACCGACGGCCAAGGCCTGATCGCCGCCTTCGCCGAACAGGCGCCCGGCCACGACCTGATGGGCGGACCCACCGTCATCCTGGGCGCCGGCGGAGCGGCCCGTGCGGCGGCGGCGGCCCTGCTGGACGCGGGCGTTCCCGAAGTCCGCATCGTCAACCGCACCCAGGCGCGCGCCGAGGAGTTGGTCTTCCACCTGAAGGGTCCAACCCACGCTTTCGCCCTGGCCGAGGCGGCCCGCGCCTTCGACGGCGCCTGGACCCTGGTCAATGCGGCGGTCGGCGGGCCCACGCCGCCGCTCGACGGCCTCAGGCCCGACGCCGCCGTCATGGACATGAACTACCGGCCGCTGCGCACAGGCCTGCTGCGCGCCGCCGAGGCGGCCGGCCATCCGACGGTTGACGGGCTTTCAATGTTGATCGGCCAGGCTCAACCCTCGTTCGAGGCCCTGTTTGGCCAGGCGCCGCCCGCGATTGACGTGCGCGCGGTGGCGCTTGAGGCCATGGAACGGGCCGGATGATCCTGCTCGGCCTCACCGGCTCGATCGGCATGGGCAAGTCGACCACGCTCGACCTGTTCGCCGCCGAGGGCTGTCCGGTGTGGAGCGCCGACGCGGCCGTGCATCGCCTCTATGCGCCGGGCGGAGCCGGGGTCGGTCCGGTCGAGGCCCTGTTTCCAGGCGTGACCGTTGCAGGCGGGATCGACCGCAGCCGCCTGTCGAAGGCCATCCACGGCGACCCGGCCGCCTTCGCCCGGCTGGAGGGCGTGGTCCATCCGCTGGTGCGCGAGGACCGCAAGCGCTGGCTGGACGAGGTGCGCCATGGGGCGGCGCCCGTGGCGGTGGTGGACGTGCCCCTGCTGTTCGAGACGGGCGCCGAGGCCGAGGTGGACGCCGTCGTGGTCGCCAGCGCCCCGCCGGAGATCCAACGCCAGCGCGTGCTCGCCCGGCCAGGCATGACGCAGGCCCGGCTCGACGAGATCCTGGCGCTCCAGCTGCACGACGCCGAGAAGCGCGAACGCGCCGACTTCGTCATCGACACCTCAAAGGGGTTAAACTCGGCCCGCGACCAGGTCCGGGCCATCCTGGCGGAGGTCACCCACAAGGATTGGGCGCCGCGTCGTCCCGCCACGCTTTTCTCCGAGGGCGAACGGGGCGAATAAGGGCCGATGTCCCGCGAAATCGTCCTCGACACGGAAACCACCGGCTTCGACCCGCGCCAGGGCCACCGGATGGTCGAGATCGGCTGCATCGAGCTGGACGGCCTGCTGCCGACGGGCCGGTCCTTCCACACCCTGATCAACCCCGAGCGACACATCGACGACGAGGTCGTCCGAGTCCACGGCGTGACCAACGAGAAGGTCAAGGACGCGCCCTGCTTCCGCGACGTGGCCGACCAGCTGCACGACTTCATCGGCGACGCGCCGGTCGTGGCGCACAACGCCGGCTTTGACCGCGCCTTCGTGAACTATGAGCTGGGTCTGTGCGGGCGGCTGGAGATCCACGTGGACCGCTGGGTCGACACCCTGGGCCTGGCCCAGAAGCGCTTTCCGGGCATGGCCAATTCGCTCGACGCCCTGTGCAAGCGGTTCAAGATATCGCTGGCCGAACGGACCCTGCACGGCGCCCTGATCGACGCGCGTCTCCTGGCCTCGGTCTATCTGGAACTGCGCGGCGGCCGCGAGCGGAGCCTCGATCTCGCCAGCGACGCCATCCGCAACGGCGTGGCGGCGGTGAAGGCCTCGGCCTACGGCCCGCGTCCGCGCCCGCTCGCGCCGCTGTCGACGGCCGAAGAGCGCGACCGCCACGCGGCTTTCCTGAGGAGCGTGCTCGCCGACACCTCGCTCTGGGGGCGCTGGGCCCCCGAGCTTGGCAAGTCGGAAGAGGCCTAGGCCTCTCCGGCCGGCGGGGTCTGCTTGAGCACCTCGCCCTGCTGCTTGCGCGACACATAGATGGCGGCGAAGTCGAGCGGATCGAGCTGGAAGGGCGGATAGAAGCCGCCGTCCGCGGTGCAGCGCGACACGATCTCGCGCGCGAACGGGAACAGCATGCGCGGGCATTCGATCAGCAGGAACGGCTCCATCTGGGAGTCGGGAATGCCGCTGATCTGGAAAACGCCGCCATAGACCAGCTCGACCTGGAACATCGGCTGTTCCTCGAGCTTGGCGCCGACCGACAGCTTGAGTTCGACCTCGAACAGGCCGTCCGGCCGGCCCTTGGCGTTCATCTCGACGCCCATGTCGATGGCGGGCTTGCCGTCGATGCGCAGGCTCTCGGGCGCACGCGGGTTCTCGAACGAAAGGTCGCGGACGTACTGGGCGAGGATCCGCATTTGCGGGCCCTGGGGTTGACCCTGGGGCTGGCCCTCGGGTTGGGCACCGGCGTCGGCCGGGGGCTGGTCGGTCATGGAAGTCTCGGAAAACTGTGGAATCTGGCTCGGCGGGCGCTCGGCATGGCCGGGCCAGGGCGAACGGCGGCTGCTATCACGTAAGGGCTTGGCCGCGCAACGGCGGCGCCCGGCCCGCCTTGCGCTCGCCGGGTTTGATGCTTACTCGAAGGCCCGTGAGCGAGCTTCCCATAGAACTGATCGTCTTCGCCCTGGCGGCGGCCGTGCTGCTGTTCCTGCTCTACAATGTGCTGGGCAAGAAGGTGGGCCGGCAGCCGGAGGATGTGGTCCAGCCCGCGCCGGCGGCGACGCCACAGACGACCCAGCAAAGCCCGCAGGCCCAGTTCGGGCCGTCGCTTGATCCAGCGGCGGCCGAGGGCGCGGCCCAGCTGAAGGCCAGGGACCCGGCCTTCGAACCCTCGAAATTCCTCGACGGCGCCCGCCAGGCCTATGAGACGATCGTCACGGCCTATGCGGCCGGCGACCGGGACACGCTCAAGCCGCTCCTGGCGCCGCGCGTGGCCGAGTCCTTCAACGCCGGCATCGCCGCGCGCGAGGAGACCGGCCGCAGAGAACAGGCCGAACTGACCCACCCGCCGCGCGCCGACCTCGACCACGTTGAGGTTCACGGCGATCTGGCCAGGGCCCGCGTTCGTTTTCTGGCCGAGGTGCGCAGCCGCATCGAGCAGGACGGCGTCTCGACCCAGGAGGAGCGCCGCACCGCCGAGCTGTGGACCTTCGAGCGCCGCATCGGCGCGAGCGATCCCAATTGGGTTCTGGCCAAGGTGGAGGCGGCCACGGCGTGAGGCGGTCCGGCCTAGGACTGCTTGTCGCCGGACTGATCCTGGCCGGATGCGCGACCCCCGTCGCGCCGCTTCCGCCGATGCCTCCGGCCGAACCCGGCGCCCCGTCCGTCACGCCGCCACCGCCTCGGCGGTCGGGCCCGACGCCCGCCGACCTGCCCGGCTGGGCGGGCGAGGATCATCTTGCCGCCCTCCGCGCCTGGAGCGGTGTCTGCGGTTCGGCGCGGGACGAGGCCTATCGGCCCGCCTGCGACGCCGCCCGGGCCCAGCCGCCGGGCGACGCCGCGGCCGCGCGCAGCTTCTTCGAGACCTGGTTTGTGATCGAGCGCGGTGAGGCGCAGGGCGTGCTGACCGCCTATTTCGCGCCCGAATACGAGGCCCGCAGCGTGGCCTCGGCGGAATTCTCGGCCCCCGTCCTGGCCCGGCCCGACGACCTGATGGTTGAGACCCTGAGCGACGCGCCGCCCCGCGTCATGCGGCGCGGGACCGACGGCGCGACGTCGCCCTACCCGGCGCGCGCCGCGATCGAGGCCGCCCCACCCTCGCAAACCCTGGCCTGGATGCGTCCCGAGGACCTGTTCTTCATGCAGATCCAGGGATCCGGCTACCTCACCTTCGAGGACGGAGCCCGCGCGCGCGCAGCGTTCGCCGCTCACAACGGCCATGGCTTCGTCGGCATCGCCAGGCCTATGGCCGAGCAGGGCCTGCTGCCGCAGAACGGAACCTCGGGCGAGGCCATCCGCGCCTGGCTGGCGGCGCATCGCGGGCCGGAGGCCGACGCGGTGATGGACCTCAATCCGCGCTACGTCTTCTTCGCCCTCCAGCCCGACGACGGCGGGCATCCGCTTGGCGCCGCAGGCGTTCCGCTGCCGCCCGCCCGCGCGGTCGCCATAGACCCGGCCCACTGGACCTACGGCGATCTGATCTGGATCGACGCGCCCCAGGGCGACCTCATCGGCGCCGAGCGCAGCTATCGCGGCCTGGTCACGGCGCTGGACACCGGCGGCGCCATCCGGGGCCCTGTCCGCGCCGACCTCTATCTCGGCCGCGGGGACGCCGCCGGTCTTGCGGCCGGCCGTGTCCGTCACCCCTTGCGCATGTGGCGGCTGACGCCACGCCCGGCGTCTCCGGCTGCCGATTGACCGCGCGGGCCGGGCGGCGGAAGCTGACGCCATGGCGCTGAAACTTCCCAAGCTCCGCATGCGCAGCGCGCGTCCCGAGGCGGCGCCGCCTCCGCCCGAGCCGCCGCGGCCCCCGGAAAGCTCGACCGTCCTGCGCAACGCGACGGCCCTGATCGCGGTGATCGTCGCCGGCGCGGCGCTCTACTGGCTTCGGGACATCGTCACGCCGCTGGCCATGGCGATCTTCCTGCTCATCATGATCGAGGGCCTGACGCGCTGGGTGGAGGAAAGGTTCCGCCTCCCGGGCTGGGCGGTCGCCCCGGTGTCCCTGACCCTTATCCTGCTAGGCTTCGCCGGCTCGATCTGGGTCATCATTGACGGCCTGGCCGGGATCATCACCCAGGCCTCGAGCATCGGGGTTCGCGTCAATGCGATCATCGCCGACGTGGCCGGCCTGTTCGAGGTGGCTGTGCCGCCGACCGCGACTGATCTGCTCACCCGTTTCGACCTGGCGAGCCTGGCGGGCCAGGCCGCCCTGACGACCCAGTCCGTGTTCGGAGGCGCCTTCTTCGCCCTCGTCTATCTGGCTTTCCTGCTGGCGGCCAAGGGCAGCTTCCGCAAGAAGATCGTGGCGCTGTTTCCACTGCGCGACGACCGCCAGGAGGCGCTGCAGGTCTTCGAGCGCATGCGCGGCGGGGTCGAGGGCTATCTCTGGGTCCAGACCATCACCGGCCTGATGATCTCGGCCGCGGCCTGGCTCGTCATGGTGCTGGTCGGCCTGGACAACGCCCTGTTCTGGGCGTTCCTCATCTTCCTGGTCGGCTACATCCCGGTCATCGGCGGGGCGATCGCGGGGCTGGCGCCGCCGCTGTTCGCGCTCGTCCAGTTCGACACCTACTGGCAGCCGATCGCGCTTCTGGTCGCGCTCCAGACCATCCTCTTCATCGTCGGCAACTTCATCCAGCCGCGCATGCAGGGCGACAACCAGAACATCGATCCGGTCGCGGTCCTGCTGTTCCTGGCGCTGTGGAGCGCGCTGTGGGGCGTGGCGGGGGCCTTCCTGTCGACGCCCATCGCCGTGGCCATCATGGCGATCACCGCCGAGTTCCGTGGCACGCGCTGGATCGCGGTGCTGCTGTCCGGCGACGGCGATCCCTATCCGGACGATCCCGAGGACCGCCGACTGATCGCCGACGCCAAGGCCGAGAGGGCGGCGCGCGCCCGCTGATCACGTTTTCGTGATTGGGGGACTTTAAGTCCGGGGCGGCGTTCCTACATCTGTTCCAGACTGGCGACCCGCCCCCTCCCCCCGAAGGGTCGCCGGACAGGCGGCCGGGCCCGTCCCCCCCGATCCGGCCGCCACATTACCTCGGTCCGCCCTTCCCCCCGAGCGGCCCGAACACCCAAGGAGCCGCCGGCCGCCTCAGGCGCCGGCGGTTTTCTTTTGCCCGGCCAGCTCCAGCCAGTCCGCCGAACGCATCTCATGCAGGCGCGATACGGTGCGCTCGAACTCGAAGGCGCCGGTCCCTTGCGGATACAGCGCCCCTGGCTCGGCCTCGGCCAGGACGACCAGCCGGGTCCCTGCTTCGTAGAGGGCGTCGATCAGGGTGACGAAGCGCCGCGCCGCCTCCTTCCTCTCGGGCGAGAGGCGCGGAACGCCCTCCAGGAACAGGGTGTGGAAGCGCTCGGCTAGGGCGAGGTAGTCCGAGGCGCCCAGCGGCCGGTCGCACAGTTCGATGAAGGTGGCGCGCGCCAGGCCGCCGGCCGTGCGATCGAGCACCGTGCGCCGCCCCGACACCTCCAGCACCGAGGGGCTCTCCTCGGCCTCGCCGCGGATGTCCGCCCACAGGCGCTCGAAGGCGTCCCGTTGGTCCGGCGTGAACCAGGCCGGGGCGCGCCTCAGCCGCTCCAGCCGCCAGTCGCGCTCGCCGGTGAGCTCGACCACGCGGCAGCGCTCCCGGATCAGGTCGATGAAGGGCACGAACAGCTGGCGGTTGATTCCCTCCTTGTAGAGGTCCTCCGGCGCCCGGTTCGAGGTCGCCACCAGCACCACGTCCAGTTCGAACAGGGCCTCGAACAGCCGGCCCAGGATCATGGCGTCGGCGATGTCGGTGACCTGCAGTTCGTCGAAACAGAGCAGGCGGCTCTCCCGCGCGATCAGCTCGGCCAGCGGCCGGATCGGATCGTCGCCCTTGGCCGTGCCGAACAGGGCCTTGCGCTCGGCGGTGTCACCGTTGCGCCAGACGCGGATGCGGTCGTGCACCTGGGCCATGAAGGCGTGGAAGTGCGCTCGCCGCTTGGGCTCGACCGCCACATGGGCGCAGAAAAGGTCCATCAGCAGCGACTTGCCGCGCCCGGGCGGGCCGTGGAGGTACAGGCCCTGGATCGGCTCCGGCGCCTTGAACAGCCGCGGCCGCCGCTTCCTGGACAGGTCCCGCTCGACCCGCGCGAGGGCCTCGATCACCGGCTTCTGGCTCGGATCGGGCTCCAGCCGCCCCTCGGCGATCAGTCGGTCGTAGGCGGCGCGGAGCGAAGACGTCATCGTTCCCGGGCTTAACGGCGTCATCCCGCTTCTCAAAGCGTTGCATGCCGCGCCGGAAGGCCTAATTGCGGGGCGGGCCGCCCGATGCGCGCTGCGGCCTTCCAGGAGACTTTCTATGGGCTATCGCCTCGCCGTGGTGGGCGCCACCGGCAATGTCGGCCGCGAGATGATGGAAATCCTCGACGAGCTGAAGTTCCCGGTCGACGAGATCCACGCCGTCGCCTCGCGCAAGTCGCAGGGCGTCGAGGTCTCCTTCGGCGACCGCACCCTGAAGTGCCAGAACCTGGAGACCTTCGACTTTTCCAAGGTCGACATCGTGCTGATGAGCGCCGGCGGCGACGTCAGCCGCGAATGGTCCGAAAAGATCGGCAAGCAGGGCCCCATCGTCATCGACAACTCGTCCGCCTTCCGCATGGACCCGGACGTGCCGCTGATCGTGCCGGAGGTGAACCCCGACGCCATCCACATGGCGAAGCGCAAGAACATCATCGCCAACCCGAACTGCTCCACGGCCCAGCTGGTGGTGGCGCTCAAGCCCCTGCATGACGCCGCGCGCATCAAGCGGGCGGTGGTCGCGACCTATCAGTCGGTCTCCGGCACCGGCAAGGCGGCCATGGACGAGCTGTGGACCCAGACCAAGGCCATCTACGGCCTCGGCGACGCGACGCCCAAGGTCTATCCCAAGCAGATCGCCTTCAACGTCCTGCCCTTCGCCGGCGACCTGAAGGACGACGGCTACACCTCCGAGGAAGAGAAGATGTGGCGTGAGACCCACAAGATCCTCGACCCGGACATCAAACTGACCGTCACTTGCGTGCGGGTGCCCGTCTTCGTCGGCCACTCGGAAGCCGTGAACCTCGAGTTCGAAGACCCGATGGACGCCGAGGACGCGCGCGAAATCCTGCGCGAGGCACCGGGCGTGCTGGTGGTCGACAAGCCCGAGGACGACGGCTGGGTCACGCCGGTCGAGGCGGCGGGCGACTTCGCCGTCTTCGTCTCGCGCATCCGCAATGACCCCACCGTCGAGAACGGCCTGAACCTCTGGGTCGTGTCG
>NZ_JANJTL010000004.1 GCF_024711105.1 Brevundimonas sp. | reverse complement strand
GGCCGCAACCGCCAGAGCCGCCGCATGTGCGCACTGGTGGGCCTGCGGGTCACCGACCTGTTCCGCGTCCGCATCGGCCCGCTCCAGCTCGGCGACCTGCCGGAAGGCGCCTGGCGGCACCTGACGCCCGAAGAGCGCGATGCGCTGCTGGCCCTCCCGTCCAGGGACGGAGCGGGCTAAGAGGGCCGCCATGACCGACCGCCTTGTGATCCGCCGCCCCGACGACTGGCACGTCCACCTGCGCGACGGCGACATGCTGAGGGACGTGGTCGGCCACACGGCCCGCCAGTTCGCCCGCGCCATCGTCATGCCGAACCTGGTCCCGCCGGTGACGACGGTGGAGGCCGCCCGCGCCTACCGCGAGCGCATCCTGACAGCCCTGCCCTCCGGCGCGGACTTCACGCCGCTGATGACCGCCTACCTGACCGACGGCATCGACGCCGCCGAGGTCGAGCGCGGCTTCTCCGAAGGCGTCTGGACCGCCTGCAAGCTCTATCCGGCCCACGCCACGACCAACTCCAGCCACGGCGTCACGGACATCCGCAACATCCACGGCGTGCTGGCCGTCATGGAGCGGATCGGCATGCCGCTGCTGGTCCACGGCGAGGTCACCGACCGCGACATCGACATCTTCGATCGCGAGGCCGTCTTCATCGAACGCGTCCTGACCGGCGTCATCCGCGACTTCCCGGCTCTGAAGATCGTGTTCGAACACGCCACCACCGAGGACGCGGTCCGGTTCGTCGAAGCCGCCGGTCCGAACGTGGCCGCGACCATCACGCCCCAGCACCTGATCATCAACCGCAACGCCATGTTCGACGGGGGCTTGCGGCCGCACGCCTACTGCCTGCCCGTCGCCAAGCGCGAGCGGCACCGGCTGGCGCTGCGCAAGGCCGCGACCTCGGGCAGTCCGAAGTTCTTCCTGGGCACTGACTCCGCGCCGCACCCCACCCACGCCAAGGAGAGCGGCTGCGGCTGCGCCGGCATCTTCAACTCGCCGGTGGCGCTTGAGGCCTACGCCTCGGTCTTCGAGGCCGAGGGCGCGCTCGACCGGTTCGAGGCTTTCGCCTCCGAGAACGGCCCGCGCTTCTATGCCCTGCCGCTCAACGAAGACCGAGTCGTGCTGGAGCGCGCCGCCTGGACCGTCCCTGACGAACTCACCGCCGCGGGCGCGCCGATCACGCCGTTCTTCGCCGGCCAGCAGCTGGCCTGGCGCTTCGCCGGCGCCGCCTAGCGCTGTTGGCCCCGCGCCGGCGGTGCGAAGCTGATCCGGCCGACCTCGCGCACCGTCTCCGCCTCGCGCGCGCCCTCGACCAACTCGTAGCCCATCAGGGCGAAGATGCGATCGCCGATGAAGATCGGCCGGGCGTTGCCGTACCAGTCGGCGCACGAGGCGACGCAGGCGTCGTCCACCGCCGTGCCCGGCGAGGAATCGAGCCGTCCGTACGGCCCCAGCCGCCGCGCCTCGCGCCTCAGGAACAGCATGTCGGCGATCGAATAGAACAGGGTGCTGCGCCCGTCGGCCGAGCGCATCACCGGCAGGCCGACCACGCCGGACGAGCCGTCCGGGCTGTCAGGGTCAGGGCTGTAGAAGAAGGCGTGGCTGCGCTCCTCCGCCTCCTGGCTCGACTGCAGGACATAGCGGTCGCCGATCACCGCCGAGCCCGGATCGAGTTCGATGGTGGTGAACTGCACGTCCTCATCGCCGCCAACCGTCAGGGCGTCGCGGCCCATCACCTCTATACGGTCGACGACGTGCGGCATGGCGATCGACGTCACCCCGCCCTCCAGCGAGGCCGCGACCAGCGTTCCCGCGGCGACTCCGTCAAACCCATAGGTCCTCAGGCTGTAGAGCAGCCGGTCGCCGACCCAGCGGTTGCGGTCGATCGAGCCGCCATCCGCGCCCGGCAGCTCGCGGTAGAGCTCCGATCCGGCCCGGACCGAACCGTCGCCGAACAGGCCGAGCGGCAGGCGCAGCAGCGCTGCGTCTCCCCGGGTCACCTCCGGCCGCCACATCGCATCACCACCGCCGTCCGACGACACGAAGACGTCCAGCGTTTGGGCCGCGCGGTTCTCGCGGAACGAAAACTGGTCCACCGGCTGGCCGCGCACCTGCACCGCGGTCGGCGCGGTCTCCGCCAGCGGCAGGCGATAGACGAAGGACAGCCCCTCCTGCGCGCCCGGACCGCGGTACCAGTCCTGCCCGACCCATAGATAGAGGGCCTGGGTCGAGACGTAGAAGGTCCGCGAGTCCGAGCCCAGCACGCCGACGCCTTCGCAGGTCATCCGTTCGGCTGTCAGGTCACAGCGCGACAGGGTGTGCAGGGTGGTGATCTCGGCGGTCCGGTCGTCGCGCAGGCGCTGCGGCACGTAGATCTGCTCGGGCCGGGCGATGGGCCGGAACTTGGCGTCCGCCTCCCCCGTCCAGCGCCGCATGCCCGGCAGGACCTCCAGCGGATCGCGGTTCCAGTAGAGCTCGAGTGGCGCGTAGAAGATCAGCTCGTCGCCGACGAGGCGTGAGGCGTAATTCCTGGACGAATAATAGTCGTTCGACCGCAGGTGGTAGGCGTCCACGAACGACAGCCGCCCCTGGGGCGACAGGCGGAAGCGGTTGATCTCGGTTCCGCCGCGCGAATAGCTGTAGCCCACGACCACGACCCAGTCGCCCGAGACCAGCATCTCGTCGTACCAGTCACCCGCCGCGTCCGCCCCGGGCGGATAGGCGTTGATCGCATCGACCGGCCGCAGACCCCCATCCGCGATCGACACGGTGAACAGCCGCCCCCGCCTCAGGATGATCAGATAGTCGCCCGCCTGCTTGACGATCCCGCCCTCGTCGACCCCGGCCTCCTGAACGTTGGTGATCGACGGCGCGGCGGAGCCGGTGACAACCACGTCAGCCGACGCCTCGGCGACCGCCACGGCCGGCGTTTCGATCATCATCGCCGGCGGGGGCGGAGGACTGCCGGGCCCGGCCGGCGGAGGCGGCGGCGGAGGCGGAGGAGGAGGAGGTGGTGGTGGTGGCGGCGTTTCCGCAAGCGCCAGCCTGGGGCTTACGTCACGGGACTCCTCAGCGGCGCGCATGCCGCCATCTCCGGCGCGCTGCATCAGGAAACGCCGCAGTTGGACTTCAGACTCGAACGAACTCAGCGCGGGCCCGTCCTGGGCCAGCGCCACCGTGGATGGCGCCAGTACCGCCAGAGCCAGCAGGCATGCTGCTCCCGCCTGGATATTCCGGAAAGACATGCGCGATCCTCAGCTTGGCCAGGAGCGCATGTGACCCTGCTCGGGGCGAACCGGCAAGCCGTTCGCCCCGACGGTCAGGTTTCAGAAGTCAGCCAACCTTGGCCGCGGCGGCCCGGACCTGGTCCCGATCGTCCAGCGCCGTGACCCGGCCATCCTTGGCCAGCACCGCCGGTGCCTCGCTGAACTCACCCGGCTCGCAGCCGAACGCCTCGGCGGTCCGCTCGACGCCCTCGCCGAAAGCCAGCACGGGTAGGCCCGAGGCCTTAGCGCGATTGAGGAGGTCCTGGAGCTGTCGCTGCCCCTCGACGTCATAGGCTCCGCCGGGGACCACCAGGCCCTGCAACTTTCCGGAGCCCAGATCGTCGGGCGCCGCCGTCGGCAGGACCGAGATGCCGCCGATATTCAGGCTGGCCTCGCCGGTGGACATCGGCGCGAGCGCCAGGCCTTCGCCCTGCATGAGCGGCTCGATGTCGCCGAGCGGCCCGAAATTCATCGATCGGCGCAGCGCCAGGCCGAGGCGGGCGCGCGCCGGCGGGCGCGGGGTGCGGGGGTTGTAGCGGCCGCGCGGCGCGGCGTGGGAGCGGGTCTGGCGTTGAGCGTACAAAACGTCTCCTCAAAGGTTGCTGATGTCCGGCCACCCTCTCGGGCGACGACCCCACGCAAATGACGCTGCGGCCCGCCGGCGGGCGCGCGGCGTGCGACATGCGAGGTCTGTGGGATGCGTAACAGTATGGGCGCCGAGGCCGCCGGGATCAACCTTGGCCGCGGCTTGAGCCTCGGGAGCCAACGCCACGGTTGGGTGTTTGACCCCTGCTCCCCTTCACCTTGAGGCTTCATGCACGCAGTCGCCGCCGCCGCCCGGTCCATCCAGGGTCTGGCCGAGAACGTCAG
>NZ_JANJTL010000169.1 GCF_024711105.1 Brevundimonas sp. | reverse complement strand
AGAACGAAGGCAAGAAGATCGCCGTCTACGACCTCGGCGGCGGCACCTTCGACGTCTCGATCCTGGAGATCGGCGACGGCGTCTTCGAGGTGAAGTCGACCAACGGCGACACCTTCCTGGGCGGCGAGGACTTCGACCTGCGCCTCGTCGACTACCTGGCCGACGAGTTCAAGAAGGAGCAGGGCGTCGACCTGCGCTCCGACAAGCTGGCGCTTCAGCGCCTGAAGGAAGAGGCCGAAAAGGCCAAGAAGGAGCTGTCCTCGGTGACCTCCTACGAGGTCAACCTGCCCTTCATCTCGATGAATGCGTCCGGCCCGCTGCACCTCAACATCAAGCTGTCGCGCGCCAAGCTGGAAGCCCTGGTCGAGGACCTGGTCCAGCGCACCATCGAGCCCTGCCAGAAGGCGCTCAAGGACGCGGGCCTCAAGGCTTCGGACATCGACGAGGTCGTGCTCGTCGGCGGCATGACCCGCATGCCCAAGGTGCAGGAGGCCGTGAAGGCCTTCTTCGGCAAGGAGCCGCACAAGGGCGTGAACCCCGACGAGGTCGTGGCGCTGGGCGCCGCGGTCCAGGCGGGCGTGCTGCAGGGCGACGTCAAGGACGTGCTGCTGCTCGACGTGACCCCGCTGACCCTGGGCATCGAGACCTTGGGGGGCGTCTTCACCCCGCTGATCGAACGCAACACCACCATCCCGACCAAGAAGTCCCAGGTCTTCTCGACCGCCGAGGACAACCAGTCGGCGGTGACCATCCGGGTCTTCCAGGGCGAGCGCCCGATGGCGGCCGACAACAAGATCCTCGGTCAGTTCGACCTGATGGGGATTCCGCCGGCGCCGCGCGGCATGCCGCAGGTCGAGGTCACCTTCGACATCGACGCCAACGGCATCGTGCATGTCACCGCCAAGGACAAGGCGACCAACAAGGAACAGTCGATCCGCATCCAGGCGAACGGCGGCCTGTCGGACGCCGACATCGACCGCATGGTCAAGGAGGCCGAGGCCAACGCCGCCGCCGACAAGGCGCGCAAGGAGCTGGTCGAGGCCAAGAACCAGGCCGACGCCGCCGTCCACTCGACCGAGAAGGCCCTGGCCGAACACGGCGACAAGGTCTCCGAGGCCGACCGCAACGAGATCCAGACCGCGCTGGACGCGCTGAAGGCGGCCAAGGACGGCGAGGACGCGGCCGACATCACCGCCAAGACCAATGCCCTGGTCCAGGCGTCGATGAAGCTGGGCGAGGCCATGTACAAGGCCCAGGCCGGCCAGGCGGACGCCTCGGACGGCGGGTCTTCGGCGGACGAAGGTGTCGTCGACGCCGAGTTTGAGGACGTGACGGACGACAACCAGGATCAGGACCAGAAGCAGTCGGCTTAAGGTTCTGGCGCCCCCCGCTTTCGGGCGGGGGCGCCGACCTGATTGGGGCGTAACGGGTTATGGCGACGCAGGACTACTATCAGACGCTGGGAGTCGACCGGTCGGTCGACGCAGCGGCGCTCAAGGCGGCGTTCCGCAAGGCCGCGATGGAGCACCATCCAGACCGCAACGGCGGCTGTGAGAACTCCGCCGCCAAGTTCAAGGAAATCAACGAAGCCTATTCCGTCCTGTCCGATCCGGACAAGCGGGCGGCCTATGACCGCTTCGGCCACGCGGGCGTGAACGGCGCCGGCGGCTTCGGCGGCGCGCGCGGCTTCGACAACGTCAACGACATCTTCTCCGAGGTGTTCGGCGACGTCTTCGGTGACATGTTCAACCGGGCCGCCCAGCAGCGCTCGGCCGGGCCGCAGCGGGGCGCGGACCTGCGCCACGACCTGGAGATCAGCCTGGAGCAGGCCTATCGCGGTGCCGAGGTCGAGATCGACGTAGCCTCGGCCGCCGTCTGCGAGCCCTGCGAGGGTTCGGGCGCCAAGCCGGGCTCCCAGCCGACCCAGTGCGCCACCTGCGGCGGCCATGGCCGCGTGCGCCAGGCCAACGGCTTTTTCCAGGTCGAGCGGACCTGCCCGCGCTGCGGCGGCCAGGGCAAGGTCATCGCCGAGCCCTGCACGGCGTGTCACGGCCGCGGCCAGGTTCGCAAGACGCGCCGCATGGCGCTGAAGATTCCCGCCGGCGTCGACGACGGCTCCCGCATCCGCCTGGCGGGCGAAGGCGATGTCGGCCGGCGCGGCGGGCCGCGCGGCGACCTCTATGTCTTCCTGTCGGTAAAGCCCCACGAGCTGTTCGAGCGCGACGGGCTGGACCTGTTGTGCACCGTGCCGGTGCCGATGGCGACGGCCGCGCTCGGCGGCGAGATCGAGGCGCCCTGCCTGTCCTCGGAGGCCTGCGATGGCCAGTGCCGAGCCTCGGTCGAGGTGCCGGAGGGCGCCCAGACCGGGAAGACGGTGCGCATCAAGGGCAAGGGCATGCCCGACCTCCAGGGCCGCCGCCGGGGCGACCTGGTCGTCGAACTGTTCGTCGAGACCCCCACCAACCTCACGCCCCGCCAGAAGGAGCTGCTGCGCGAGCTCGGCGAAACCTGCGGCGAGCGCCAGCATCCCAAGCACGCCGGCTTCTTCAAGAAGGCCAAGCGCTTCTGGACGGACCTGACGGGGACCGAGGGGAACGCCTGATCCCGTCACTCGGACGGAGTGAAGCGCCGATCCGGGGCCTAGGCTGTGCGGCGCCGATTGCGTTTAAGTCCCGGCTCTTCGGCGCTGCGCGCCTGCGGCCGGGATGACGTTCAGAACAAGTCGCCCTGGCCGGGCGGAGGGGCCTTGGCCTTCTTCGGCGCGGTCGGCTTGCGAGGCTCCCCGCCGGTGACCACCGCCCCGGCCTCGCCGTCGCGGAACTTCAGCGCCAGCGCGTCGCCCGCCGCCAACTGACCGGCAGACCTCACCAGCCGTCCGTCGGACAGGTGAACCCGCGCAAAGCCGCGCTCCAGCGGCCGGTCCGGGTCTAGCGACAGGAACAGCCGGCTGAGCCGCTCCAGCCGCTCGGCCTCCCGTCGCTGCAACCGGCCCAGCGCCGCCTGCGAGCGGCGGCCCAGCTCGTCCAGCCGGCCCAGCGCCTGGCGCACCGGCCGCTCCATCGACGGCAGGCGGCGCGCCAACCCCGACAGCCGCTGCTCGCGGTCCCTCAGCCATTGCCTCAGCGCCTGCGACGCCCGCCGGTCCAGCGCCGCCAGCCGTTCGGCCTGCTGCTCGATGGGCCGCTTCAGCGTCGCCGGCGACAGGCGCGAGGCGACCCTCAGCAGGGCTCGCTCATGCGCCGCCGCATTGGCCTGGAGCGCGGAGGACAACCGCGCCGAGGCCTGATCCAGGCGCTGCTCGCGCCGCCCGAACAGGTCGGCCCGGCTGGGCATCCGCGCCGAGACGCCCGTCAGCCGCGTGCGCCTCAGCTCAATCGCCCGGCCCGTGCAGCGCTGCATGCGCCGGTCGAAGTCGGCCAGCTGCGCCTTCAGGTCGGTCAACACCGGAGTGGCCATCTCGGCGGCCGCCGTCGGCGTCGGCGCGCGCCGGTCCGAGACGAAGTCGATCAGGGTGGTGTCGGTCTCGTGGCCCACCGCCGAGATGACCGGCAGGGGACAGGCCGCGACCGCGCGGGCCAGGGCCTCGTCATTGAAGGGCCACAGGTCCTCCACCGAGCCGCCGCCACGCGCCACGATCAGCACGTCCGGGCGCGGGATCGGGCCGTCCTCCGGCAGGCTGGAGAAGCCCTTCACCGCCGCCGCCACCTGGCCGGCGGCCTGGTCGCCCTGGACCACGCACGGCCAGACCAGCACCCGGCAGGGCCAGCGGTCGCGGATGCGGTGCAGGATGTCCCGGATGACCGCGCCGGTCGGGCTGGTGATCACGCCCACCACCGTCGGAATCGCCGGGATCGGCCGTTTGCGCGCGGCGTCGAACAGACCCTCGGACTTCAGCTGGGCCTTCAGCCGCTCGAGCTGCGCCAGCAGGGCCCCGACGCCCGCCGGCTCCATTGTGTCGATGACGATCTGGTAGCACGACCGCTGCGGATAGGAGGTGATCTTGCCGGTGACGATCACCTCCAGCCCCTGCTCCGGCCGGCATGCGAGGTTCTTGACCGAGCCGCGCCAGACGACGCCGTCGATGCAGGCGTTGTCGTCCTTGAGCGTCAGATAGACGTGCCCCGACCCATGGTGGGTGCACTTGGAGATCTCGCCCCTCAGCCGGACGTATCCGAACCGGTCCTCCAGCGTTCGCCTGAGCGCGGCGGACAGCTCCGACACCGTAAACGGCGGGGCGTTGTCTCCCGACTGTGACGTTTCGGCGACGATGGCGAGTTCCGTTAACTGAGGCGCCTCAAAGAGGCCCCGCTTGCATCTATATTGGGCTGGACCGCGTTGCTACGCCCGACAAAGCCCGTGACGCAAGGATCAGGACCATGAGACCGACCAAGCTCATCGCCGCGTCCGCGGCGGCCATCGCCTTTTCGACCGTGGCGCTCGCCGACGCCCCGGTGCCGCGCCGCGCCGTCGACCTGCAGCAGTTTGACGGCCGCTGGTACGAGATCGCGCGCACGCCCAACCGCAATCAGCCGACCTGCAACCGCCTGCAGATCGACGTGACCCGCGCAGGCGACGCCTACAACGTCGTGAACACCTGCCAGCGCGCCAGCGGCGAGCCGCGCATCGTCCGCGCTTCGGCCAGCCCGCTGAACGACGCCAACAACCGCCTGCGTTTCCGCGCCCAAGGCGGCGCCGCCGGCTTCATCGGCGTGTCGCAGGAGTTCTGGGTGCTGGACCGCGCCGACGACTACAGCTGGGCCATCCTCGGCACGCCGGGCGGCAACTATTTCTGGCTGTGGAGCCGCTCGCACAGCCCGGCCAACCGCTCGGCCCTGCTCGCCCGCGTACGCGCGCTCGGCTACGACACCTCCAACGCCGTGCACGTGGGGGCCTGAGATGCAGGCGCTCAAGATGATCTGGCTGGTCCTGGCGGTCGGCGCGGCGAGCTGATCGCTCGTCCGCATGGGTTGACTTGGAACAGCCCGTGAACATTGTGGCGGGGTGAGCCTCGTCGCCTTTGAAACCCTGGAACTGACCTTCACCTCGCGGCCGGCCGTGACCGCCGCGGTGACCAAGGGCGCGGCGCGCGTGATGGCCGACCTCGGCTATGCGCCGCTGCTGGAGGTTCGTCTGCCCAATGGTCGGCGCGCCGACGTCATGGCTCTGGGCCCGCGCGGCGAGATCGCCATCTGCGAGGTGAAGTCCTCGGTCGAGGATTTCCGCTGCGACCGGAAGTGGGGCGACTATCTGCCGTTCTGCGACGCCTATTTCTTCGCGGTGGCGCCCGAGTTTCCCACTGACATCCTGCCGGTCGAACCCGGGCTCATCGTCGCCGACGGCTTCGGCGGGGCGGTGGTGAGGCCGCATACGCCCAGTCCGCTGGCGCCCGCGCGCCGCAAGGCGCTGACACTGGCATTCGCAAGGCTCGGCGCGCTACGCGCCACGGGGGTCTAGCGCGGCGCGCGCTTGGCCAGGATCCGCTG
The DNA here is from genome assembly GCF_024711105.1 of Brevundimonas sp. Lineage (GTDB taxonomy): Bacteria > Pseudomonadota > Alphaproteobacteria > Caulobacterales > Caulobacteraceae > Brevundimonas. The sequence continues at coordinate 27,232 of NZ_JANJTL010000169.1, read as the reverse complement.
AAGCGTGCGGCGATGCATGTTCAGGCGACGAGCGGTTTCCGAGACATTGTGGCCGCACAGGTCATAGACGCGCTGGATGTGCTCCCAGCGGACCCGGTCGGCGGACATCGGATTCTCGGGCGGTGGGGGTTTATCGTCGCCGGAGGCCAGGAGCGCCTTGACCACGTCGTCGGCGTCAGCCGGTTTGGCCAGGAAGTCCACCGCGCCGGCCTTGATGGCCGCCACGGCCGAGGCGATGGCGCCGTAGCCGGTCAGCATGACGATACGGGACTCGGGCCTCAGCTCGCGCAGGGTCTCGACGACCTTGAGGCCGTTGCCGTCCTCCAGCCGCATGTCCACCACCGCAAACGCCGGCGGGCTCGATCTGCCCAGTTCAAGCGCCTCGGCCACCGAGGCGGCCAGGGTCACCTGAAAGCCGCGCGCCTCCATGGCCCGGCCCAGCCGGGTGCGCAGGGCCGTGTCGTCGTCGAGCACCATCAGCGAGCGGTCCTCGAGCGCCTCGACCTGGGACTGAAGCTCCATCGTCTCGGACATCGGTTCTCCTCAATGCCCCCGAACCCTAGATAGCGTCGGGGCTGGGCGATTGCGACCCGTCAAGCTTCGAGCAGGTTGCGCGGCCAGCTCGCCACCACCTGAGCGCCTTCCTTGTGCCGGAGGTTCCCGAAGGTGACCGAGGCGCCCGTCTTCTCCAGCAGGGTCTTGGCGATGAAGAAGCCGATGCCCATGCCGTGGTGGCCGGTCTTGGATCCCTCGCCCGCAGGCCGCGACGTGACATAGGGCTCGCCCAGCTTGACCAGCACGTCGGAGGCGAACCCCGGGCCGTCGTCCTTGACCTCGATGCGGATCGTCCGGTCGTCGAAATAGGCGGTGACCCGAACCTCATAGACGGCGAAGTCCGTAGCGTTCTCGACGAAGGCGCCGATGGCGCGCACGGCCTCGGGCAGGCGTCGGATTTCGGGCTCGACCGATCCCTTGGCGCCCTCCACCGCGATCTCCACGCGCGGCCCGTGGTTGCGGTGCGGCTCGGCGGCCTCGCGCAGGAGATCGGCCAGGCTGACGCGGGCCTCTGCCACGTCGCCGGTTTCCGAGCGCTGGGACAGGGTCCTGAGGATGTCGCGGCACCGCTCGGCCTGCTGGACCAGCAGTTCGGCGTCCTCGGCCAGGGCCTTGTCGGACCCGGCGTTGCGCAGCAGCTCGCGGGCCACGACCTGGATGGTGGCCAGCGGCGTCCCGAGTTCGTGGGCGGCCGCGGCGGCGAGGCCGCCCATGGCCGCCAGTCTCTGCTCGCGCGCGAGAATGGCGTCGGTCGCGGCCAGGGCCAGGCCCATGCGGCGGGCCTCCGAGGACGTCTTCCACGCGTAGCCGGCGGTGAAGATCACTCCGGTCAGGATCGCGGTCAGAAAGCCCAGGCGATAGATGGGCGGCAGGGTCAGCATCTCTCCCGGCCGCCAGGGCAGGGGCTCGGGTACGAAGAACAGGACGCAGGCGACCAGGAGCGCCAGGGCTCCCACCGCCATGGTGTGCCGCGTCGGCAGCGCGGCCGCGGCGATCGTCACCGGCGCGATCAGAAGCAGCGAGAACGGATTGTCCAACCCGCCGGTCAGGCCCAGCAGCGCGCCGAGCTGGAGCACGTCGAACATCAGCTGGCCCGCCGCCTTCCAGCCTTCCAGCACGGGCTGGCGCGCCAGGATGGCGAGAGCGACGTTCATCCACGCTCCGGCGCCGATCATGGCCAGGCACCAGCCCAGGCGGATGTCGAAATCCAGGGTGAAGGCCGTGAACAGCACCGCCGCCGTCTGACCGGCGAGGCCCAGCCAGCGGAGCAGCATCAGGGTGCGCAGGCGCAGCCTGCCGCGCGGGGCGGGCAGGTTCTGAGGATCCCAGTAGGTCGTGGCTTGGGGCTCGGCGCTCACCCCCCTATAAGGCCCCGCCGGACCCGCCCGCGTCGAGAGGATTTCATGCCGCGCAAGCCGATCGTCATCTTCGCCGCCGCCTGTATCGCGCTTGCGGTAATCATCGCGGGCGCGACCTGGTGGGTGTTGGCCCAGCGGGCGGCGCCTGCGGACCAGCCGGTCATGACCTTTGGCGAGGCGGACATCGGCGGACCCTTCCAGCTGGTCGACCAGACCGGCCGCCAGGTCGATGAGTCGATCCTTGAGGACAAATGGACGGCGGTCTTCTTCGGTTTCACCTATTGCCCGGACTACTGCCCGACCACGCTTCAGACTCTGGCGGCGGTGAAGGACCAGCTGGGGCCGCAGGCCGAGAATCTGCAGATTGTTTTCATCTCGGTCGACCCCGAGCGCGATACGCCCGAGGCCCTGGCCGACTACCTGTCGACGCGCGGCTTTCCCGAGGGCGTCATCGGCCTGACCGGGACGCCGGAGCAGGTGCGGGCCGCCGCCGACGCCTATCGGGTCTTCTACGAGCGCCGCGAGCAGACCGGGGGCTACACCATGGACCATTCCCTGACCGTCTATCTGATGAACCCCGAGGGCGAGTTCGTCACGCCGCTCAGCTACGGCATGGGCCCGGAGCGCACCGCCACCGCCATCCGCCGCGCCATGGAGGAGGCGGCGGCCTGACCGGCCGCACTGGCGAAATCCGCGCGAGTCTTTAGATGGACGCCATGACCGCCGCCGCCGCGCCGACCGCGCGCCCCAGTCCCTATTTCGAGGAGCGGGTTTTGTGGGTCCGTCACTGGACCGACAGCCTGTTCTCCTTCGCCGTCACGCGCCCTGACGAGCTGCGCTTCCGCTCGGGCGAGTTCCTGATGATCGGCCTGCCGGCCGAGGGCGGGGCCAAGCCGATCGTGCGCGCCTATTCGGTGGCCAGCCCCATGTGGGACGAGCAGCTGGAGTTCTTCTCCATCAAGGTCCCGGACGGCCCCCTGACCTCGCGCCTGCAGCACATCAAGGAAGGCGACACCGTCCTGGTCGGCAGGAAGCCGACCGGCACCCTGGTGCTGGACGCCCTGACCGGCGGCGAGAACCTGTTCCTGATCGGCTCGGGCACGGGCCTGGCGCCCTGGCTGTCGATCGTGCGCGATCCTGAGACCTACCAGCGCTTCAAGCGGGTCTTCGTGGTCCACAGCGTGCGCCAGGTCGCGGACCTGGCCTATCGCGAATTCCTGGAAGGCGGCGTCCATGAGGATCCGCTGATCGGCGAGGAGGCCAAGGCCGCCCTGACCTACGCCCCGACGGTGACGCGCGAGGCCTTCCACACCACAGGCCGGGTCACCGACCGTATCCGCTCTGGCGCCTTCTTCGACGACCTGAGGCTGGAGCGCGGCTTCGACCCTGCGCGCGACCGGGTCATGCTCTGCGGCTCCATGGCCATGATCAAGGACGTCGCCGCCCTGGTCGAGACTTATGGTCTGACCGAGGGCTCGAACGCCGAGCCCGCCGAATACGTCCTGGAGCGCGCCTTTGTCGGATGAGGTGAGGATCGACCCGCGCACCGCGCCCGAGGCCTGCACGACCATGGCCGAGGTGCGTGAGGGCGTCGACGCGCTCGACCGAGCGCTCGTGACGCTCATGGCCGAGCGCCAGCGCTACATGGAGGCCGCCGCCCGCATCAAGCCGAGCCGCGACGTGGTCCACGACGACTGGCGGATCGAGGACGTCGTCTCCAAGGTGCTGGCCGCAGCCCGCGAGCAGGGCCTGTCGCCCGACATCGCCGAGCCGGTGTGGCGCAAGCTGATCGAGCGCTGCATCGCGCACGAATTCTCGGCTTGGGACCGGACGCGGGCCTAGAGCGTCCGGGCGATCAGCAGCTTCATGATCTCGTTGGTGCCGCCGTAGATGCGCTGCACCCGGGCGTCCTTGTACAGCTGGGCGATCGGATACTCGTTCATGTAGCCGTAGCCGCCGTGGAGCTGGAGCATCTCGTCGATGACTTCGCCCTGGATGTCGGTGACCCAGTACTTGGCCATGGAGGCCGTGGCGGCGTCGAGCTGGCCCTTCAGGTGCAGGCCGATGCAGTGATCGACGAAGACCTTGGCCACCGTCAGCTTGGTCTTCACCTCGGCCAGTTTGAACTGGGTGTTCTGGAAGTCGATGATCCGCTTGCCGAAGGCCTTGCGGTCCTTGACGTAGGCCAGGGTCTCGGCGAGGCCGCGCTCGGCCGCCGCCACGCCCTGGACGGCGATGTTCAGCCGCTCCTGCGGCAGCTGCTGCATCAGCTGGATGAAGCCCATGCCCTCGCCGCCGCCGATGATGTTGTCGGCCGGGACGCGCACGTCGTTGAAGAACAGCTCGGAGGTGTCGTTGCCCTCCATGCCGATCTTGTGGAGGTTGCGGCCGCGTTCGAAGCCCTCGGCGCCGTCGGTCTCGACCACGATCAGGGAGGTGCCCTTGGCGCCCTCGGCCGGGTCGGTCTTGGCGACGACGATGATGAAGTTGGCCAGCTGGCCGTTGGTGATGAAGGTCTTGGACCCGTTCACCACATAGCCGTTCCCGGCCTTCTTTGCGGTGGTCTTTACCCCTTGCAGGTCGGAGCCGGCACCCGGCTCAGTCATGGCGATGGCGCCGACCAGCTCGCCCGACGCCAGCCGCGGCAGCCAGCGCTGCTTCTGCTCCTCGGTGCCGTAGTGCCAGATGTAGGGGGCGACGATGGCGTTGTGCAGCGAGATGCCGAAGTGGTCCGCGCCCTTCCAGCCGAGCTGGCGCATCAGCACGACCTCGTGGCGGTAGTCGCCGCCCATGCCGCCGTCGGCCTCGGGCATGGACAGGCCAAGCAGGCCTGCCTCTCCGGCATGGGTCCACAACTCGCGCGGGACGGAGCTGTCGGCGATCCACTGCTGCACCTTTTCGGGCGGCGCGTGCTCGTCGATCCAGCGGGCCACGCTGTCGGAGAAGAGGACGATCTCCTCCTCGGCCATGAAGTCGGGTTCGGGGACGTTGAGGACGTTCATCGTCTTTCTCCTCCCCATCGCCCGCGTTGGGGTGGGGGACCACGATGTGGTGGTGGGGGCGCCTCCGCCGGTTAGGATTGAGGGAGTTCGGCGCCATCAGCGTCGCCCCCTCCGTCTCGTCGCCTATCGGCGCCGATCCACCTCCCCACCGCTGCGCGCCGGGGAGGAGAGTTGGTTCAGAACGCCTCGGCCGGGAGCGCCATCAGCACTTCGGCGCCGGACTTCAGCTTCTTCAGGTGAGCGCGGGCGTCCGGCAGGATGCGCTCGACGAAGTAGCGGCCCGTGGCCAGCTTGTTGGCGTAGAACGGATCGTCCGAGCCGGCGTCGATCTGCTTCTGGGCCGCGACCGCCATCTGGGCCCACATGTAGGCCATGGCCGTCAGGCCGAAGATGTGCAGGTAGTCGGTCGAGGCCGCGCCGGCGTTGTCCGGGTTCTGCATGCCGTTCTGCATCAGCCACATGGTGGCTTCCTGCAGCGTGCCCTTCGACTGGGTCAGGCCTTCGACGAACGGCTTTATCGCCTCGTTCGAGCCCTGCTCCGCGGCGAAGGCGTCGATGTCGGCGAACCAGGTCATGATCGCCCGGCCGCCATTGGCCGGCAGCTTGCGCCCGACGAGGTCCAGCGCCTGAACGCCGTTTGTGCCCTCGTAAATCATGGTGATGCGCGCATCGCGCAGATACTGGCTGGCCGGGAAGTGCTCGGTGTAGCCCGAGCCACCGTGCACCTGCATGGCCAGCGACGCTACGTGGAACCCCTTGTCGGTCAGGTAGGCTTTCACCACCGGCGTGATCAGGCCCATGTAGTCGCGGGCCTTGGTGGCGGTGGCCTCGTCGTCCGAGCGTTGCAGGTCGGCCTGCAGCGCGGTCCATAGGATGAAGGCCTGGCCGCCTTCGACGAAGGCCTTGGCCTCCATCAGCATGCGGCGCACGTCCGGATGGACGATGATCGGATCGGCCGGGCCGTCCGGGTTCTTCGGGCCCGTCAACGAGCGGCCCTGCAGCCGCTCCTTGGCGTACTCGACGGCGGCCTGATAGGCGGCCGTGCCGATGGCGTGGCCCTGCAGGCCGGTGCCCAGGCGCGCCTCGTTCATCATGACGAACATGGCCGCCATGCCCTTGTTCTCGGTCCCGACGAGCCAGCCCTTGGCGCCCTCGTAGGACATGACGCAGGTGGCGTTGCCGTGGATGCCCATCTTGTGTTCGAGCCCGGCGCACTCGACGCCGTTGCGTTCGCCCAGCGAGCCGTCGTCGTTGACCAGGAACTTGGGCACCACGAACAGGCTGATGCCCTTGATGCCTTCCGGCGCGCCTTCGATGCGGGCCAGGACCAGGTGGATGATGTTGTCGGTGAAGTCGTGCTCGCCCGACGAGATCCAGATCTTCTGACCCGTGATCGAATAGGAGCCGTCGCCGTTCGGGACCGCCTTGGTGCGGATCAGGCCCAGGTCCGTGCCGCATTGGGGCTCGGTCAGGTTCATTGTGCCGCCCCACTCGCCGGCGGCGAGCTTGGGCAGGTACTTGGCCTTCTGCTCGTCGGAGCCGTTGGCGTGCAGGCCCTCGTAGCAGCCGTGGGTCAGGCCCGGGTACATGGAGAAGGCCGGCGAGGCCGCGGCGGTGAACTGGCCGAACGCCATACCGACGATGGCCGGCATGCCCTGGCCGCCGTATTCCGGGTCACAGGTCAGGCTGGGCCAGCCGGCGGCGACCATCTGCTGGTAGGCCTCCTTCCAGCCGGTCGGGCCGGTGACCTTGCCGTTGTCCCACTTGCAGCCTTCCTGGTCGCCGACACGGTTGAGCGGCGCGATGACCTCCTCGGCGAACTTGGCGCCTTCCTCCAGGATCTGCTGGACGAGGTCCGAGGACACATCCGCGAAGCCGGGCTGGTTCGAATAGCGGTCGATCTCCAGCACCTCGTTCAGCACGAAGGTCAGGTCGCGGACGGGCGCCTTGTAGGCCATGGTCAGGCTCTCGCTTTGAAGGGCTGGGGATGGTCGGGGTTCAGGCGGGACTTCAGGACCTCAGCGTATTCCTCGGCGCCCGGCAGCAGGTCCGGCCGGAACTCCGCGAGTTTCTGCTCCATCCACTGACAGGCTTCCTCGGCCGTCTGGATGGCGCCCTCGATGTCCTCACGCTGTTGCTTGAGGGCCTCGATCTGGGCCCGGTGGCGGCGCAGGGCGACCGCCATCTGATGGGCGTTGTGGTCCTTGCGGTCGTAGAGATCCAGCATGTCCTGGATCTCCTGCAGGGTGAAGCCGATGCGGCGGCCTCTGAGGATCAGCTTGAGCCGCGCCCGGTCGCGCGCGTCATAGACCCGCGTCTGGCCCTTGCGCGCCGGTGTCAGCAGCCCCTTGTCCTCATAGAAGCGCAGCGCCCGCGCCGTCGCCCCGAACTCGCGGCACAGCTGGCGGATCGAATAGGTGCGGTGGTCGTCGGCGGACATGGCCCGCATTCATGCCCGAACTTGACGCGGACGTAAAGGGAAGCTTCAGACCAGACCGTAGGCGGCGCCCGCCTCACGGATACGTTCGATCTTCCTTGCGAACGCCGACCAGTCGTCCCGTTCCGCGATCGGCGACCAGATCGCCTCGACCTCATCGATGAGCATCGTCTCGGGGTCGGGACGGCTGAAGACCGGGTGAGCCAGCCGCTCGGGCCGGTCCGGTGTGTGCGCCGACAGCGCCTCTTCGAACGCGGCGAAGGCCGCGCCGCGATAGATGTCCTCGCGAGGACCGGACAGCGCCCGCTCCCGCGACGCCGTCCCGCAATACCAGTCGAAGAACAGCGGCTCGAAGCCGAGCGCCTCGCCGCCCTCGGCCATCAGTTCGAAGGTGGTCTCAATCAACCGCTGCGCCGCCGTCTCGCCGGCGTCCAGAAGACCAAGCCGCGCCCGGAGGGCCGCATGGCTCTCGCGCACATAGGCGGGTCCGAAGGCGTTGAGCGCCTCGACGAGCTGCGACTCCTCAGCCAGCGGGCGCAACGTCCCGGCCAGCTGGCGCAGGTTCCAGAAGACGGCCTCGGCCTGGCGGCCGAAGCTGTAGAGGCCGATGCGGTCGAAATAGGCGGCGGTGAAGTTCGCATCGAGCTGCGGCAGGAAGCGCCAGGGTCCGTAGTCGAAGCTCTCGCCAGTGACGTTCAGGTTGTCGGTGTTGAGCACGCCGTGGACGAAGCCCACGGCCGTCCAGCGCGCGACGAGCCGGGCGCTTGCTCCAACGACGGCGCGCAGCACGCCCGCCGGGCCTTCCGCGTCGGGATGATAGGTCGCGCGCACGTGCTCAACGAGCTGCGCCAGCAGGTCGCTGCGCTCAAAGAAGGCCAGCCGCTGGAAGGTCCCGATGCGCACATGGCCGTGCTGCAGCCGGACCATGACCGAGCCACGCGTCGGCGAAGGTTCGTCGTGGCGTTCGAGCTCCTCGCCGGTCTCGACCAGGCTGAGGATGCGGCAGGTCGGAACGCCGAGCGCCTGCAGCATCTCGGAGGCCAGCACCTCGCGCACCCCGCCTTTGAGCGTAAGGCGCCCGTCGCCGTCGCGACTCCAGGGCGTACGCCCTGAGCCCTTGGTGCCGAGATCAAGCAGTCGTCCGCGGTCGTCCCGTAGCTGCGCCGCCAGGAACCCACGGCCGTCGCCGATATCCGGGTTGTAGGTGCGGAACTGGTGCCCGTGATAGCGCATGGCCAGCGGCGCCGGCTGCCCGGGCAGGGGATCGAACCGTGCGAAGTGAGCCAGCCACTCGGTCTCGGTCAGGGCGTCGAGCCCCACGGTCCGCGCCGCCCTCTGATCGCGCCAACGCAGCAGGGCCTGTGGGAATAGCGCGGCTTGCACTGGGTCCTGGAACTCGGGTCCCAGCTCCGCGAATTTCGGATCAGGCAGGTATGCGGCAGACACGGGCATCGTGACGCAGGTGCGCCGTGCGGCGGCGCCGCGCAAGCGCCACAACGGAATCCGGCCCCGGTGATCGCTCACCGGGGCCGGGCGGACCTGACCGTGGCGGGGGGAGGGAAGACGGCCGGCCCGCGACCCGTCAGAACCGATAGGTGGCCGTCAGCCGCCAGCTGGAGATGTCGAAGCGCGTGTCCGATCTGCGCATATCGGTCCCGGTCGGGTTCACGATAAGAAACGGGTTCGTCGGCGGCGCGGTCCCAGGGCCGGCGCGGACGGTGTAGTCGCCATCCTCCAAAGACGTCCGAAGGTACTCGAGCCCCAGGCTAACCCGGTCGTTGACGGCGAACTCGGCGCCGGCGCCGATCTGGACGCCCATGACGGCGTCATCGTCGCGCTCGGTGAAACTGTTCGCGCCATTCGAGGTGGTGAAGTCACGGCTGACCTCGCCGTAGGCCAGTCCCGCCGTCCCGTAGGCCATGACCCGGCCCCAGGCGTAGCCAAACCGGCCCCGTATCGCCGTGATGTAGTCGACCTCGCGGGTCATGGCGTAGCGGGCCGGCGTGGTCGAGAAGGCTGAGACGCTGTCGTCCACCTCCGCCGAGCTCACCTCCGCCAGCAGGCCGTAAACGAAGGCACCGGACTGCCAGTCGTAGCCGAGCCGAACGCCGAAGTCGCCGCCGTCCGAATCCTCGGCGCACCCGCCCGCCGGCGTCGGCGACGTCGCCAGGCCGTCGCAGAACCCAGGCGAGAAGGCGTTCGCGCCGCCCGAAGTCAGCACGGTGTCGTCGTATGCTCCGTCCTGATCGGTGTCGAAGAGGAAGGTCTCCCGGTCTTCGTTGTCGGCGTCGGCGTAGCCGGCGAACCCGGCGACGTAGGGCCCCGACCACGGGCCGGACTGGGCCAGCGCGGGGGAGGCCGCGAGAGCGAGGGCTGTCGCCCCCAGGTACAGAAGTCGCATGCGATCGATCCTTCGTCACAAGTTGCCGCCATCCGGCCGGAGGGCGGGTTCAGGCCTGCGACGCCTCCCCGATCGAGCTACGGACCTTCGTCACCTTCGGATGCGATGCTCTTGCCAGCCGGGCGGCTTTCGGCTCGATTGCGCGGCTGTCGATCTGGGAGGATCTGCGTGAGCGACACCGCTACGGCCGCCGGCCGCAAAACTTTCTTCGGCCATCCGCGTGGCCTCGTCGTCCTGTTCTTCGCCGAGATGTGGGAGCGCTTCTCCTACTACGGCATGCGGGCCCTGCTGGTGCTGTTCCTGGTCCAGCACTTCCTGATGAGCCAGGGCGAGGCGGCCGAGACCTACGCCGCCTATGCGGCGCTCGTATACCTCCTGCCGATCGTCGGAGGCGCCATCGCCGACCGCTGGCTGGGTGCGCGAAAGGCGGTGACCATCGGCGCGCTGTTCCTCGTGGCGGGCCACTTCGCCATGGCCTTCGAAGGTTCGGGCGGACGTCAGTTCATCACCGTCGGCGGGCAGGAATACGAGGTCCAGACGGTCGGCCGCGACCAGGACCGCCAGCAGTTCGCCGTCCTCGGCGACGAGCGAACGCCTATCGCCTTCGGCACGGACGGCCTGACGCGCGACCCCGCGCTCGACAGCTCGCTGCCCGCGGTCACGCCTCCCGGCCAGTACGAGGAGCGCGTCGTGCGCGACATCAACGGCGAGAGCACCGTGCTGCTCGCCATGGCCCTGATCGTCGTGGGCGTCGGCTTCCTGAAGGCCAACATCTCAAACGTTGTGGGCGCCCTCTATGAGGAGGGCGACCGTAAGCGGGACGCCGGCTTCACCTGGTTCTACGTCGGCATCAACCTGGGTTCGCTGCTGGCCAAGATCCTCTGCGGCTGGATCGGCATCACTTACGGCTGGGCCTACGGCTTCGGTCTGGCGGGCATCGGCATGCTGCTGGGCCTCATCGTCTTCCAGCTCGGCCAGCCGTGGCTCGAGGGCAAGGCGGGGCCGCCGCCCGAAATGGAAGGCAGGAAGGGCCTGTTCGGTGTTCCCTACGGCGCCCTGTTCACCATTGGCGGGGTGGTCGCGGTCATCCCGACCTGGATGCTGCTCCGACGCCACGAACTGGTCGAGACCGGCCTGACCTGGCTGGCCCCCGCCATCTTCGCGGCGATGATCATCTGGTCGATCTTCGTGCTGAAGGGCGAGACGCGCAGCCGGATGCTGGCGGCGCTGGTGCTGACCATCTTCTCGGTGCTGTTCTGGATGCTGTTCGAACAGGCCGGGTCGTCCCTGACGCTGATGGCGCAGAACTCGGTCGAAATGCCGTCCTTCATCAACGCGGCCCAGTCGAACCTGGTGAACCCGCTGATGATCGTGATCCTGGGGCCGCTGTTCGCGATCCTGTGGCAGACGCTGGCGGCGCGCGGCGCGGAGCCTTCGACCCCGGTCAAGTTCTCGCTCGCCCTGGTGATCATGGGCGCCAGCTTCATCATGCTGGCGTGGGCGACGGCCACCCAGGCGAACGAAATTTATCGCATCGCCTTCCTGTGGCTGGCCCTGACCTATGTCATGCACACAATCGCCGAACTGATGATCAGCCCCATCGGCCTGTCGATGATCACCAAGCTGTCGGCGCCCAAGGTCGTCGGCGTGATGATGGGCGTCTGGTTCCTGTCCAGCTCGCTGGCGCACGCGCTCGGCGGCGTCGTCGCCCGGATGACCGCGACCGAAACTATCGGCGGCGTGGTCACTGATCCGGCCGCGGCGCTCGCCACCTATGGAGAGGTTTACAACCTCTTCGGCTGGGTCGCGGTCGGCGTCGGCGCGGTGCTGCTGCTCGGCTCGCCGGTGCTGAAGCGGATGATGGCGGGGGTGCGCTAAGCCCCCGCCGCAAGGGCTTCACGGGCCGTTACGGCTTGTAAACCCTTAGCGTTGGTGGTCCTATCCGCCCCCTCAGGGGGGCGGAGCGGCGCGCTTGAATGCGCCGTCCGCCACAGGAAACGCATAGGGCTTCAATGAACATAGTGATTTTGCTGGGGATACTGGTCACGGTCGTGACCGGGCTCCCGGTTCTGATGCAGATGCTCAAGGGCCACCCCAGGGGCCTGATCATCCTCTTCTTCGCCGAGATGTGGGAGCGCTTCTCCTACTACGGGATGCGCGGCATCCTGATCTTCTATCTGACCCAGCACTTCCTTTTCGACGACGCCACGGCCAACTCGACCTACGGGTCCTACACCTCGCTGGTGTACCTACTGCCCCTGATCGGCGGCATCGTCGCCGACCGCTGGCTCGGGACCCGCAAGGCCATCGCCTTCGGCGCCCTGCTGCTGGTGGCCGGTCACGGCCTGATGGCCTACGAGGGCCGCCCCGCAACCGAAACCCTGACCTACGCCGGCGCGTCCTATGAGATCGCGTCCGAGGGGCGCGGCTCCAACCGCGAGATCGGTATCGTGGTCGACGGCGAGCGCTACGCCTTTGGCGCGGGCGAGGACGGAGGTCTGGCCATCGAGGGCCTGCCCGCCGGATCGGCCCTGCCCGCCGCCCTGCCGGCAGGCTCCTACACCATGGAGCAGACCCGCGACTCCAATGGCCTGAACGCATTCTACCTGGCGGTGTCGCTCATCATCATGGGCGTCGCCTTCCTCAAGCCGAACATCTCTTCGATCGTCGGCCAGCTTTACCCGCAGGGCGATCCGCGCCGGGATTCGGGCTTCACCCTCTACTATTACGGAATCAACCTCGGGGCGTTCTGGGCCGCTGTGCTGTGCGGCTATCTCGGACAGACGGTCGGCTGGTGGGCCGGCTTCGGCCTGGCCGGCGTCGGCATGGCGCTCGGCTTCGTCGTGTTCGTGCTCGGCAAGCCGCTTCTGCAGGGCAACGGCGAGCCGCCCAATCCGGAGCGCCTCAAGCGCCCGGTGGTCGGTCCGGTCAACACGGAATGGCTTATCTACGCCCTCGGCATCCTGGCGGTGCCGCTGGTCTGGTTCATGGTCCAGCGCAACGCCCTGGTCGGCACGGTGCTGAGCTTCTCCACCGTGGCGGCGCTGGCGGCCATCGTCGCCATCATCGTGCTGGGCGCCAAGACCTGGACCGCCCGCAAGCAGATGATCCTGGCCACCGTCCTGATCGGCGGCGCGGTCGTGTTCTGGACCCTGTTCGAACAGGCCGGCACCTCGCTGAACCTGTTCACCGACCGCAACGTCGACCTGAACCTGACCGACGGGCCGGTGCGGTTCCTCGGCCTCCTGGCGGGCACGCCCGGTCAGCTGGCCGCGGCGGGCATCCAGCCTTCGGGCTTCTGGATCGACACCACCATCACCGCGGCCCAGACCCAGTCGTTCAATGCGGGCTTCATCCTGATCTTCGCGCCGGTCTTCGCCGCCCTGTGGGCCGGCCTCGGGCGCCGGGGCCAGGACCCCAACCCGATGCTGAAGTTCGCGCTCGGCCTTCTGCAGGCCGGCCTGGGCTTCCTCGTCGTAGTCTGGGCGGCCCAGTTCGGTCTGGTAAACGAAGCCTTCGCCGTGCCGCTGTTCATGCTGGCGGCCCTGTACCTGCTGCACACGACCGGCGAGCTCTGCCTGTCGCCGGTTGGTTTGTCGCAGATCACGAAGCTCAGCCTGCCGTCAGTGGTCAGCTTCATGATGGCCGTGTGGTTCCTGTCGTCCTCTATCGCCCAGTTCGTCGGCGGCCAGATCGCGGCCCGGCTGGGCACCGAGACGGTCGGCGGCCAGGTGCTCGACCCACAGGCGGCGCTGGAGACCTCACTGGGCGGCTTCGCCCAGATGGGTTGGGCCGGCGTGATCTGTGGCGCGGTCTTCTTCGTCCTCAGCTTCATTATTGGAGGCTGGGGCCGGGACGCGGACAACTCGCCCGGGCCTTCGCTGACCGACCGCGGGACGGAGGACGGCAATGTCGCCGATCCGAACTCCGTCGACGGCGGCCGGCCGACCCCGGTCTAGCCTTGACGGCGGGGCGGCCTGCGGGCCGCCCCGTCCTTCGTTTCGGGAACCCCATGCACCGACGAAACCTCCTCATCGGCATCGGCGGCCTGACGCTCGCCGCCTGTGCAACCACGCCCACGCGCGCGCCCTTCATCTCCGACCGGATCGGCGTGACGGCGCAGGGCTCAGGTCCGGACGTCATCCTGATCCCGGGCCTGACTTCGCATCCGGAAATCTGGGACGACACCGCGGCTCATCTGGCCGGACGCTATCGCGTGCACCGAGTCTGGGTCTCAGGCTTCGCGGGCCGCCCGGCGGAGGCGAACGCCTCGGGCGAGCAGGTCGGGCAGCCCGTCGCGGCCGAGATCGCCCGCTACATAGCCGAGCAGGGCCTGGCGCGACCCGCGGTGATCGGTCACTCGATGGGCGGCTGGATCGGCATGGTCCTGGCCGCGCGCCACCCGGACCTCGTCGGCCGGCTGATGGTCGTGGACATGCTGCCCTTCATGGGGGCGATGTTCGGACCTCCCGGGGTCACGCCGGACCAGCTGCGCCCGATCGCCGATCAGATCCGCGACGGCATCCGCAACACCCCGCTCGACGGGCGCGAGGCCCAGGCGGCCCAGACGATCGCCGGAATGGTGCGCACCGAATCCCTGCGCGCCGGGCCCATCCGCCACACGCTCGAGAGCGACTATGACGTGGCTGGGCGCGCCTTCCATGAGCTGGTGGTCACCGACCTTCGACCCGAGTTGTCCAACATCACCGCCCCGGTCACGGTGCTCTACGTGACGCCGACGGGCGCGCCTTTGACCGACGCCCAGCTCGACGCCTTCTACCAGCTATCCTACGCGAACGTGCCGGGCGCGCGGCTGGTGCGGGTTCCCGACGCGGCCCATTTCATCATGTTCGACAATCCGACCCGCTTCTTCGCCGAGGTGGACGCCTTTCTTTCGGCGGAATGAGGCCGGAAAAACTTCGCCGGGCGCGCGCCCGGCCTTGACCGTCGTGAAGGGTCTGGCAAGGCGGGCGTGATTTTGATCAGCCGGGCATCGCGCGAGGATCGGGAATGAGCCACGGCCACGGGGGCGGGGAAAGGTCGGCCAGACGGTCTCCTATGGGCCGCCTGCTCTACTGGACGGCCGTGCTCGGCGTCTGGGGGCTGATTTTCTCCGTCGTCTTCTTCGCCGTGTTCGCCCGCGGTCTGCCGGACACGTCGAGCCTGGACGCCATCCAGCGCGTGCCGTCGGTCACCTATCTCGATCGCAACGGCGTACTGATCGCCGCGCGCGGCTCGGAACAGACCCAGTCGGTCGACCTTGAGACCCTGCCGGACTATGTGCCGGCCGCCTTCATCGCCATCGAGGACCGGCGCTTCTATCACCACCCCGGGTTTGACCCGATCGGCATGGTGCGGGCCATCGTCGCCAACATGCGCGCGGGCCGGGTGGTGCAGGGCGGCTCGACCCTGACCCAGCAGCTGGCCAAGAACCTGTTCCTGACGCCCGACCAGACCATGAAGCGCAAGATCCAGGAGATCATGCTCGCGGTGTGGATGGAGCTGCGCTTCACCAAGGAGGAGATTCTCACCCTCTATCTGAACAGGGTCTATTTCGGCGCCGGCGCCTATGGGATCGAGGCGGCCGCCCAGCGCTATTTCGACAAGAGCGCGCGCGAGCTCACGGTCGGCGAAGCCGCCCTGCTGGCCGGCCTTCTGAAGGCGCCCTCGCGCTACAGCCCGCTGTCGGAGACCGAGCGCGCCGCGGGCCGGGCGACCGTCGTGCTCAATGAGATGGAGGAGGCGGGCGTCATCACCGCGGAGCAGCGCGAGGCCGCGGTTCTCGAGCCGGTCCGTGTCTCGCGCACCTTGGCGACGCAGCACGCCCAGTATTTCGTCGACTGGCTGGATCGCGAGGTCCGCAGTCTGATCGGCGAGAATTCCGAGGACCTGATCGTCGAAACCACCCTGGACCTGACGCTCCAGGCCCAGGCCGAGCGTGCGGTGCAGACGATCCTGGAACGCGACGGCGAACGCGGGGTCGAGCAGGCGGCGCTGGTGGCGGTCGACGGCGAGGGCAGGGTGCGCGCCATGATCGGCGGCGGCTCCTACACCGACAGCCAGTTCAACCGCGCGGTCGACGCGCGCCGCCAGGCCGGGTCATCCTTCAAGCCGTTCGTCTATCTGGCGGCCATGGAGGCCGGCTACACGCCGGACACGCCTGTCGAGGATCAGCCGCTGACGATCGGCAACTGGTCGCCGCGCAACTATGACGGCCGCTTCCGGGGCCGGATGACGATGCAGCAGGCCGTGGCCGGTTCGATCAATACGGTCGCCGCCTATGTCGCCGATCGGGTCGGTCGTGATCGCGTGGCCTCGGCGGCGCGACGTCTCGGCATCACGTCTCCGGTGAACCTGCAGCCCGCCATGGCGCTGGGCGCCGTCGAGGTCAGTCCGCTGGAGATGGCCCAGGCCTATGCCGCTTTCGCAAACGGCGGACGCCGCGCGCGCGCCCACGGCATCACCCGAATCCGAACCCGCGAAGGCCGGGTGCTCTATCAGCGCGCCGAGGGCGGGGCCCAGCAGGTCATCAACAATCCGCCGCTCTACTACATGAACCAGATGCTGCGCTCGGTGATCACCGGCGGCACGGCCACGGCGGCCGCGATCGAGGGATATGACCTGGCCGGCAAGACCGGCACCACATCGGACTACAAGGACGCCTGGTTCGTCGGCTACACGGGCGGCTTCGTGACCGCCGTCTGGGTCGGCCGCGACGACAACACGCCGATGCGCCGGGTGACCGGCGGCGGTGCGCCGGCCGCCATCTGGCGCCGCTTCATGGCCGACGCCTTGCCGCGTCTGAACGTCCAGCGCATCCCCGACGGCCCGCCCATGCCCGAAGGCTGGCAGGACGGCCTGCAGAGCGAGGATCCGCTGGGCGACATCATGGACGGGCTCGAAGGCCTCTTCGGCGGTGGCGGCGAAGTCCAGCCGGGCGACCAGCCCGCCCCGGACGGCCAGCCGGCGCAGCCTCAACCGCAGCCGCAGCCGCAGCAGCCGACGCCCCAGCCCGCCCAACCGACGCCGGCCCAGCCGCCGCGGCCCTCCGGCGACCAGCCCCGCGAAGAGCGCGAGCCGCTGTTCTTCTGACCCCTCCGGGGAACTCTCGCCCCGCCCTTGGCCGTTCTCTCCCGGAAAGGAGACGATCATGGCCTGGGAAAGTCTGTGGCATATCGGCTGGGTGGTCCTCGGCGCCGTCCTCGCCTGGGGCCTGTGGCGCTATCACACGCGCAACAAGCGCAACGACCCGGTGAGCGAGGAAGCCACGCGCGAACTCTACGACCACCCCGAAACGTACGACGAGCGCCGGGAAGACCTGAACCAGGAACTGGAGCCCAAGCGCTGACGGCCCCTTGATCGTCGGCGCTGGATGACGCCCACTGCGCCCGAACCCAGGGCGCACGCATGCTGAAGGACCGCGCGGAACCAAGGCTGCTCTCCGGCGGCAATCCGCAGATCTCCAAGGGCTACGGCGAGGGCCCCGTCCAGGCCTGGATCGCCGCCGCGCCGGGCTGGAAGTCCGAGGCCGGCGCCCGGCTCGACGCCCTGGTCACCCGGACCGTGCCGGGCGTGAAGAAGGCGGTGAAGTGGAACTCGCCCCTCTACGGCGCGGAGGAGGGCGACGTCTGGTTCCTCAGCTTCCATGCCATGACCCACTACCTGAAGGTGGCGTTCCACAACGGCGTGGAGCTCGACCCGCCGCTCCCGGTCGGCTCGAAACAGCCGCGGGTGCGCTACCTGCACATCGGCGAGGACTTCGACTGGTCCGACCCCCAGCTGGCTCCCGCGATCACCGAGACGGTGAAGTGGCGCAAACCCACCAACCCCGACGGCGTCCCCGTCTGGGAGCGCGGCGGGATCCTCCTGACCGGCGAGACCTACAAGACCTACGTCAAGCTGACCTTCATGCGCGGCGCGGCCCTGCCGGACCCGGCCCGCCTGTTCAACGCCAGCCTGGAGGCCGGGACCCGCCGGGCCATCGACATTCGCCAGGGCGATGTGGTCAACGGCGCCGCCTTCATGGCACTGGTCCAGGCCGCTGTGGCGGAGAACCTGAAAGGCGCTTGAGTCGTTGGAGTCCGGACTCATGAACCCGGAGGCGCCCATGGCCGCCCGTCCTACCTGGCAAGGCCAACTCAAGCTGTCGCTCGTGACCTGTCCGGTCGCGCTCTATACGGCCACGTCGTCGAGCAGCAACATCAGCTTCCACCTGATCAATCCGGAGACCAACAACCGCATCCGGATGGTCACGACCGACCCCGAGACCGGCCCGGTCGAGCGCTCGTCCCTGGTCAAGGGCTATGAGGTGTCCAAGGGCGAATACGTGCTGTTCGGCGACGAGGACTTCGAAAAGGTCCGGCTGGAATCGACCCGCACCATCTCCATCGACAAGTTCGTCGACGAGACCGAGATCGACCGCCTCTACTGGGATGACCCCTTCTACGTCGTGCCCGAGAAGGGCGTGGGCACCGAGGCCTTCGCTGTCATTCGCGAGGCCATGAAGAACGCCGGCAAGATCGCCATCGGCTGTCTCGTCCTGCGCGGCAAGGAGCGCCAGCTGGCGCTTGAGGTCCACGGCAAGGGACTGGTCGCCTACACCTTGCGGGCCCACGACGAGGTCCGCCAACCGGAGGAGTTCTTCGACGACATCCCGGCGGTGAAGGCCGACAAGGACATGGTCGAGATCGCCACCCGCCTGATCGCCCAGAAGGAGGCGGACTTCGATCCCTCGGAGTTCAAGGACCGCTACGACGACGCGCTGCGCGAGATGATCGAGGCCAAGAAGAAGGGTCAGGGCGTGGTCGAGGCGCCCGAGCCGGAGGACACCAACGTCATCGACCTCATGGAGGCGTTGCGCGCCAGTCTGAAGGGCTCGGCCTCATCCGCCCGCCGCGCCCCGGCCAAGAAGCCTGCCGCAAAGAAGGCGCCCGCCAAGAAGCCCGCGGCGAAGAAAAAGAAGGCGGCCTAGAGCACCTTCTTCAGCATCGGCTTCAGGCTCACCTCACCTGCGCGGAAATCCTTCCAGGGGTCGGGCTTCTTCAGCAGGGCCTCGGCGTTGTGGATCGTATAGGCCTTGGGGTTCAGGCCCGACTTCACTTGGGCCCAGCTGATCGGAAAGGCGATGGTGGCCCCGGGCCGGGCGCGCGGAGACCAGGGCCCTACCGCCGTCGCCATGCGCCCGTTGCGCAGATAGTCGAGGAAGATTTTCCCGCCCCGCGCCTTCTTGGCCAGGGTGGTCGTAAACCGGTCCGGCTGATCCGCGCGGATCAGCTCGCAGACCGCCTTGGCGAAGGCCTTGCACTCGTCCCACTCGACCCGGCTACGCGCATCCGCCTTGATCGGGACGACCACATGCAGGCCCTTGCCGCCCGTGGTCTTCACGAAGGGGCTGAGGCCGAGGTCCTCGAGCTTCTTTCGGACGACCTTGGCGGCCGAGATCACGTCCCCGAAGTCCAGGCCCTCGTCCGGGTCGAGGTCGAAGGTGATCTGCTCGGGCGTCTCCGGATCGCCCGCCTTGCAGCCCCAGGGGTGCAGCTCCAGCCCGCCCGACTGGCCGATGGCCACCAGGCCGCCGACGTCCGTGACGGCGACGTAGGGCTTTCTCTCCTTCACATCCATCAGCTTGAGACGCGGGTTGGAGCCCGGCATGGCGTGGCGCTGGAAGAACCGCTCGCCCTCGATCCCGTCCGGCGCCCGGATGATCGACACAGGCCGGTCGGCGACGTGCGGCAGGATGCGCTCGGCGGCCATGGCGTAATAGCGCACGAGGTCCGCCTTGGTGACGGCGGCCCCCAGGTCCGAGGCGGGCCACAGCACCTTGTCGGCGTTTGAGATCGACACGCCTTCGACGACCAGCTTGCCGGACTTGCCGGCGACGGCGGGGCTGGGCACCTGGGGCCTGTCGGTGACGTCGGCGGCGGTCTTGTCCTCGCGCAGCCCCTTGTAGGCCGCCTGGCGGATGGAGCCGGTGTCGGTGTAGCCGCCGTGCTCGATCTCGGCGACCAGCACGGGCTTGACCCAGTGCACGGTCTGGCCGGCGGCGCGGGTCTTTCGGGGCGCGCCCTTGCCGACGAAGGGGCTGGTCTCCGACGGGTTCGCCTTGAGCGCCGGAAGCAGCGTCTTCAGCAGGGGCTGGGCGTAGCCCGTGCCGACCCGGCCAAGGTGGCGCAGGCCGTCCTTCTCGCGCACGCCGACGATCAGGGAGCGGAAGCGGTCGCCCTCCGACGTCCAGCCGCCGATGACCACCTCGTCGCGGCCCCGGCACTTGGACTTGACCCAGGTCGTGGAGCGGCCGGCCTGATAGGGGGCATCCAGCTTCTTGGAGATCACCCCCTCCAGGTCCATCCGGCAGGCGCTTTCCAGCACCGCCTGGCCGGTGGTGGCGAAGTGATCGACGTAGCGGATGCGGCCGCGCGCGGACTTGGGGATGCGGTCGATATAGGCCTTCAGCCGCGCCTTGCGGTGGGTGAGGGGCAGCTTGCGCAAGTCCTCGGGTCCCTCGAACAGAAGGTCGAAGGCGAAATAGACCAGGTCGCCGGTCTTGCCGTCCGAGATGGCTGCCTGCAGGGCCGAGAAGTCCGGCATGTGGTTGTCGGCGAGCGCGCACAGCTCGCCGTCGATCACGGCGTCGGGCCACTGGGCCGCGTCCGCGGAGTGCTCCCTGAACTTGGCCGACCAGTCCAGGCCCTTGCGCGTGTAGAGCTTCGCCTTGCCGCCCCCGACGCCGATCTGGATGCGGTAGCCATCGAACTTGATCTCGTGGGCCCAGCCGGCGGCCTGGGGCGGATAGTCCGCCACCTTGCACAGCTGAATCGGGACGAACGCGGGCGGACGGTCGGCCTTCTCGGTCACGGCGCGGCGGGCCTCGGGCTTCTTCGGAGCCTTCTTGTCGGTTTTCTGAGACGACTTCCACTGGCGGCGGCCTTCGGCGATCTCGGCCAGGCTCCGGCCGGTGGTCACCGACGCGTCGATCTCCATGTTGGCGTCGCCCTCGCCCGGCACGGCGTAGGCGTCCTTCTCCTTGATCAGCAGCCAGTTGTTGCGCCTGGACGGCTTGCCGCGGTCGCCCTTCAGCCGGATCAGGGCCCACTTTCCTTCCAGCCGGCTGCCGTGGAGCACCATCTTGACCGAGCCCTTTTCGAAGGCGCGGTCGATATCCTCCTCCTGCGGCTCCCAGGTCCCGGTGTCCCACATCTGCACCGTGCCGGCGCCGTAGTTGCCCGCGGGGATCGTGCCTTCGAAGGAGTCATAGTCCAGCGGGTGGTCCTCGACCTCGACGGCCAGCCGCTTGACCGCCGGATCGCGCGACGGCGCCTTGGTCACGGCCCACGACTTCAGCACCCCGTCGTGCTCGATGCGGAAGTCGTAGTGCAGCCGCCTCGCGGCATGGCGCTGGATCAGGAACCGGCCGCCCAGCTGCTTGCGCGGGGTCTTGCGGCCCTTGGGTTCGGGGGTGTCCCCGAAGTTCCGCATCCGCTGATAGGTGTCGAGTTCGCCGCGCGCCGCCATGAGTTCCTCCGCGGGACCAACGCCCGAGACGAAACTTCGCTTCCCGTGGCGGGAACGGAGCCAAGCTTGACAGGTTAAGCCCCGGAGCCTTGAATTGCGGGACATGCACAAATTGATCGAACCAACGGCGCAGGGCGAAGGCCCGGCGTCGCCACGGCCGCGTCCTCCTGCGATCGAGCCTGGGCGTGACGCCCTGTTCCTGGACCTGGACGGGACCCTGGCCGCCATTCGGCCCCATCCCGGGGACGTCGGTCCCGAGGCGCGCCGCACCGAACTGCTGCGCCGGCTGGCCGAACGCCTGTCCGGCCGTCTGGCCGTCGTCACCGGCCGCTCGCTGGAAGAGGCCGACCGCATCCTCGACGGCGCCTGCGGGCCACTTGCCGCCGTGCACGGCCTGGTGGTGCGCGGACCCGACGGCCAGCTCGACACGCCCGAGGCGTCCGCCGCCGTCGCCCAGGCGCGCCAGGCGCTGACCGACTTCGCCGAGGAGCGCGACGGTCTGCTTATCGAGGACAAGGGGGTCAGCGTCGGCCTTCACTTCCGGGGCGCCCCGGACCTTCAGGGCGAGGCGGAGCGCCTCGGCCACGCCCTGGCCGAGCGGCACGGCCTTGTGGCCCAGCCTGGCGACATGGTGTTCGAGCTGCGCCAGCCGGGTGCCGACAAGGGCTCGGCGGTGCGCCGCCTGATGGCGCTGGAGCTGTTCGAGGGCTATCGCCCGATCTTCGTCGGCGACGATCTGACCGACGAGGACGGCTTCGCCGCCGCCCAGGACCTCGGCGGCCATGCTGTGCTGGTCGGGGCGCGCGAACCTTCGGGCGCGGACTACGGACTGTCGGACGTGGAGGCGGTCTTCGCCTGGCTCGAAGAGGCCGTGGCGTGAGCATCGACCTGAATCTCGCGCCCATCGGCAACTGCGCGGTCAGCGCCCTGGTCGATTCCGGCGGGCGCATGGTCTGGGCCTGCCTGCCGAGGGTCGATTCCGATCCCTTCTTCTCCAGCCTGCTGAACGGGATCGAGCCGTCCGGAGACGACGCGGCCGGAGTCTGGACGGTGGAGGCCGCCCGGCCGGCCCGTTGCGAACAGACCTATCTGCGCAACACCGCCGTGCTACGCACCCTGATCACCGACGAGACGGGCGCCTCGTTCGAGGTCCTCGACTTCTCGCCCCGGCTGAAGCTGTTCGGGCGGACCTTCCGACCACCGGCCTTCGCGCGGCTGGTCCGTCCGGTCTCGGGCGCGCCGCGCATCCGGGTCCGGATGCGGCCCACCCAGAACTGGGGCGAGGGCCCCGCACCGGCGCGCGCCGGCTCGAACCACATCAGCTACCAGGGCGCCGACATGGCCGTGCGCCTGAACACCTCCGGGTCGGTTTCGGCCATTCTGGAGGAGCGCATCTTCCGGCTTGAGGAGCCGCTCGCCCTCTACCTCGGACCCGACGAACCGTTCGACGGCGACGTGCTCTCGGGCGTGGAGCGCTTCCTCGCCGAGACCAAGCAGTACTGGCGCGAGTGGGTCCGCACGCTCGCCATCCCGCTCGACTGGCAGGCCGAGGTGATCCGCGCGGCCATCACGCTCAAGCTCTGCGTCTATGAGGAGACCGGGGCGATCGTCGCGGCCATGACGACCTCGGTCCCTGAGTTCCCCGACAGCGGCCGTAACTGGGACTATCGGTACTGCTGGATCCGCGACGCCTACTACGTCGTCCAGGCGCTGACGCGGCTGGGCGCGGCGGACATCCTGGAGAACTACCTCGCCTATCTGAGAAACATCATCGACGCGGCCGACGGCGGCCATATCCAGCCGCTCTACGGCGTAGGCATGGAGGCCGAGCTGACGGAGCGGGAGGCCGAGCACCTCGCCGGCTATCGCGGCATGGGCCCGGTCCGGATCGGCAACCAGGCGCACGAGCACATCCAGAATGACGTGTACGGACAGATTGTCCTGTCGACGATCCAGGCCTTCTTCGACGAGCGCCTGCTGAGGCCCGCCAATCTGGAGGACTTCGTCTCGCTGGAGCGGGTGGGCGAGCAGGCCTTCCGCCTCTACGACAGCCCCGACGCCGGCCTGTGGGAACTGCGCACGCGGGCGCACATCCACACCTACAGCGCCGCCATGTGCTGGGCCGCCTGCGACCGGCTGGCCAAGGCCGCGGACCGGCTGGAGCTGCCCGACCGGGCCGAACACTGGCGCGGCCGCGCCGCCACCGTGCGCGCCGCGATCGAGGCCCGCGCCTATGTCGAGGGCGAGAACAAGTTCTCGGCCATGTTCGACGTCGACGAACTGGACGCCTCCCTGCTCCAGCTGGTCGACCTGGGTTTCATCAGCCCGGAGGATCCGCGCCACCGGGGCACCCTTCGGGCGGTCGAGAAGGGCCTGAAGAAGGGCTCGAACCTCTTCCGATATATCACCCCGGACGACTTCGGCGAGCCCGAGGCGGCCTTCAACTTCTGCACCTTCTGGTACATCGAGGCGCTGCAGCGCGATGGCCAGACGGAGGCCGCGCGCAGCCTGTTCGAGGAGATGCTGGCCCGGCGCAATTCCGTGGGGCTGCTGTCCGAGGACATCAGCCTGGAAGACGGCACGCTGTGGGGGAACTATCCGCAGACCTACTCCCTGGTCGGGCTGATCAACTGCGCGAGCCTGCTGTCGCGACCGTGGAGCACGGCGCGATGAGCCGGCTGATCGTCATCTCCAACCGCGTCACTCCCGCTGATGGCGAAGGCAAGGCGGGCGGCCTCGCCGTCGCCCTCACCGCCGCCCTGAAAGCGTATTCCGGCATCTGGTTCGGCTGGAGCGGCGAGACGACCGAGCACTTCACCGGCGAGGCTCATATCCGCGAGGCGGGCGGGGTCACGACAGCCGTCGTCGACCTCGAGCCCGAGGACGTGGCCGAATATTACGACGGCTACGCCAATGCGACCCTGTGGCCGCTGTTCCATTATCGCATCGACCTGACCGCCTACGACCGGGCCTTCGACAAGGGCTACCAGCGAGTCAACCGCGCCTTCGCCAAGGCCCTGTTTCCCCTGATCCAGGCGGACGACCTGATCTGGGTGCACGACTACCACCTGATCCCGATCGCGGAGGAGTTGAGGGCGCTCGGGGCGCAGAACCCGATGGGCTTCTTCCTCCACATTCCGTGGCCGGCCCACCAGGTGTTCACGACCCTGCCGCGACACCGCGACCTGGTGAAGGCGCTGTTCGCCTATGACCTGGTGGGCTTCCAGACCGACGATTCGGTGGAGGCGCTGCAGGGCTATGTGCTGGAGGAGGCAGGGGGTGCGGTCGCGGACGACGGCCGGCTGGCCTGCTTCGGGCGCAAGGTGCGGGTGAAGGCCTTTCCCATCGGGCTGGATTTCGATGGCTTCCAGGCGCAAGCCGAGTCTCGCGCCGCCGTACGCACCTATGATCGCATGGCTGCGCATGGAGCCTTCCGTACACTGATCGTCGGCGTCGAGCGGCTGGACTACTCCAAGGGCATCGATGAACGGCTCAGCGGTTTCGAGCGCTTCCTGGAGCGCTATCCCGACCAGGCGCGGCAGGTGATGATGCTCCAGATCGCGCCGTCGTCGCGCGAGTCGGTCGAGGCCTATCAGGACCTGCGGGACCGGATCGCGGCCCGCGTCGGAGACATCAACAGCCGGTACGCCGACGTCGACTGGGCGCCGATCCGTTATGTGAACCGAGGCTATTCGCGGGCTGAGCTGGCGGGGGTGTACCGGGCCTGCAAGGTCGGCATCGTCACGCCGCTCCGCGACGGCATGAACCTGGTCGCCAAGGAGTATGTGGCCGCCCAGGACGTGAACAATCCCGGTGTGCTGATCCTGTCGCGCTTCGCCGGGGCGGCCTCGCAACTGAGCGAGGCGCTGATCGTCAATCCCTACGATCCCGACAACATCGCCGACGCGCTGCACCGGGCCATCGACATGCCGCTGGACGAGCGCCGGGACCGGCATGCGGCGCTGCTGGAGAACGTGCGAACCCAGGACGTGCGCTGGTGGCGGGACGACTTTGTCGAGACCCTGAAGGCTGAAGGCGTGTCAGTCCTCGAGGGGCCACAGCCAGGCGGCGCCGCGGACGCCTGACGAATCCCCGTGCGCGGCCCGCCGCACGGGCGTGGTCAGGGTGTCGGAAAAGACGTAGGGCCGCATCGCCTCGGCCGCGCCGTCGATGATTTCGGGAACGTTCGACAGTCCGCCGGCGATGACGAAAACGTCCGGGTCCATGAGGTTCACCACATTGGCCAGCGCCCGGCCCAGCCGGTCGCGATGCCGCGCCAGGGCCGCAGCGGCGTCCGGATCGCCTTCGCGCGCCTCGCGGATGATCTCGTCGCCCTTCAGCGCGCGGCCCGACGCCTCTCGGAAGTCGCGCTCCAGGCCGGAGCCCGAGAGATAGGTCTCAAGGCAGTTGGAATGGCCGCACCAGCAGCGCGTGCCCGGAACCTCGTCAGTGCGCGGCCAAGGCAGGGGGGTGTGGCCCCATTCGCCGGCCACGCCGTTGCGCCCCTGGATCAGCCGCCCGTTCACCATCAGCCCGCCGCCGCAGCCGGTGCCCAGAATGATGGCGAACACCACGTCGCCGTCACCGCCCGCGCCGTCCATGGCCTCGGACAGGGCCATGCAATTGGCGTCGTTGGCGACCCGAACGGGACGCTCCAGCCTCCGCTCCAGGTCGTCATTCAGCGGCATGCCGTTCAGCCAGACGCTGTTGGCGTTCCGCATCCGGCCTGACACTGGCGAAAGCGAGCCGGGGACACCGACGCCGACGCGGGCGAAGCGCTGGCCGGTCTCGGCCTCGACCGCCTCGACGAGCCCGGCGACGGTCTCGAGCAGGGCGCCATATTCGCCCGGATTGGGCCGACGGATGCGGCTGACCACCTGTCCGTCGTCGGCGACGGCGGCGGCCTCGATCTTGGTGCCGCCGAGGTCGATCCCGAGGCGAAGGCGAGAGGTGCTCATCCGCCGCTTCTAGGGCCTCAGGCGGCCCGCGCGAAGAAGGGGCGTGCGAGCTTCAGGTCATGGACGAAGCGCGCGTACTCCTCGGCCTTGGCCCCCTCGTCGGGTAGGCGCAGCAGGTAGGAGGGGTGGACGGTGATCAGCGCCTGGGCGCCGCCTTCGCGGAAGCCCAGCACCCGGCCGCGGTTCTTTCCGATCGGCATGGCGCGTCCGAACAGAGACTGGGCCGCCGTCGCGCCCATGGCGATGACGAGGTCCGGCTTGATCAGATCCAGCTCCCGTTCGACCCAGGGACGGCAGGCGCGGATCTCGCCGCCGTCCGGCTTGGAGTGAATCCGCCGCTTGCCCCGCGGGACGAATTTGAAGTGCTTCACCGCATTGGTGACATAGGCCTTCCTGCGGTCGACCCCCGCTTCTGCCATGGCCTTGTCGAGCATCTTGCCGGCGGGTCCCACGAACGGATGGCCGACGAGGTCCTCCTGGTCGCCGGGCTGCTCGCCGACGATGACCACGCGGGCGTTCTTCGGGCCTTCGCCGAAGACGGTCTGGGTGGCGGGCGCCCACAGCGGACAGGCGCGGCAGTCCATGGCCTCGGCGCGCAGGGCCTCCAGCGTCCCTGCCTGGGGCGCGGCGATGTCGGCCCCGCGCGGCAGGCGCTGGGGCCGGGCGTTGGGGGCGGTGGTCCCGGCGGCCACCATCTGGTCGCTCCTGCGCTGCGCGTCCTCGATCAGAGGAGCAATGAGCCGCGCCTCCGGCAGGTTCCGCCAGTATTTGACCGGCATCTCCGAGCGCATGGCCCCGATCTTCAGCCGGGCCGGGTTGAAGATCGAGGCGTAGTAGTCGCGCCAGAGGTCCTCCATGGCGTCCTCGCTGGGCGCGTCGGCCCGCGACGCCCCCTCGGCGATCGCCAGGGTTTCGCCGTCCCAGTGGGCGCTGGCCTCGGGCGTCAGGATCGACCAGCGCATGTTGGCGAAGCGGCGCACGAAGAAGGGGGCGTTGCGCTCCAGGATGTG
>NZ_JANJTL010000135.1 GCF_024711105.1 Brevundimonas sp. | reverse complement strand
CCGCGGGCTATCTTCGCGCAATGGGTGAAGGACGCAATCCCGAAGGCGCGACACACCCCGGCCCCACCTGTGGCTGGATTGCGACAGCGTCACGACGACGACATTACCGTCAAGCAATGGTTGTTGACCTGACTCGCTCGGAATCCCTTTACTGCAACGATCCCGACAGGTGTCCGCCTGCGGGGCGCAAATTGCTTAGGCGGGGGGAAGGTCGTCCAGTGACGGGCTTCGACGCCGGGCTCAGGAGGTAGACCTTTGAAGATTCAATCCGTTCGTGAGCGCCTTCTGGCCTCCACGATGATCGCGGGCGCTGCGATGGCGGCTTTCGCCGCCGCGCCGGCCCAGGCCCAGGAGACTCAGGTCGAGGGCATCGTCATCACCGGCTCGCGCATCCCGCAGCCCAACCTGGAGACGACCAGCCCGGTGACTCAGGTCACGGGTGAGGACGTCGACGTCGCGGGCGTCACCCGCGTCGAAGACCTCGTCAACCAGCTGCCGCAGGCCTTCGCCGCGCAGAACTCGACCGTGTCGAACGGCGCCTCGGGCACCGCGACCGTGTCGCTGCGTAACCTGGGCTCCTCGCGCACCCTGGTCCTGATGGACGGCCGGCGCATGCCCTACGGCTCGCCGAACGACGACGCGGCCGACCTGAACCAGATCCCCGGCCAGCTGGTCGAGCGGGTCGAAGTCCTGACCGGCGGCGCCTCGGCCGTGTACGGTTCGGACGCCCTGGCTGGTGTCGTGAACTTCATCATGCGCCGCAACTTCGAAGGCGTGCAGCTGGACGCCCAATACGGCTTCTATCAGCACAACAACGATTTCGACGGCGTTGGTTACCTGCGTGAAGAAATCGCCTTCCGCGGCTCGACCAACCCGGCGCAGTTCCAGCTGCCCGAGGACAACGTTGAGGACGGCTACGGCAAGGAAGCGACCCTGATCATCGGCGCCGGCACCGACGACGGCCGCGCCAACATCACGGCCTACGCCTCCTACCGCCACAACGACCCGGTGCTGCAACGCTACCGCGACTACTCGGCTTGCGCCCTTGGCGCCCAGTCGACGGCGGCGCGCCCGGGCGTTCCGGCCGGCGCGACCCACTGGACCTGCGGTGGTTCGGGCACCTCCTTCCCCGGCCAGTTCACCGACTTCTCGACCTTCGCCTACACGGTCGGTGGTTCGCCGGGCGTCGGCAACGGCACCTTCGTGCCGTACAACTCGACGCTTAACGCCTACAACTTCGGCCCGCTGAACTACTACCAGCGCCCGGACGAGCGTTACGCCTTCGGCGCCTTCGCCGAGTACGAGATCAACGATCACGTCGAGGTCTACGCCGACCTGATGTTCAACGACTATTCGTCGGTGGCTCAGATCGCGCCCTCGGGCAGCTTCTTCTCGGTCAGCCAGATCAACTGCGACAGCCCGCTTCTCTCGGCTCAGCAGCGCACGGCCATCGGCTGTACGCCGGCTGACATCCTGGCCGGCAACTTCACCACCATGTATGTCGCCCGTCGTAACGTCGAAGGCGGCGGCCGTCAGGACGACCTGAACTACGAGTCGTACCGGATGGTCGGCGGCGCCCGCGGCCCGATCAACGACTTCTGGTCGTACGACGCGTACCTGCAGTTCTCGCGCGTTCGCCTGTCGCGGACCTACCTGAACGACTTCTCGGTCACCCGCCTGGGTCGCGCGCTCGATGTGGTGGACACGGATCCGGGCGCGGGCGTCACCCCGACCTGCCGCTCGGTTGTCGACGGCACCGACCCGACCTGCGTGCCCTACAACGTGTTCTCCCCGGGCGGCGTGACGCAGGCGGCGCTGGACTACCTGCAGATCCCGCTGATGCAGCGCGGCTCCACGACCCAGCAGGTGGCCACCTTCATCCTGACGGGTGACCTCGGCGGCTACGGCCTGATGAGCCCGTGGGCCTCGCGCGGCGTGGGCGTCGCCCTCGGCGCCGAATATCGCCGCGATGAGCTGGAATCGACCACGGACAACGCCTTCGCAACCGGCGACGGCGCTGGCCAGGGCGGCGCCACCATCGGCCTGTCGGGCGTCAACGACGTGTACGACCTCTTCCTCGAAGCGGACGTGCCGATTGTCGAAGGCCGTCCGTTCTTCGACCAACTGGGCGTGGACCTGGCCTATCGTCACTCCAGCTATCAGCTGGGCGGCGAAGCCAACTCCTGGTCGGTCGGCGGTGAATGGGCTCCGACCCCGGACATCCGCTTCCGCGGCAGCCTCCAGCACGCCATCCGCGCGCCCAACGTCATCGAGCTGTTCACGGCCCAGGGCTTCAATCTGTTCGACATGGACGCCGACCCGTGCGGCGACGTGACGGGCACGACTGTCCAGCAAGCCACCCTGGCCCAGTGCCAGGCGACCGGCGTGCCGACGGCCTTCTACGGCACCGGCGCCCTGAACAGCCCTGCCGGCCAGTACAACTTCCTGCAGGGCGGCAACACCGCCCTGACTCCGGAAGAGGCCGACACCTGGACCGTGGGCGTGGTGTTCCAGCCGTCGTTCGTGCCGGGCTTCAACATCTCGGTGGACTACTTCAACATCGAGATCGAGAACCTGATCTCGACGATCGGCGCGCTGAACTCGATCAACGCCTGCTACCAGAACAACGTGGCCCCGGCCTGCGCGCTCATCAACCGGAACGCGAACGGCCAGCTCTGGGTCGGCGATGGCAACGTCCAGGACCTGAACACCAACATCGGTGGTCTCTCGACCTCGGGTGTGGACATCGTCGCGAACTACGGCATGGACCTGGCCGACTGGGGCATGACCGACTACGGCAGCCTGGCGTTCAACTTCGTCGGGACCTGGCTGGAATCGCTCGAGACCGACACCGGCCTCGGCTTCGCCAACAGCGTCTATGACTGCGCCGGCTACTACGCCAACCAGTGCGGCGTGCCGAACCCCGAGTGGCGTCACCGAGCTCGCGTCTCCTGGGAAACCCCCTGGAACGCGGACGTCTCCTTCACCTGGCGCTACTACGGCGAGGTTGAAGTCGGTGTTCTCGCGGCCAACGGCAGCCTGAACAACGGCGGCACCCGGATCGACCGCTTCTTCGATGCCGAGAACTACTTCGACATCGCGGCGACCTGGCAGATCCGTGACACCACCCGCCTGCGGGCCGGCGTCAACAACGTGCTGGACAACGATCCGCCGCTGTCGGTCTCGGTCGGCACCACCGGCAACGGCAACACCTATCCGCAGCTCTACGATGCGATGGGTCGTTGGGTGTTCTTCGGCGTCACCCAGGACTTCTAAGTCCGGGCGAACCGATCACCAGAATGGGGCGGCGGGTCGAAAGACCCGCCGCCTTTTTCTTTGCCGGCGCCCCACCTCCGCCGAGAGCGCGCCGGGGCTCAGGTGTTCAGGGTTCGAAGGACTTCCGGGCCGCCAGCATGGCGTTGACCAGGGTGCGCTCAGCCTCGCTGAGCAGCGGGTTCCAGACGTCGAAGATCAGGATCACCCGCAGGGAGTCGGCGTCGTTCCAGGCCTCGTGCTCGATCGTGTCGTCGAACACCCAGGCCTCGCCCATGCGCCACTGACGCGTCTCGTTTCCGACGCGGAAGCGGGCGGGACCGGGCAACATCAGGGGCAGGTGGACGAGCAGCCGCACATTGGTTGAGCCCGTGTGCGGCGGAATGTGCGTGCGCGCCTCCAGGGCGCTGAACATCGCCGTGGGCGCATAGCCCGGCTGACGACAGACGGGCAGCCGCTCCAGCAGCCCCGCCGTCTCGGGACACCTCTCACAGGCCGCGTCCTGACGCGTCCCGTCCTTCCAGAGGAAGTAGGAGCTCCAGCGCCGGGAGTGGTTCAGCTCCCCCCACTGGTTCACCGGCGCGCCGCGCGGGTACTGGATGTAGGGCGCCAGCTCCCGGTCGTCGGCGACGGCCAGCGCCGCCTGCATCTCCGCGGTGACTGTCTCGGTTGCGGCCTCCAGCTCCTCCAGCCAGGGGAAGTGCGCCCGATCAAAGAAGGGGACGGCCGGCAGACGCGGATAGTTCAGGAACAGGGGCTCGTGGACGTAGGCCTTCTTCACCCCCGCGAACACGTCCAGCGCTTCGTCAAAACGCCGGAGATCGTCGGACGCGAACTCGCCGCGCAGACCGGCGACGGCGGAGGCCAGATGGTCGCGCAGGGCCTCGTCCGCCTTGCTGACCGTGGCGCGCGCCGTCTCCAGCTGCCGGGCCGCGCCCGGCGGCAGCCGCTCGCTGGGCGGGGCGATCTTGACGGCGTTGCGCCAGGTCTCGACCGCCGGCTGGCGCGCGCCCGCCTGGTCCAGCACCGCGCCCTTCGAGAGCAGAGCCATGAAGTGATAGGGCTGTTCGGCCAGGAGGTCATCGAGGGCGCCCAGCGCACCCCTCAGGTCCCCGGCCGCTCGCAGGGCCGCCGCGCGGGCCATGCGGCTGCGTTGGGAGGGGCCGGCCATGGCCTCGGCCCGGTCCAGGAGCGCGAGCGCGGTGCGCGGATCGCGCCCCGCCAGCGCGGCCTCCGCCTGCAGCACCAGGTCCAGCGCCTGGGTGTCCGCCATGTCGTCGCCCCGAAGTCCCCGACCCGACATTGCTGGTGTTTCCGCCGTGCGTAAAGCGCTGCGCTCAAAGAAAAAGGGCGGGACCGAAGTCCCGCCCCCTTCAGGCTTGAAGCACCTGAAACCTACAGGCCGCCCGGGCCGCACTCCGTGCGGAGATAGGCCTCCACCGAGGTCAGCATTTCCTCGAAGTTGGTGGGCGTCCAGGTGTTGAGCGTGTGCTCCATGTCCGGGAAGATCCGGATCTGCACCGGCTTGCCGGCGTTGCGCAGCGCAGCGGCGAAACGTTCGGACTCCTCCGGCTCCACCCGCGTGTCCCGGTCACCCGAATAGACGTAGACCGGGATCTGAACCTGATCGATGTGGTCGATCGGGCTGACGCCGTTCAGGTGCGGGTGCTGGAATTCCCGAATGAAGCGGCTGTTGAAGGTGTCGCGGCGGATGTCGTTCAGCGACGATGGTCCGGCCCCGGCGATGGCGCACTGATAGATGCCGTTCGGGCGCACCGCCGCCGCCATCGCGGCGTAACCACCGTATGAATAGCCGTGCATGGCGACCCGGCCCGGATCGGTGACGCCCTGCGCGACCAGATAGGCGACGCCGTCATCCTTGTCGTCCTGCATGCGGCCGCCCCATTCGGAGTCGCCCGCCCGCCACAGGCGCTGGCCCCAGCCCTGCGAGCCGCGGTACTGCGGCTGAAGGACGGCGTAGCCGCGCGCGGCGAAATACTGGGTCCAACCGGTGGTGTCCCAGTCCAGGTCGTCACGCGCCCAGGGGCCGCCGTGCGGCGTCACGATGGTCGGGTAGGGGCCGTCGCCGTAGATCTCGCGCGGCGGCGTGGTCAGGAAGGCCGGGATCATCAGGCCGTCGCGCGCCGCGTACTGGATCAGGCGCGTCTCGCCGATGGCGTTCTGGTCGATCTCCGGATAGGCGCGGCCGAGCAGCCGGGCGCGGCCGCCCTGCAGACGGTAGTATTCCGGCGGCTGGCGCGGGCCGGACTTGCGCACGATGATCTCGCTGAAGTCGTCGGACCAGCTGATGATCTCGACATCGGCGCCGCTGCCGACCTCGAAGCGCAGGCGCTGGCCGGTGGCGATGTCCACCCAGTTCACCGGCTCGGTCGAGACGCCCATGGCCTGGCGCAGGGTGTCGGCCACCGTGGCGAGGTTCTCGTCGACCCAGTAGGTCTGGCCCCGCTCGCCGTTGTAGGTGAAGCCGAGGATCTCGCCGTAGCTGTCAGGATCGCGCGACTGGATCACGCCGGTGGCGTCGAACAGCGGGTGGGCGAAGGCCTCGCCCAGCACCTGACGCGCCCGGATGTCGTATTCCAGGATGGCGGCATGGTCGCGGCCCTGGGTCGACTGGATCAGCACCACGTTCGGATCGTTGGTGAAGGCCACGATCGAGACCGGCTCGCGGTCGCGCGCCGACCAGCGGAAGTGTTCCGACCACTCGTTGGTGTCCGGGTGCCTCAGCTGGATGCCGATGAAGGCCTGCCCGCCCTCGAGGATGAACTCCTCGCGGCCGCGGATGTTGCCCTGCAGGTCCGCCAGCACGCTCTGGAAGCGGTCGGAGCCGCGCTCGACGCGGCTGGTCCCGCCCGTCTGGGTGTTGAACCGGTAGATGTCACCGCGGAGAGGGTCCTGTATCAGGATGTCGGTCGGGTGGTTGTCGAGCGAGCTGACCAGCTGACCGACGCCGACATAGGAGGCCTGGCGGTCATCGAGACCTTCCCAGCGCGGGAGACGGATCGGATTGCCTTCCAGATCAACGAGCTGGTTGCGGTACCGGTAAGTCTGCTGCGGCTGGCCGGAGAAGGGGTTGTAGTTCGACAGCTGCTGCGTGACGACGAACAGCCGGTCGTTCTTGACGAACTGGATGTTCAGGAACTCCGAGCGCTCGTCGGAGCCGATCAGATAGGGCTCGGCGCCCAGGTTCGAGGTGTCCCAGACCGCGATGGCGCGGCGGCGCCCATCGGGCGACACGATCGCGGCCATGTGCCGGCCGTCCGGCGAAATCGTGACCGAGGCCATGGCGGGCTCGCGGGCGAAGGCCATGGCGGTCGGCGGCGTCGGGGTCTGCGCCAGGGCGGGCGTAGCGGGCGCCGCGATGGCGACGGCGGCCACGCTGGCGGCGGCGAGCATGAGGTTTCTCAGAGACATGGTGCGGAATCACTCTCGATGGGGCCGGCCGGGTTTTCCGGCTCTTTCGCCATTATAAAGCAGGAACCCGCGCGCCCGCGAAGCCCCCTCCGTTGGCCGAACCGTGTCCAAAATGGCCGATTGGCGCCCCAAGTGTGGCGGATGCGTTACGGTCCCGTGAGAAACGCCCCGCAAACGCCGCCCCGCGCTTGGACTAAGGCCGAAACTTGTTAGGGTCGCCACGATCGGAGGGGGTCCCTCTCCGCCGGGCGCATTGCGTCTGTCGTACCAACCGCCGACTGGGGGAAGTTCTCAATGGCGTTCAACAAGAAGTTTCTGCTGGCCACGACGTTCATCGCCGGCTTCGCCGTGATGGCTCCGTCGGTGGCCATGGCTCAAACCCAACAGCCTGCTGCCCAGGAAGAGGAAGAGGACGAAGACGCGACCCAGGTCGGCGCGGTCGTCATCACCGGTTCGCGCATTCGCCGGAACGAGTTCACCTCCTCGGCCCCGATCCAGGTGATCACGGGCGAGCAGGCGACCCTCGAAGGTCTGGTGGACACGTCCGAACTGCTCCAGCAGTCGACGATCGCCTCGGGCTCGTTCCAGCTGAACAACCAGCTGACCGGCTTCGTCACCGAAGGCGGCGGCAACATCAACTCGGTGTCGCTGCGCGGCCTGGGCGCCCAGCGCACCCTGGTCCTGCTGAACGGCCGCCGCGTCGGCCCGGCCGGTACGCGCGGTCAGGTTCAGGCCGTCGACCTGAACGTCATCCCGCAGTCGCTGATCGAGCGCGTCGAAATCCTGAAGGACGGCGCCTCGTCGATCTACGGCTCTGACGCCATCGCCGGCGTGGTGAACATCATCACCCGCACCAACCTCGACGGCCTGGAGGCTTCGGCCTACGTCAACCGCTCCTTCGACGGCGGCGGCGACGTCCAGCGTTATTCGATCGGCTGGGGCACCACCTTCGACCGTGGCTACGTCCAGGCCGGCTTTGACTACTACCGCCAGGACCCGCTGCGCCGCGCCGACCGCGAGGACACGGCCTGCGCCGCCGACTACCTGTTCAACCCGACCACGATGCAGCGGGTGGACTACACCAATCAGGCGACCGGCGAGTACGCCTGTTACAACCTGTTCGCTCAGGCGATCCGCGGCAACCCCGGCAACGGGACCATGGACCTGATCTTCATGCGGCCGGGCATCAACTACGGCAACGCCTCGACCGGCAACAACTCGATCGTCGCCGGCATGGCGCGCGAAGGCCGGGCGGGCTTCCCGCAGACCTTCACCTACCGCCAAGACTATCACCCGTTCTACGACCGGGCGACGATCATCAGCCCGGTTGACCGCTGGACCTTCACGGCCACGGGCGGCTTCGACATCACGCCGAACATCGAGGCCTACGGCGAGTTCCTCTACAACGTCCGGATCTCGGAGCAGGACGGCGTCCGCCAGTACTTCCCGACGGTCTTCACCGGCTATGTCGGCGCCCAGCGCCCCGACACCGGCACGCCGTTCGCCGGCTCGACCCTGCTGCCGATCATTCCGAAGACCTCGGATAGCGACCAGCAGATCGACTACTACCGCTTCGTCGGTGGTCTGCGTGGCACCCTGCCGCTCGGCATGGGCTTCCTGGGTGGCTGGGACTGGGACCTCTATGGCCAGATCGCCCGCTCGGACGGCGAGTATTCGGGTGAGTTCATCTACGCCGACCGCACCGCGGCCGTCACCGGCGTGAACGTGCCGGTCACCGCCATCACTGGCCCTGGCCCGTGCTACCAGGGCCCGCTGATCACCAACGTCTCGGGCTACAGCTGTTCGCAGCTGCCGGGCGGTGTGCCGTGGACCTCGGAGCGGATCATCCGCGGTAACTTCAACGACGCGGAACGCGCCTTCCTGTTCGGCGTCGAGACCGGCAACACGACCTACGATCACCAGTACGTCGAAGGTACGATCGCCGGTGACCTCTTCGACCTGCCGGCCGGTCCGGTGGGCGCGGCCCTGGGCTTCCAGATCCGTCACGAAGAGATCGACGACACGCCGGGCTTCAACGCCCGCAACGCCAACCTCTGGGGCTCGACGGCCGCGGGCCGCACCACGGGTTCGGACAACGTCCGTGAAGTGTTCGGTGAGTTCGAGTTCCCGCTGGTTCGTGGTTTCACCGGCATCGACGAACTGACGCTCAACCTGTCGGGCCGCTGGTCGGACTACGACTCCTACGGTGAGAGCGACACCTACAAGGTGGGCCTCAACTGGCAGATCACCCCGGCCTGGCGCGTTCGCCTGACCCAGGGCACCTCGTTCCGCGCCCCTGCGCTGTACGAACTGTTCCTGGCCAACCAGACGAGCTTCCTGGGCCAGACGGCGATCGATCCCTGCATCCAGTACGAACTGTCGAGCAACGGCGTCCTGCAGGCCAACTGCGCCGCCGCGGGCGTTCCGACCGGCTACACGGCCGCCGGTTCGTCCTCCGCCCTGATCATCACGGGCGGCGGCATCGGCGTGCTGAATCCGGAAACGGCTGAAGCCCGCACGATCGGCATCATCTGGACCCCGGCCTTCATCGATTTCTCGGTGGCGGTGGACTACTTCGAGATCGAAGTGTCCGACGAGGTCCGGACCTTCGGCGCCGGCAACATCCTGTCGCAGTGCTACCGCTCGACGGCCTATCCGGCGAACCCGTTCTGCTCGCTCTTCACGCGGAACGGTCCGGCGGCTCCGACCCGTCCGAACCAGATCATCACGGTCAACAACAGCTACGTGAACGTCGCTGAGCAGACCAACCGTGGTATCGACCTGACGGTCCGCTACGGCCACGAGTTCAGCTTCGGCGACCTGACCATCGACGGTCAGTTCACCTGGCAGCTCCAGGACGAAGTGAACCTGCTGGGCGGCTTCATCGAGGACGACAACGGCGAAACGACCGAGCCGGACTTCACCGGTCAGCTCAACTTCCGCTTCGACCGTGGCGACTGGACGGCCTTCTGGGGCATCGACCTGATCGGCAAGGCCTCAGACACGGAAGCCTTTGGCTACAACGACGTGTTCAACTCGACCCGATACAGCTCGACCTGCATCCGTGCAGGCGTGCAGGCGCCTTGCTCAAGCTACATCGACCCGAACCCGGCGGCCGGTGGTAACCTGCTTTCCGGAACCTCGGTGGTCGGTCAGCCGGTGTACTTCAAGCAGTACACCGAGTTCACCGCGTACCACGACTTCTCGCTGCGCTACCGCATGGACGACTGGACCTTCGCGGCCGGTATCCAGAACGTGTTCGACGAGCGGCCGCCGGCTCAGTCTTCCGGCCAGTTCCGGATCGGCACCGCGGCCATCAACCTCTACGACATGGTTGGCCGTCGCGGCTTCGTGCAGATCAGCCGCCGCTTCTAAGCGGAGACTGAAGTCAAACTGGCGAGAGCGGCGGGGGAAACCCCGCCGCTCTTTCCTTTTGTTCACTTGTCAGATCACACGGTTAGGCGTTCACTCCGCCTCCAGCTTTCGTTTCTGGAGGGAGAGAAATGCGCAAATTCGCCCACTTGGCCGCCGTGGCGGCCTTGGCCGCGGCGCCGGCGGCCCTGATCGCGGCTCCCGCAGCCGCCCAGCAGTCGGCTTCGGCCTATCCGACCTATGAAGACGTCGGCCTCGCCTGGGTGCGCGGCCCGTCGGTGCGGGACATGGCCCGCTTCTATCGCACGACGCGGCACGACGGCGGCCGTGGCCTGGCCGAGGTGCTCTGCACGGCCGAGGCCGACGGACGGCTCGACTGTTCAATCCTCAACGAGGAGCCCAACAACCGGCAGTTCGGCCTGGCCGGCGTGCGGGTAATGGAACGCGCCCGGGTCCGCGCCGTGGATGGGGGATCGCCCGCCGGACGCACCTTCGCCTTCACCCTGCGCTTCGGCAACTGGCCGCCCAGCCGTCTGCCGGACCGCTTCCACCCGACCGACTTCAACCTTCGCTGGGTCGATCGTCCCTCGATGGTCGGTCATTGGAACATGCAGGGCCAGGACCGCGGCGAATCGCTCGAGGCCCGCTTCGACTGCCGCGCCATGGATAACGGTCGCCTGGACTGTTCGCTGACGTCGGCCGACAGCATGGACTTCGGCCAGGCGGCGCTTGAGGCCATGCGCGACGCCCGTGTCGAGCGGGCCGACGGCGGTCAGCTGGCCGGCTCGCCGCTGCAGTGGACGATCCGCATCGAGCGTCAGTCCGGCTGTGGCACGGGTGGCGCGGGCCGCTCGGGCTCCTATCCGGCGACCGGCACCGGCACCGGACCGTCGGTCGGCGCTCCCGACCCGAATGTCGCCAGCGCGACGCCGCCGTCCAGCGTGGTGCGCGGCCAGGAGGCGCGTGAGACGCAGGGCGGCATGCCCGGCTGTCAGTCGGCCATGGTCCAGGTCTACTAAGGGCCTGTCCTGGCTGAACGTTTGCGGCCCGGCGGCTTCCGCCGGGCCGTTTCGTTTTGATCGTCCAAAGAGGGCGGCGGTAGGCCCGGCAGGACTCGAACCTGCAACCAGACCGTTATGAGCGGTCGGCTCTAACCATTGAGCTACGGGCCCGCCGAGAGGCGGTTTCCAGCTACAGGCCCTGCCGGGCGCCGTCAAAGGGCCGCGATCGCGTCGGTTCCTGTCGGGAGCCTGTCCGGCCGCCTGTGCGTTCGTTCATGTGAGACCGGCCA
This sequence comes from Brevundimonas sp., assembly GCF_024711105.1. Lineage (GTDB taxonomy): Bacteria > Pseudomonadota > Alphaproteobacteria > Caulobacterales > Caulobacteraceae > Brevundimonas. The sequence goes on along the minus strand of NZ_JANJTL010000135.1, from coordinate 3,858 downwards.
AGCTTGCCGTCTGTCCGGATGGAAAGGAACCGACATGAAAGCTCTCCTGCGCGCCTCGGCCGTGGCGCTCGTTCTCGCCGCCGGCGCGCCGATCGCCGCCCAGGCCCAGACGGCCGGCGATCACCACGCCCACATGGCCGTGCCGACGTTCAGCCTGTCCGCCCAGGGGGAGGTCCGCGTCGCGCCCGACATGGCCACCATCACCACCGGCGTCCAGACCGAGGCCCGGACCGCCCAGGAGGCCATGGCCCAGAACCGCGCGCAGATGAACCAGGTCATCGCCGCCCTGCGCCGCGCGGGCATCGAGGAACGCCACATCCAGACTTCGAGCCTGAACCTCAGCGCCGTCTATGACTATCCGCCGAACCAGCAGCCGTCCCTGCGCGGCTACCAGGCGTCGAACCAGGTGACCGTCCAGGTTCACGACCTGGCCGATCTCGGCCAGGCGGTGGACGCGGTCGTGGCCGCCGGCGCCAACCAGATCCACGGCATCAGCTTCGGCCTGGCCGATCCCAGCGTCGCCGAGGACGCCGCCCGCCGCGAAGCGGTCCGGATCCTCCAGCAGCGCGCCCAACTGTACGCCGACGCCACTGGCATGCGGCTGGTCGTCCTGCGCTCGTTGAGCGAAGGCGGGGGTTACGTCGCTCCGCCGCCAATGCCGATGTACCGCGCCGAAATGGCCATGGCCCAGGACGGCGGCTCGACCCCGGTCCAGGGCGGAGAGCTCGTCGTGCGCGTCGACATCACGGGCGTCTATGAGGTGAGCCGGTAGGGTTCCCGCTTACGGCGTCTTCATTTGACGGTCACGGCTCGCCGTCTATAGCTCGGGGATGAACGCCCCGAGCCAACGGGGCCAGCCGGGGGCCGTCGCGCCGTGAAACAGTTCTTCGTCACCGTCGCCGCGGTCTTCGTCGGCCTGCTCCTCTTCATGGCCCTGCCGTTGATCATGTTCACCGGCTGGCTGACCTCGGCCGTCCTCCAGGGCGGTTCGGACGGCCCCCGCGGGCCCGTGGTCATCGAGCTCGACCTGCGTCAGGGCGTGACCGACCAGGACCCGCAGAACCCCTTCGCCCTGTTCGGCGAGAGCGGCGTTTCGGTGATGCGCATTGTCGAGACGCTCGACAGGGCCGAGGACGACGACCGCGTGCGCGGCCTGTTCGTGCGCCTGCCCGAAGGCGGCATCACGCCCGCCGCCGCCGACGAGATCCGGCAGGCCATCCGTCGCTTCCGCCGGACGGGCAAGCCGGTCATCGCGCACAGCCAGGGCATGCTGCCCGCCGGCGCGGTCGTCTCCAGCTACATGATCGGCGCTTCGGCCAGCGAGTTCTGGCTGCAGGGCAACGCCTCGCTGCAGGCCGCCGGCCTGGCGACCGAGGAGATTTTCTTCGGCCGCGCCTTCGAGCGTTATGGGATCAACGCCCAGTTCGAGCAGCGCTACGAATACAAGAACGCGCCCAATCCCTTCCTGCAGAGCGACTACACCGCCCCCCACCGTGAGGCGACGCTGTCGTGGATGAACTCGGTCTATATCAATGCGGTGGCCAACGCCGCGCGCGACCGCGAGATGGAGCGCGCGGACCTGCAGGCCGCCCTCGAAGAGGGCCCGGCCACCGGCCAGGTCGCCGTCGAGCGGGGCCTGGTCGACCGCCTCGGCCAGGTCGAGGAGGCCGAACGCCACGCCCTGACTCGCGCCGGTGAGAACGCCCACATCGTCAGTTTCGGCGACTACGCTTCGCGTCCCGCCCAACCTGGCCGGGGCGCGGTGATCGCGGTCATCGGCGGGGAGGGGGCCATCGTCACCGGGCCGGCCCAGTCCAGCCCCTTCGGCGGGGACTCGACCATCTTCTCCGACGATCTCGCCGAGGCGATATACGACGCCATCGAGGACGACAGCGTGCGCGCCATCGTCCTGCGGGTCTCTTCGCCGGGCGGCTCCGACGTAGCCTCTGAACAGATACTGGCAGCGGTGCGCGCGGCCATCGCGGCGGACAAGCCGGTCGTCGTCTCCATGGGCGCCTATGCGGCCTCGGGCGGCTACTGGATCTCGTCCGAGGCCTCCCACATCGTGGCCCAGCCTTCGACCCTGACCGGCTCCATCGGCGTGTTCGGCGGCAAGTTCGTCCTGGCCGAGGCGCTCGGCCGGTTCGGGATCGACGTTCGCGGCCTGTCGGTCGGCGGCGACTACGCCGACGCCTTCGCCACCGGCGAAGCCTTCAGCGCCGAGGATCGGGCCGCCTTCGCCGGCTGGATGGACAGCGTCTACAACGAGTTCATCGAGCGCGTGGCCCGCGGCCGCGATCTGCCCGAAGCGCGGGTGCGCGAGATCGCCCGCGGGCGGGTCTGGACCGGCGCCCAGGCGCGCCAGCTGGGTCTGGTCGACGAGCTTGGCGGCTTCCACGAGGCGGTGAACCGCGCCCGCGTCCTGGCCGAGATCGGCGAGGATGACGACATCCAGCTGCGGCGCTTCCCGGCCCAGCGGTCGCCCTGGGAAGAACTGGCCCGTGCCTTCTCCGGCGGGACGGAGGCCGCGGAGGCCCTGATCACCCTCGGCGCCGTCGCACGCGACCCGGAGGTCCGCGCCATCGCCGCCCGCGTCCGCGCCGAACGCGCCCGCAGCGAGGGCTCCGTGGTCCTGGCCGACGAGCCGCTGAACTAGCTTACCGCTCAGCCCGGCATTCGTCGGGGTGAGCGGGCTATGCGTCCCGTCCGTATCGCCACTTGAGGGCCAGCACGGTCGCGGACATGCCGAGCGCGCAGGTGTTGGCGAGCGTCACCGGCCACGCCCCCGACATAACCCCATAGGCGCTCCACAGGGTGAAGGTCGTGACCGTCAGCGCGTAGGTCTTCAGGCTGACCGAGCTGGCGTCCTTCTCCTTGATGATCTTCACGATCTGGGGCGCGAAGCTGGAGACGGAGGTCACGGCGGCGGCCACGCCGACGCCGTTGACGATGAGGGGACTGATCTCGGGCAAGACGGCTCCGTGGCTGCGGGGCGCTAACGGCGCCTGGCGGCCGAGGTTCCGTCAGCCGCCGGCGAGAAACCGGGGCGCCCGGCGGGCCTGGGTCCGCTGCTCGAAGGCGTAGCCCAGGCTCAACACCCGCGCGTCCAACCAGGCCGGGCCGATGAAGCTCATGCCGACCGGCAGGTCGCCCACGAAGCCCATGGGCACGGTCAGGTGCGGATAGCCCGCCACCGCCGGCAGCTGTGACGCCGAGCCCGAGAAGGTGTCGCCTTCGCCCAGGGTGATCTCCCAGGCCGGGCTGGTCGTGGGCGCGATCAGGATCTCGACATCGTGCTCGGCTAGCAGCCGGTCGATGCCTTCAGGCCCCGCCATTCGCAGGGAGTTGGTGCGCGCCTCGATGTAGGCGGGGTCGTTCAGCCCCTGGGTCGTCTCCGCCAATTCGAAGAACTCCTGGCCGAAGTGCTCCAGCTCGCGCGGCTCGGCGCGGTTAAAGGCGATCAGGTCGGCCAGGGTGCGGCTCGGCACCTCGGCGGGGTCGGTCGTGGCCAGATAGGCGTTCATGCCGACGCGCAGCTCGGTCATCAGGACGGCGAACTCGGCCTGGCCGATGGCGGCCCGGTCCGGCCCCTCGGTGATGTCCACCAGGATGGCGCCAGCGTCGCGCAGGTCCTGCAGCCGCTGTTCGAAGACGGCGTCTGTTCCTTCGGAATAGCCCATCAGGAACCGCGCCACGCCGATGCGTGCGCCGCGCAGGCTGTCGGCATCCAGCGCCGCGCGAGAGTCCACCCGGCGCGCGTCGGCCTCGGCCGTGCGCGGGTCGAGCGGGTCACTGCCGGCCATGACCGTCAGCAGGAGGGCCGCGTCCTCGACCGTCAGGGTCATCGGCCCGGCCGTG
>NZ_JANJTL010000123.1 GCF_024711105.1 Brevundimonas sp. | reverse complement strand
GCCGCCGCCTCCCGAACCGCCGGCCATCGTCGAGCAGGCGCCGGCACGACCGACCGCTGTCGCGCCCGCGGGCCCGTCCGTCTCCGCCGCCCTGACCGAGACCGAGGTGGAGGTGGACGCCGGCTACGCCGGGACTTCGATCGTGCTCTATGGAGCGGTTTTCAATCCCGGCGACAGCCCCGCCGACGTGGTCGTCGTGGTGCGCGGCCCCGAGCAGCCGGTCCGCCTGGTCCGCAAGACCCGCGTCGCCGGCCTGTGGCTGAACAGCCGGCCCGTGCTGTTCGAGGGCGCGCCGGGTTTCTACATGACCGCCTCCACGCGGCCCCTGTCGGACATAGCGGGCTTCGGCGTCTTGCGACGGCTCGGCGTCGGGCTCGACCACCTGCGCATCGACGCGCCGGAGGAGCAGCGGACGGTCAATCTCTACGGCGTGCGCGACGTGGTCATCAGCCGGCTGGGCGAGGACTATCTCGACTGGCGCCGCGCCGTGATCCGCCTGAAGGAAGCTAATGGCCTCTACGCGGTCGATCCCCAGGGCGTCCGCTTCGTCGACCAGGGCCTGTTCCGCGCCGAGATCGTCCTCCCCGCCGAGGCGCCCACGGGCCAGTATCAGACCGAGGTCTGGCTGTTCCAGAACGGCCGCGCCATCTCGGTGCGGCGCGGCTCCATCGAGGTGCGCAAGGTCGGCGTCGAGCGCTTCGTCCACGACTTCGCCCACCAGCAGCCGTGGCTCTACGGCCTGTTGTCGGTGATGGTGGCGCTGGTCACCGGCTGGGCCGCCTCGACCTATTTCCGCCGGAACTAGCGGCCCGGGCTGAGCCGCGCCCAACTGACCGCGTGGACCCGTCCCTCGCCGAGCAGCAGCGCCGTCGGCGGCCGGCCGAACAGGCCCGCGAACGCGCGGTCCACGGCGTTCAGCCCGCCCGCATAGGCCCCGAAGGCCGGCAGGATCATCCGCTCGCCGTCCGTCAGGAAGCAGCGCCGCCGCACCCGCTGGCCATAGCGGGCGACCGTCGCGACCGGATGCAGGTGCCCCGAGATCTCGCCCGGCGCGCGGTCCTCGGCCGGTTCATGCGTGAGGATCAGCCGGCCCAGCCGCACCTCGGCCGCCGCCTCGCCGGGCAGGGACACCGGCGCGTCCTCGTCGTGGTTGCCCGCGATCCAGACCAGCGTCCGACCGGCGGCCAGCGCCTCGATGCGCGCGACGACCTCGGCCGACAGGCGGCTCTCGCCGCCCGCGTCGTGGAAGCTGTCGCCCATCAGGATCACGGTGCGGGCGCCCGTCGCCGCCACCTCGGTCTCGAGTCGCTCTAGCGTCGCCAGGGTGTCGTAAGGCGGCAGCAGCTGGCCGCGCACGCCATAGGCCGAGCCCTTCTCGAAGGGCAGGTCGCCGGCGGCGAGCACGCCATGGGCCGCGATCCACACGGCGCCCGAGGCGCGGGCGGTCACCGCCGCGCCATTGACCTCGACCACGCAGCCGCCACAGGGCGAGCGCCGCATCGCGGGTCCCGGCTCGGGCTGGATCGGTTCGGCGCTCACGTTGTCAACTCCATGGCCTCGGCGATCAGTTCCTCGGCGGCTTCTTCCATGACGGCGTCGGCCCAGGCGCCGCCGGCGACCGGCTCGCGGCCGATCTCCAGCATGACCGGCACGGCGAAGGGCGACACCTTGGCCAGCGGCGCATGGGTGATCCGTCCCCGGATGCGCGCCAGAAGCCCGGCCAGCCGCGCCACGTCCAGCTGACCAGACGCCGCATCCGCCCGCGCGCAGCGCAGCAGCAGGTGGTCCGGCTGGTGCCGCCTCAGCACGTCATAGATGAGATCGGTCGAGAAGGTGACCTGCCGCCCGCTCTTCTCGTGGCCCGGCATGCGGCGCTCGATCAGGCCCGACAGCACCGCGCACTGACGGAAGCCGCGCTTCATCATCACGCTCTCGTCCAGCCAGGATTCCAGGTCGTCGCCGAGCATGTCCTCTTGGAACAGCTCATCGAGGTCGAGGTCGCCTAGCGGCTTCATCGCCCAGATGGCGAGCGCATAGTCGTTGGCCACGAACCCCAGCGGGTTCTTCCCCGCCCGCTCCAGCCGCCGCGCCAAGAGGTGGCACAGGGTCCCGTGGCTGATCCGCCCGTCGAAGGGGTAGCAGACCAGATAGTGCCGCGAGCCGCGCCGGAAGGTCTCGACCAGCATCTCGTCCGGCGACGGGATGACCGAGCGGATCTTCTGGATGTGCAGCCACTCCTGCACGTCGTCGGGCAGGCGGCCCCAGCCGGCCTCGTCGGCGATCATGCGGCGCACGCGTCGGGCCAGGTAGGTCGAGAGCGCGAACTTGGACCCGCCCCAGCTCGGCACCATGGGCTCGGAGCCCGGCGGCGCGGGCGTCACCCAGGCGTCCATCCCCTCGACCGTGTGGAACTGCCAGACCTGGCCCGCAAACAGGAAGGTGTCTCCGGCGGTGAGCTGCTCGATGTAGCTCTCCTCCATCTGGCCGACCTTGCGCCCGCCGCGCTTGCCCGTGCCGATCCGGATGTTGAGCATCGGGATTTCGACGATGGCCCCAACGTTCATCCGGTGGCGCTGGGCCGTCTGTTCGTTGCGCACCTTCCAGCGCCCGTCGCGGCCCTTCACGATCCGCTTGAACCGGTCATAGGTGCGCAGCGCATAGCCGCCGGTCGAGACGAACTCGACGACCTGGTCGAAGTCCTCGCGCGGCAGGTCGGCGTAGGGCGCCGCCGTCCGAACCTCCGCATACAGATCATCGGCCAGGAAGGGCTCAGCGCAGGCGCAGCCCATGACGTGCTGCGCCAGAATGTCCTGCGTGCCCGCGCGCGCCGGATCGGCGTCGAGGTCGTTCTCGGCCACCGCCGCCTTGGCCGCCTCGCACTCCAGCACCTCGAAGCGGTGGGCGGGCACGAGCAGCGCGCGGCTCGGCTCGTCCAGCCGGTGGTTGGCTCGCCCGATGCGCTGGATCAGCCGCGCCGAGCCCTTGGGCGCCGCCAGCTGGATGACCAGGTCCACGTCGCCCCAGTCGATGCCGAGATCGAGCGTCGAGGTGCAGACCACCGCGCGCAGCTGGCCGCGCGCCATGGCCGCTTCGACCTTGCGGCGCTGTTCCGCAGCCAGCGAGCCGTGGTGCAGCGCGATCGGAAGATCGTCCTCGTTCATCTCCCAAAGGGTCTGGAAGGCCATCTCGGCCTGGAACCGCGTGTTGACGAAGATCAGGGCCAGCCGGCTCTGCTTGATGCGCTCATAGACGTCGGCCATGGCGTGCTGGGCGGTCCAGCCGCTCCACGGGATGGTCTTGGCCGTCGCCCCCATCACCTCGACCACGGGCGGCGCTCCGGGATCGCCGAGCACCAGGTCGGCCATGCCGGGATGCGGGCTCAGCCAGCGGCGGATGGCGTCCGGGTCCTGCACCGTCGCCGACAGGCCCACCCGCCGACACATCGGCGCATACTGGCTCAGCCGCGCCAGGCCGAGGTTCAGCAGGTCGCCACGCTTGCTCGACCAGATGGCGTGAACCTCGTCGACGATGACGCAGCGCAGGTCGGAGAACCACTCGCGCCCGCCCTCCCAGGCGCAGAACAGGGCCAGCTGCTCGGGCGTGGTCAGCAGGATGTCCGGGGGGCTGACCTTCTGGCGTTGGCGCTTCGACACCGGCGTGTCCCCGGTGCGGCTCTCGATCCGCACCGGCAGGCCCATCTCGCGCACCGGCGTGAGCAGGTTCCGCTCGACGTCCACCGCCAGGGCCTTCAGCGGCGAGATATAGAGGGTGTGCAGGCCTGGCGGGGTGTTCCGCGGCCCGCGCTCAGATAGTTCAATCAGGCTCGGCAGGAAGCCGCCCAGCGTCTTGCCGCCGCCGGTCGGCGCGATCAGCAGGACGTCGCGGCCCTCGCGGCCCTTGTCGACCATCTCCAGCTGATGCCGCCTCGCCGCCCAACCCTTGGCGGCGAACCAGTCCTGAAAGCGCGGAGGCAGCGGCGACACCCGGAGCCCATAGCATGTTCCCGTTCCGTTTCCATATGTTCGGCGGGATGGACGCCGCGTCCGCGTCATGGGATTGCCTAGCGCGATGAAGCTCGTGATCGACGACCGCTGGTTCGAGGGGTGGCGGGGCCCGGCCATCGCCGCCCTGATCGCGCTGATCGCCGGCCTGCCGACCGTGCTGACGCTCGGTCCGCTGGACCGTGACGAGAGCCGCTTCGCCCAGGCCACGGCCCAGATGCTGGAGACGCGGGACTTCACCAGCATCTCTTTCCAGGACCAGCCGCGTCACAAGAAGCCGGTCGGCATCCACTGGCTACAGGCGGTCTCGGTGTCCCTGCTGTCCGACGTGGAGCATCGGGACATCCGGCCCTACCGCGTGCCGTCCCTGCTGGGGGCAATGCTTGCGGCGGCGGCCTGCGCCTGGGGCGCGGGGCTGGCGTTCGGGGCGCGAACCGGCGTGCTGGCCGGCGCCATCCTGGGGGCCAGCTTCCTGCTGTCGAGCGAGGCGGGGATCGCCAAGACCGACGCCATGCTCTGCGGGGCGGTGACGCTCGCCATGGCGGCCCTGTCGCGGCTCTACATCGCCCAGAGGGACGGACTCGATCCGCCCGGCAGGCGAACCAAGCTGCTCTTCTGGGGCGGCGTGGCGCTGGGGGTCCTGATCAAGGGACCGATCATCGCGCTCGTCGTTGGCCTGACGCTCGTGGCGCTTGGTCTGTGGGACCGGAAGTGGCGCTGGATGAGCCGCCTCGGCTGGCGCTGGGGCCTGGCCCTGGTGCTGCTCGGCATCGGGCCGTGGGCGCTGGCCATCACGGTCAAGACCGACGGCGCCTTCTGGGGCGCGGCGCTGGGCGGTGACCTCTTCCCCAAGATCGTGGGCGGCCACGAGCGGCACGGCGGGTGGCCGGGCTACTATCTGCTGCTCGCGCCGCTGCTTCTGTTCCCGGCGACCCTGCTGATCCCCGCCGGCCTGTCCATGGGCTGGGCGCACCGCAATCAGTCGGCCATCCGCTTCGCCCTTTGCTGGCTGATCCCGACCTGGGTCGCCTTCGAACTCTTCCCGACCAAGCTGTGGCACTACACCCTGCCGACCTTCGGCGCCCTGGCCTGGCTGATGGCCGCCAGCCTGACCCAGCCGCTGGGCACGCTCAGCCGCCGCATCGGCGCGGGGCTGATGGCGTTCGGGGCGCTGATGGTCACGGCCCTGGTGATCTATGGCTTCTCCGAGTACGGCGGCCCCGGCGACCAGAGCTGGGCGGCCGCCACCATCGCCCTGGCCCTGGTCGGGGCGGCGGTGGGCGCCTTCATGCTGCTGAACCGGATGTCGGTCACCGCGCTGGTCGTCAGCCTGGTCTTCGGCGTTCTCGCCCACGCCTCCCTGGTCAAGCTGATCAGCGGCCTGGGCCCCCTTTGGGTCGCGCCCCGGCTGGAGGCGGCGCTCCGCGAAGAGGGCCTGCATCCCATGAGCGGCGAGGCCGGGGCAGCCGTGACCCTGGCCGGCTATTCCGAACCCAGCGCCGTCTTCCTGATCGGCACCGACACCCAGCTTGGCGACGGCGCCGACGCGGCCCGGGCCCTCGCCGCCGGGCGGCCCGCCGTGGTCGATCAGTCCCAGGCCGAGGCCTTCGCCGCCGAGGCCGCCGCGCTCGCCATGACGCCCCGCCCGCGCGCGGTCATCGAGGGGCTGAACTATTCCAACGGCGACCAGCTGCGCCTGTCCATCTACGGCCCCTACCGCGAGGAGGCCGAGCGATGAGCCGCTTCATCGAGATCGTCGAAGTCGGCCCGCGCGACGGCCTGCAGAACGAGAAGGTCCTGATCTCCACCGAGGACAAGGTGGCCTTCATCGCCCGGCTGGAAGCCGCCGGTGCGAAGCGCCTGGAGACCGTCTCCTTCGTCCACCCGGGCCGCGTGCCGCAGATGGCCGACGCCGAGGCCGTCATGGCCGCCCTGCCGCCCGCGTCGGAGGTCACCCGCATCGGCCTGGTGCTGAACCAGCGCGGCTGGGACCGGGCGGTGGCCACGGGCGTGGATCAGGCCAATGTCTCCATCGCCGCCTCGGACGGCTTCGCGCTCAAGAACTCGGGCCTGACCGTGGCCCAGCAAGTCGAGATGCTGGCCGAGATCGTCGGCCGGTCGCACAACATGGGCGGCGGCCCGGGCTCGGGCCCGTCGGTGACGGCCATCATCTCCACCGTCTGGGGCTGTCCCTTCGACGGCGAGGTCTCCGACGATCAGGTCGAGGCCCTGGTCCGCGACGTCGCCGCCCTGGGCGTCAAGGAGATCGGCCTGGCCGACACGATCGGCGTGGGCGACCCCTGGGCCGTGCGCCGCAAGGTCGAGATCGCCAGGAAGGCCGCACCCGACGTGACCCTGCGCCTGCACTTCCACGACACGCGCAACACCGCGCTCGCCAATGTCTTCGCCGGAGTCGAGGCCGGGATCGACTTCATCGACGCCTCGGTCGGCGGCATCGGCGGCTGCCCCTTCGCGCCGGGCGCCACCGGCAATGTCGCGACCGAGGACGTGGTCTACATGCTGCACCGCGCGGGCTTCGAGACCGGCTACGACCTCGACGCCCTGATCGAGACGGCCCGCTGGATCGGCGAGAAGCTGGGGCGGCCGGCGCCCTCGGCCCTGTCGCGCGCCGGAGGGTGGCCGAAGGCCTGACACCCTCTTGCGTCCGCAGGCGCGGAGCGCCATGAACACCTCGTCTCCCCGATAGGTTTTCCGATGGTCCAACTCACCCTTCCGCGCGGATCCAAACCCAAGGCCGGCAAGCGCTGGGCCGCTCGCGAAGGCGCGTCGAAGGTCAAGACCTTCAAGATCTACCGCTACGACCCGTCGACGGATGAGACGCCGCGCTGGGACACCTATGAGGTGGCGACCGAGGACCATGGCCCGATGGTCCTGGACGCCCTGATCCACATCAAGAACACCATCGATCCGACCCTGTCGTTCCGCCGCTCGTGCCGGGAAGGCATCTGCGGCTCCTGCTCGATGAACATCGGCGGCCGCAACACCCTGGCCTGCACCAAGGGCTGGGAGGAGATCGACGGCGACATCACCATCTCGCCCCTGCCCCATATGCCGGTGGTGCGCGACCTGGTCCCGGACCTGACCGGCTTCTACAACCAGTACGCCTCGATCGAGCCCTTCCTGCAGTCGGACGAGCCCGATCCCGAGAAGGAGCGCCTTCAGTCGCCCAAGGACCGCGAGAAGCTCGACGGCCTGTACGAATGCATCCTGTGCGCCTGCTGCTCGACGGGCTGTCCCAGCTCCTGGTGGAATCAGGACAAGTTCCTCGGCCCGGCCGCCCTGCTCCAGGCCTACCGCTGGCTGGCCGACAGCCGCGACGAGGCGACCGACAAGCGGCTCGACAACCTCGAGGACCCGTTCAAGCTCTACCGCTGCCACACGATCATGAACTGCGCCCAGGTGTGCCCGAAGGGCCTGAACCCCGCCAAGGCCATCGCCGAGACCAAGAAGATGCTCGGCGCCCGCGCGGCCGGACGTTGATTTGCGGCCACGCGCCGCTTGAGCCAAGCTGAGCCGTCCCGAGGGAGGCTCCCATGTTTCGATCCGCCGCCGCCCTGGCCGCGCTCGCCCTGACGGCAGGCGCCGCCCATGCCCAGGCGCCCGCCGCTTCGCCGTGCCAGGGGCCGGAGGACCGCCAGATGGATTTCTGGGTCGGCGACTGGGACCTGGAGTTCGACAATCCGAACGGAACCGTCGGCCGGGCGACGAACCGCATCACCCGCGACGAGTTCGGCGACTGTGTGATCGCCGAGCACTTCGAGCAGACCGATATCGGCTATGTCGGCGCGTCCTGGTCGGTCTATGACCCGCAGACCGGCCAGTGGCGTCAGACCTGGGTCGACAACGCCGGCACGCCCTTCTTCCTCGTTGGCGGACCGGTCGAGGGTCAGCCGCACATCTTCGAGCTGCGCACCACCGAGCCGCGCGGCGCCCAGACGCCGGCCATGCGCCGCATGATTTGGGAGCAGGTCACCGAGGACAGCCTAGTCTGGCGCTGGCAGACCGAGCAGGCTGACGGCTCCTGGGCCGACGCCTGGGTGCGGCGCTATCGCCGCCGAGGTTGACGTAAGGTCAGTTTACCAACTTCGCCTAACGTAGTAATCTGATCTGCCCTGAAGGTGGGGCTCGGGTCCGGAGGCCGTCATGGCCAAGCGTCCGCCTTTCCACCGCCGCTCTTTCCTTGCGCGCATCCTAGGCACCACGGCTCTCGGCGGCGCCGCCGGGATCATCACCGGCGGGGCGAGCGCCCGACAGGTCACCGACAGCGACCCGACCGATCCCGCGGGACGCGGGCGTGGCGGCTCGACCGGCATCACCGACAGGGATCCGACGGATCCCATCGGACGCGGGAGGGGCACGTCCGGGCAGGGACAGACCGGCATTACCGACAGCGATCCGACCGATCCGGTCGGGGGAGGCCGTGGGACCGCCGGAGGGCACGGCGACCAGACCGGAGGCCGCACCGGAATTACCGACAGCGACCCGACCGACCGGGTCGGTTACGGCCGCGGGACCCAGGGCGGCGGCCAGTACACCGGGGTCACGGATTCCGACGCGGGCGCGGGCGCGGACCGGGGCGGCTATGGGCGAGGCACGGGCGGCGGCCAGCAAACCGGCCAGTTGCGCGCCTTCCTCGAGTATCCGCGCAGCCCCTTCGTGATCACCAACCAGGAACTGCCGAGCCAGCTGGTCAACATCGTCATCAGCGGCTGGGATCGAAATACCTCGACCCCGGTGCAGGTCGTTCTGCCCAACTCGCTCGACATGTCGGGCAACCATCCAAACGCCCTGCCCTTCAACGGCATCCAGGTGCAGGGGGCGGGCAGTTCCACCACCTACACCTGGGACGAGCCCTTCCGCTGGAGCCTGCTGGTCTTCTCCTGTCCTGGGCAAAGCGGCACGGGGGCCAGTTGTTATGGCGCGCGTGCGACCGTGGTGCCTGGATCATTCCGCATTCCAATCATCGTTCAGCAGGGCAATCAGGTCGTGAACCTGACCCTTATGGGAACGATCGTGGCGCATCCGCCGGTTCGCCGGCGTTAGGGCCTTCACAAGTCTTGCATCCGCCGGGGCGTCGGCTAAGCACCGCCGCATGCCCAAGATCACCTACATCGAGCACGACGGCGAGACCCACGAGGTCGAAGTCAAGACCGGCATGTCGGTGATGGAAGGCGCCATCCGCAACAACGTGCCCGGCATCGACGCGGACTGCGGCGGCGCCTGCGCCTGCGCGACCTGCCACGTCTATGTCGACGAGGATTGGCAGGACGTCACCGGACGCGCCTCGGCCATGGAGGAGTCGATGCTCGACTTCGCCGAGGGCGTTCAGCCCAACTCGCGCCTGTCCTGCCAGATCCGGGTGAGTGACGACCTCGACGGCCTGGTTGTCCGCCTGCCCGAGAACCAGCACTGAACCGCGACGACTAGGCGGCCTCGGCTCGAGGCTCTTCGGTGCGTTCGCGGAAGCGGGCACGCGCCTGCGAAACCCAGCCGGTGAAGGTGTCGACGCTCTGGGCCAGGCGCTCGGCGTCCCTGAGCCCTGAGAAATCCTCGCGCGGCGCCAAGGCCAGCCGCATGGCGGCGGGGCTGCGCGCCTCCTCGATGAAGCGCCCGTACCGCTGGTTCAGGCGCGCCAGCGCCGCAGCCTCTCGCGCCAAGGAATAGCCGATGCCGGCGCGGGTGACCTGGGTCTCCTCGGCGGCGCTGAGCCGGGTCTCATTCTCCCAGCGCGCTCCGAGGCCGGCCTCGTAGAGGGCGGCCGCGCCGGCCCAGTCCTGCTGGCGCCAAAGGATATCGGCGCGAACGGCCTGGGCGGCCGGACTGGCGTCGGATGCGAGCACCTCCAGGGCGTGGTCGTACCGGCCCAGCATCATCAGGGCGCGGGCCTCCAGCGCGCGGCGCTCGGCCTGCAGGGCGGTGGGCAACAGGGTCGAGCGGGAGCCCCAGAGGTTTTCCAGCGCCTTCTGCGGCTCGCGGTTCATCAGACGGATGGCCGCCGCGTCGGTCGCGACACTGGCCTTGGCCACACCGTCGAGCCGGTGCTCGACTTGGTATTCGAGCAGGGCCGCTGCGCGGTCGAGCAGGTCCAGATCAACCAGGCGGCGCGACAGACGGCGCACCATGTCATCCCCCTCGGCGCCGGGAGGCGTGAGCTCACGGAAATCCTCGAACAGGGCCACCGCCTGGATCGGCTGGAGCCCATCGGCGGCCCCCTCGAGGAACAGGGCGCGGAATGCGTTGGACAGATCGGCCTGCAGCTCGGCGGCCTGTGGCAGGTCCGGCATCCGCGTGCCGGCGCCGCGCAGCACCTCCAGCGCCTCGCGATAGCGGCCCTGGGACAGATAGACGCCGCCGAGCGTCCGGATCACCTGCAGCTCGGCTGCGTCACCGCGCCAGCGCCAGCGCAGCGGCTCCATGCGCCGCACGGCCTCGGCCGGCGTCAGACTCCCCGCCGCGAGGCCCAGTCGGGTGGCGTGCAGGCTGGCGGGCACGGCCAGGTCCTCGAAGGGCGCGCGGGCGATGGCCTGATAGACGGCCTGGGCGCGCGCCGCGTCGCCGGACTCCTCCAGCAGGCGGGCCTGGACCAGCCGCACCTCGAGCAGCTGTCGCGGACCGTTGGCATGGTTCAGCGCATAGTCGATGAGCGCGCGGGCGCCGTCCCGGTCACCGACCCCGAGCGCGGCCTCGGCGTGGGCCACTGCGAAGCGGGTGCGCCACTCGGCCGGGAAGCCGTCGACGGCGCGGGCGCCCTCGGAGAAGGCGCGGCGCGCCACCTCCCACTCGCCCTGGCGCGACGCGATATAGCCGCGCCAGACCGCGGCCGAGGTGTCGCCGGTGAGAGGCCCCGAGGCGAAATCGGCCTGGGCCTCGGACAAGCGGCCGATGGCGGCGCGCGCGGCGCCCCTGAGGCCGCGGGCCTCGGCCAGGCCGCCCATGCGTTCGTCGTCCTGGACCAGGGCGTTGATCACCCCGATCGCCTCGTAGTGCAGCCCCGATCCGACCAGGAATCGCGCCAGGGCCAACCGGGCCTCGACAGGCGCGCCGGATCCCTGGGCCATCTCCTCGGCAGCGGACGTCTGGAGCTGACGATAGCGGGCGCCGAAGTCCGCCTGGCCCAGGTCCGCCCATTCGGCGTCGATCAACGCGGGCAGGCGCGCAGCGCGCGGCGCCTCCGGGGCGTGCGCCGCCTGCTGGAGCCCGTCGGTGGGCGCGGACAAATGCAGGCCGCCCGGCCGACCGATCCGAACCAGGTCTCCATCGACCGCGACCCGGAGGTCTTCGGCCGAGGCGATCAGGGCCAGCCCCTGCGCCGTCGGCAGAAGCGTCAGATCGACGAGCCGGCGTGCGTGCTCGAGCCCCTTGGACGGGCCACGCGCGGTCACCACACCGATGCGGTCTCCGATGGTGGGGTCCTGGATCCACAGCACGCGCGTGGCTCCGGGCACGGCCGCGGTCATGCCGGTCGGGCCGCTGTCGTCGTCGCGGGCCAGGGTCACGGCGGCTTCGGGTGCGGCCGGCTCGCCGCCGAGGGTGACGATCCAGCGTCCGCCCTCGCTGCGGGCGACGGGCGCGACGTCCTCGCGCACCGCGATCCGTACCGCGGTGAAGTCGCCGCCGCGCACCCAGCGAATGCCGGAGGCCGGACCCAACCCGTCGGGCGGCGTCTCGAGATCGAGCCGCGCCGAGGCGTCGAACACCACCCAGACGGCGTCGCCGCGCCGGAACACCGCCGCCGGCGTCGGGGTCCGCCAGTCGAAGTCCAGGGTCAGGACCCCGCCGTGGACCTCGGCGCCGACGGCCACGGTCTCGGCGGGCGCGCCCGGCGCCTCGGCCGACTGGCCGGGCGGGAAGATGTTCACATAGGCCGCGCCGTCGGCCTGGCCGAAGCGGGCGTCGGCGCCGTCAGCCAGGGTGAGGACGATTTCCGTGGCGGACTGGACCGCGCGGGTCTCGACCGAGGCCACGCCGCGCGGCGGGTTGACCCTGAGCAGGGCGACATCCGGCGCGGCGGTGGAGCCGACCCGGACGACGACGGTGTTTCCCTCGCGGCGAATACGCGCGCGCGACCCGATGGGGCCCGCGAACTCCACGCGCGCAAAGCGCTCGTTGACCCCAAGTCGAATGTCGATGGGATCGCCGGGCGCCGCCAGAGCCAGGCCATCCAGGGGCGCAGCCGCCACCGCGCCGGCGGTGAGCACCGCGGCGGTCGTGCGCGCGATGCGCCGCCTCGACTGTCGGGCTGCCCCGGCCATCCGGGACAAGGTGAAGGGACGCGGTTAGGGCCGGGTTAAAACTAGCCCTCGGCGGCCACCGGCTGAATCGTCGGAATTTCGACGGCGACAGGCGCGGGCGGTTCGGGGAGTTCGGGGACCACGACCACCGGCTCGGGTTCGGCCGGTTCGGCCTCCGAAAGGGAGGCGGGCTGGAGCCGAACCTCCGCTTCGGCGGGCTCGCTGGGCGCCCCCGCTTCAACAGTTTCCGCGGGCTCCGAAACCTCGGGCCGGGTGATCGCCACGGGCTGAACCTCGGCCCGGGGCTCCTCCGCCTCGCGCTCGGAAGGCTCGGAGGCGGCGGCCGGGGTCACCTCGACCCGGCGCTCCACCGGCTCGGCGACGGGCACGGCCGCGTCGGCCGCCTCGATGCCGCCGCCCGTTTCCAGAAACCTGAGATCGGAGGTCCGCACCAGCGACAGGCCGAACATCAACAGCGCGCCCCCGGCGACCCCCAGCACGGCCAGCTTTGGCGGCCGCAAGGCCCGGCGCGGCGGCAACGGTCGCTCCAGGCCGCTTGCCGGTTGGACATAGGATTGGGCGCGCATGTCATTCATGGCCTCGCTCCTGAACGCTTCCCCTGTCCCGGGGGAGAACACCTATGGAGTCCGAGGGTTCAGCTTGGCCGCGAAAGAAAGTGGTGGACGGAGCGATCAGTCCGCTTCGCGCTCGCCGATCTCTTCGGGCCGCACGGCCAGCAGCCAGCCGTCGGCGATGTGCAGTTCGGGCACGGCCTCGCGGGTGAAGGGCAGATACCAGGTCTGGCCCCCGCCGGTCGGGGCCACCTCGAGGATGTCGCCGGCGCCGAAGTTCGGGACCGACCGCACCCGGCCGAGCACCGCGCCCGACGCGTCGCGGATCTCCAGTCCGATAAGGTCGGTGAGGTAGAACTCGTCCTCCTCCGGCTCAGGCAGGCGGTCGCGCGGCACGTGGAGCTTGAGGCCCCGCATGGCGTCAGCGTCCTCCTTGGTGGCAATCTCCTTCGCCCGCGCCACCACGCCCTTCTTGTCAGGCCGCCCCCCCGTCAGCGTCAGGGCGACCGAGCCGTCAGCCTTCAGCAGCGGCCCATAGGTCAGCAGCGCCATGGGCTCGGCGGTGAAGCTGGTGATCCGGACCTCGCCGCGCACGCCGAAGGCGCCGCCGACCTGGCCCACGAGGATAAGGGTGTCCGTGCTCATGGCGCCCAGATAGCAGAACGGCGGCGCCCACGTGGAGCGCCGCCGTTCGACTTCGTCAGAAAGACGGAGGGATCAGCCCTCGGTCTTCTCTTCCTCGGCGGCGCCTTCAGCCGGAGCCTCTTCGACGGCGGTCTCGGCGGAGCCTTCGGCTTCCGGAGCAGCCTCTTCAGCGGCCGGGGCCTCTTCGGCGGCGGCTTCGGCCGGAGCGGCTTCCTCGGCGGCCGGGGCGGCCTCTTCAGCGGCGGGGGCTTCCTCGGCGACCGGCTCTTCGGCCGGCGGCGGGGCGGCTTCGGCCTCGGCCTTGGCGGCGGCTTCAGCCTCGGCGCGGTCGGCTTCGCGCTGGGCGCGCTCGGCGGCGCGTTCCTCGGCCTTCTTGCCCGGCTTGGCCTTATTCGGGTTGTTGCCGGCCTGCCACTTCACGGTCTGGCCCAAGGTCTCGTCCTGCGACAGGAAGCGGGCGACGCGGTCGGTCGGCTGAGCGCCCTTGGACAGCCAGTACTGCAGGCGCTCGACATTCAGGTTGACGCGCTTCTGCTCGCCGTCGCGCGGCAGCATCGGGTTGTAGGAGCCGACCTTCTCGAGGAACTTGCCGTCGCGGGGCGCGCGGCTGTCGGCGATGACGATCGAGTAGTAGGGGCGCTTCTTGGCGCCGCCACGGGCGAGACGGATCTTCAGCATTTCAGGCAGTCCTTAGGGGTGATTACTTCTTGGGAGGAAATCCGGGCAGGCCGGGAAGACCGCCAGGGAGGGTGGGTTGGCCGGGCGCGCCCAGGCCCTGCAGGCGGCTCATGGCCTCCTGGAGTTTCGCTTCGTCGATCTCGGAGGCCGCCGGGTCGAGCTTGCCGCCGCCCAGCGCCTTGAGGCGAGCCAGGTCCGCCCCGCCGGGGCCGCCCATGCCGCCGAGCATCCGGGCCATCTGGCCGAAGCCCTTGCCGCCGTTCTTGCTCATCGCCTTGACCGCGTCGGCCATCTGGCGGTGCTGTTTCAGCAGGCGGTTGATGTCGGCTACGTCGACGCCCGAGCCGGCGGCGATGCGGCGCTTGCGCGAGGCGTTCAGCAGGTCGGGCTTCCTGCGCTCGGCCTTGGTCATGGAGGACAGGATGGCCTCCTGGCGGGCGATCATCCGGTCGTCGACGCCCGATGCCGCCATCTGGGACTTCATCTTGGCCACGCCGGGCAGCAGGCCCATGATGCCCTGCAGGCCGCCCATCCGCTTCATCTGCTGGAGCTGGGCGGCGAGATCGTCGAGATCGAACTGGCCCTTGGCCAGCTTGCGGGCGGCTTTTTCAGCTTTCGCCTGATCGAGTTCCTGGGCTGCCTTTTCGACCAGGGCGACGATGTCTCCCTGGCCCAGGATGCGGCCGGCCACGCGGCGCGCGTCGAAGGCGTCGAGCGCCTCGACCGTCTCGCCGGAGCCGAGATACTTGATCGGCAGGCCGGTGACGGCGCGCATCGACAGGATGGCCCCGCCGCGCCCGTCGCCGTCGGCGCGGGTCAGGATCAGGCCGGTCAGCGGCAGGCGTTCGTTAAAGGCGGTCGCGGTGCGCACCGCGTCCTGGCCGGTCAGGCTGTCGGCGACCAGCAGGGTCTCGGTCGGCTTCGAGATCTGGGCGATCTCGGCCGCCTCGGCCATCAGGGCCTCGTCGAGCGTGGTGCGGCCGGCGGTGTCGAGGATCAGGACGTCGAAGCCCTGCAGCTTGGCGGCGGACAGGGCGCGGCGCGCGATGTCGGGGGCCGACTGGCCCTGGACGATCGGCAGGGTGGTGACCCCGACCTGCTCGCCCAGCTTGGCCAGCTGCTCCATGGCGGCCGGACGGCGGGTGTCCAGCGAGGCCATCATAACCTTCTTGCGGTCGACCTTGGTCAGCCGCAGCGCCAGCTTGGCCGAGGTCGTCGTCTTGCCCGACCCCTGCAGGCCGGCCATCAGGATGACCACCGGCGGATTGGCGTTCAGGTTCAGCGGTTCGGGCTCGTCGCCGCCGAGCGTCTCGATCAGGCCGTCGTGGACGATCTTGATGACCTGGTCGGCCGGCTTGACCGAGCGGATGACCTCCTCGCCCGTCGCGCGCTCGCGCGCCTTGGCGATGAAGTCCTTGACGACCGGCAGGGCGACGTCGGCCTCGAGCAGGGCCACGCGCACCTCGCGCATCGCCGCATCGACGTCGCCTTCGGTCAGCACGCCGCGGCCGGTGATCCGGTCGAAGACGCCTGACAGCCGCTCGTTCAGAGCCTCGAACATGCCTACTCCTGTTGGCCCAAACGCCCTCAGCCCCCGTGGACGTTCGCGTCGACGGGGGTCCTCTCCAACCTCAGCCATCCGAAGATGGGGTCGTGTTGGAGGAGGCGCGAGGGTTCACTTGCGCCGGAAGCGGCGGCTTATGCGCCCGAACCCCGGCGAAATCAAGTTCTCGACCCCGGCGCGGGCCGCTAAGCTGGCGGCCGGGAAGGAGACGCCTTGATGATCAGCCGCTTGACCGTCGCAGGACTGGGCCTGGCCGTCCTGGCGCTGACCGGCTGCGACCTCGGCGGCCGTGGCGCCACGGAATCCGGCCGACCGGAGGAGCCGCAGCGCGGGCCGGGGGCAGCCGACGATCTCGTCGCCCGCATGGTCGAGCGCGGCCGGCTTCCGCAGCTGGAATACGACTGCGTCCTCGCCGGCGGAGATCAGGACGAGCGGCCCTATGGCCGGCTGGGGGTGGTCAACGACCGCTACACCCTCATTCTCAAGGGCGGGGGCCGTCAGGAGGGCTCCATGACCCTGGCCGAAGACCGCACGGTGCAGTGGGACGGCGATCTCGGCGGCGTGGACGACGCGCCGAACCGCGTCGGCGGGGCGCGGGTGAACACCGATGGCGCCGTCGTGGAACTCGTCTTCGAGGTCTCGCCTGCCGACGACACCGGCCATGACAGCGTCGTCTGCCGCGCGGGCGTCTGAGTGAACAAGACTGCGGCCGATGGGTTGTCGGGGTCGTATCTGCACCGTCCATCGGAAGAGCCGCCTTGCCCATGAGCCGTAGATCGCTGCTGTCCCTCGCCGCAGGCGCCGTCGCGCCGCTGGCGGCCGCCTGTTCGCCGCTGGCCCTGATGGAGACCCTGTCGCCGAGGGACCGCGGCGCGCGGCGCATCGCGGCCAACATCGCCTATGGCGCTCACGAACGGCAGAAGCTCGATCTCTACGCCCCGGTCGTAGACGGGACCTGGCCGGTCGTCGTCTTTTTCTACGGCGGTGGCTGGAACTCGGGGTCCAAGGACAACTACGGCTGGGCGGCCCAGGCCTTGGCCGCGAAGGGCTTCTTGGTCGCCCTGCCCGACTACCGGCTGGTGCCGGCGGTCCGCTTTCCGCACTTCATCGAGGACGCCGCGGCCGCCACCGCTCATGTGCAGGAGATCGCAGGCGCTCACGGCGGACGGCCCGACCGGCTGGCGGTCGGAGGCCACTCCGCCGGCGCCCACCTGGCGATGATGATCGCGCTCGACCCCCGCTATCTCGGAGCGGCCGGGGCGCCGGATGCGATCCGCGCGGCCTTCGGCATCTCGGGCCCGTACGAGTTTCTCCCCTTCGACGTGGCGTCCAGCATCAACGCCTTCGGCCAGGCCCCCGACCCGCTCCAGACCCAGCCGATCACCTTCGCCTCGGCCGACGCGCCGCCGCTCTGGCTCGGCCACGGCACGGGAGACGAGACGGTGCACGCCGAAGACGCCGAACTGCTCGCTGAGGCGGTCAATGCGGCCGGCGGCCGGGCCGAGCTGGAGCTCTATCCAGGCGTCGACCACGCCACGACGATCGCGGCCTTCTCGCCGCTGTTCCGATCACGCGTCTCCACGCTGGCGGACGTGACGGCCTTCTTGCGCCGGACGCTGGGCTGATCGTCGATTTCCGTCAGTAGGCGGCCCTCGCCGTGGCAACATAGGCTGCTCCGGAATGGAGACGCCGATGCGCCGACTGTCCTTGCTGATGCTGTACGCCCTTCTGGCCGGATGCGGCGCGGAGGCCCAGTCCAAGTCGGAAACGTCCTCAGCCGCTGTCGCCGGCGCGCTGGACTGCGCCGAGGCCGATCACGCGGTCGAGCGGCAGATCTGCGCCGACTCCACGCTGCGCGCCCTGGATCGCCAGGTGGCGGAGCTGTGGCCGCAAGTCAGCGCCCGCGCGGGGCGGCCCACCACCCTGCGGCATCAGCACGGGCAGTGGCTACGCGACCGTCTCGCCGGCGAGTGGGACTGGCAGGACGGCGGCGAAACGCGGCGGCCGCGCGACGCGGAGGAGCTGCGCCAGTTCCACGAAGATTACATCGAAGCCCTGCAGGAGGAGGTCCGCCTAGCCGAGGGCATGCCGGAGAGCGTTGCGGTATCGAGCCTGGCGGACGCCTGCGTCGGGGTCGGGTTGAACCAGTGCTCCGTGCCCGTCGCCGGCTTCCTGAACCTCGATCGCGAGCGTCGGCTGGCCTGGCAGGTCCAGGACGGGGTGACCGAGGCGAACGGCCTGTCGGCGGGCTTCGTCCTCTTCGAGGTCGAGGGGCGCCAGATGCGGCCAGTCGGCTGGGCCTACGAAGGCGTCACCTACGAGGCGCCGAGCCTGTTCGAGACCGACCAGGGGACTTGGTCGTGGTCCCCGGCCGCCACGGAGGCACTGGCGATCACAATGCAGACGTTCTTTACCGGGTCGACGCCGAGGGCCTGACCGAGATCGAGCTCACCGGCTGGTGGGCCACGCTGGATCCGCAGCTGCCCGATGGCCTCGGGGTCTGGAAGGGCGTCGACTACCGCTGGCGGGACCTGACCGCCCAGACGCACCTGTGGCGAGACGGCGACGGCAACTGCTGCCCCAGCGGCGGCGAGGCGCGACTCGACTTTCGGATAGAAGGGACCTCGCTGGTGTTGGCCGGCGTGGAGATCGAGGCTGCCGACTAGTCCAGCGTCACCATCGTGACGCGGCCGCCCCGGGTCTCGACCCGGCGCATCAGCACCACCGGTTCGGCGCCGTCGGACGTCACCGGCGCGATCACGAACCAGGCGCCGTCGGGCAGACCTTCGAAGCTGAACCGGCCCGAGCGGTCGCAGGTCGTATTGCGCACGAAGGCCCGATAGTCGTCCGTGGCCTCCGACACCGTCCGCGCACGGACGACCGCCGCAGGCAGGGCGGCCCGCTCGCTGGAGCCATAGAGGGTCTGGAACCGCTGGCGGGTCCAGGCGGTCTCGGGCGTCAGGCCGACCGAGCCGGCGCAGGTCCATTCCCGGGCCCCGCCGAAATAGCTGACCTGACCCTCGATCTCGTTGGTCCCGGCCATGGTCGACCAGGCGAAGTCGGTCGCGTTGAAGACCGCGATCATCGGGTTCGGCGGCGGCGGCCCGCCGCAGGCCGACAGGGCGAGGGCGGAACCGAGGGCGAGGGCGGATAGAGCGAGCTTCTTCATGACGGGATCCCTTTTAGCCCAAGACTGCGAAGGTTTCGACTCAACGGGCGGATACGGCCAAGGTTGCGGTCTCGGACCGGGCTCCAGACAGTCGTTGCGCGCTGGCGGCGCCCTGCTAGGTTCCGCCCGCCATGAGCGTGACCTTCGCAGACATCCAGGCCGCCGCCGAACGCATCCGCGGTCACGTCGACCGCACTCCGACCCGCTATTCGCGCAAGCTGTCCGAACTGACGGGGGCGGAGGTCTGGCTCAAGTTCGAAAACCTCCACTACACGTCCTCCTTCAAGGAGCGCGGCGCCTGCAACCGGCTGTCGCAGATGACCGCCGACGAGCGCAAACGCGGCGTCGTCGCCGCCTCGGCCGGCAACCACGCCTCGGCCTTGGCCTATCACGGCTCACGTCTGGGCATCCCGGTCACCATCGTGATGCCGGAGGGCACGCCCTTCGTGAAGATCGAGAAGACCGAGCGCTACGGCGGCAAGGTCGTCATCCACGGCCTGGACTTCACCGAGGCGACGAACCACGCCAAAGCCTTGCAGGCCGAGCATGACTACATCTTCGTCTCGGCCTTCGACGACGAGGGCATCGTTACCGGCCAGGGCACCTGCGGGCTGGAGTTCCTTGAGGATGCGCCGGAGCTGGACGCCCTGATCATCCCGATTGGCGGCGGCGGCCTGATCGCCGGCTCGGCAATCGCGGCCAAGGCGCTGAAGCCCGACATCCGCATCTTCGGGGTCGAGGCGGCCATGTATCCGTCCTTCACGGCCCGCCGGGCCGGCCAGCCGCCGAAGTGCGGCGGCCAGACCATCGCCGAGGGCATCGCCATCAAGGCGGTCGGGGAGATCCCCTTCGCGCTTGGCGATCCGCTGATCGAGGACGTGATGGTCGTCGACGAGCCGGACTTTGAACAGGCCGTGGCCTTCTATGCGACGATCGAAAAGACGGTCGTCGAAGGCGCGGGCGCGGGCGGGCTTGCGGCCCTGCTGCGCTATCCCGAGCGCTTCAGGGGCATGAAGGTCGGACTTGTGGTCTGCGGCGGCAACATCGATCCGCGCATCCTGGCCGTGGTCCTGAACCGCGAGCTCGTGCGCGAGCACCGGCTGGTCACCTTCCGCATCATCGGCGACGACCGCCCCGGCATGATGGCGGGAATGACCGCCGTCATCGGCCGCCGCGGCGGCAACATCATCGACATCCATCACAACCGGCTGGCGCTCGACGTGCCGGTCAAAGGCGCGGAATACGACATCCAGGTCGAGACGCGCGACGACGAGCACGCCCAGCAGATCGCGCGGGCCTTGGAGGAAAAAGGCTATGTTCTCAAGCGCGACTAGGGCGCTGCTCGCCGCCGGCCTGTCGGCCCTGGCGCTTTCGGCGTGCAACGGCGCCGCGGCGCCCGACGAGACCTCCGAGGCCGAGCGCGCCGCGGCCTTCTTCATGGAGAGCAACGCCCGCGCCGAGGGCGTCCACGTCCTGGAGTCGGGCGTCCAGTACAAAGTCGTCCGTTCGGGCGATCCGTCCGGGCCCCAGCCGGACTCCAACGATCTGGTGCGCGTGAACTACGAGGGCGCCCTCACCGACGGGACGGTGTTCGATTCCAGCTATCGCCGCGGCGTGCCGGCGGCCATGCCGCTGGACCGCTTGATCCCGGCCTGGCAGGAGGCCATCCCGCACATGCACGTCGGCGACGAGTGGCTCATCTACGTCCCGCCCGAGCAGGGCTACGGGGCCGAGGGCTCCCCGCCCGAGATCCCGCCGCACAGCGTGCTGGTCTTCCGCGTCGAACTGCTCGGCGTGGCCGAGGTCCCCGGCGGCGAGGCGGCCAGCGCCCGCGCCTAGCTCGGGCGGATATCCAGCGCCCGCCGTATCGTCTTCAGCGGACTCCAGGTCATGGCTCCGAGCGTCTCCAGCGCGTGGCCGCGCCTGCCCCTCTGCTCACGCCGCATCCGCCAGACCTCCGGCAGGGCGGCCGCGACGCCGCGCAGCGCCGGCCGCGCCTGACCTCGCGCGACGTAGCCGGCCAGCAGCAGCAGGGTCGCGACCAGATGCGCCACCGCCATGAAGGGCAGCACCAGCCCCGGAGTGTTCCTGGCGAAGCACCAGATGCGATTTCGGAAGCCGTGAAACACCGCGAAGTCCGACCGCGCCCCCAGCGTTGATGAGCCCACGTGATGGACCACCGCATCGGGGACCAGCCGCGTGCGCCCGCCGGCCAGCCTGAGGCGATAGCCGAGGTCGACATCCTCGCAATAGCTGAAGAACCGAGCTTCGAACCCGCCGAGCTCCAGGAAGGTCTCCCGTTCGATCAGCATGGCCGCGCCGCAGGGGCTGAACACCTCGCCTTCGGCGATATGATCCGGCCGTGGTTTCCGCCAACCCATCCGATAAGGCAGGCCGGTGCTCGTCATGGTGTCCCCGGCCCCGTCCAGCACCGCCGGATCGTCGGCCGCCAACTGCAGCGAGGTGAAGCACTTCACCTCCGGATGCCGCCGCGTCGCCGCCATCAGCCGCTCCAGCCAGTCGGGCTCGGCGAAGGCGTCCGGATTGAGCAGCGCCAGCCATCGCCCGCCCGCGATCCGCGCCGCCCGGTTGTTGCCCTCGGCGAAGCCCAGGTTCGCGCCGTTCTCCAGCAGGATCAGGCTCGGGTCCGCGCGCGCCGCCGCCTTGGCCGCCCCGTCGGTCGAACCGTTGTCGGACAGGATCACCTCGAAGTCGCGAAAGGTCTGGGCCCGCAGTTGCGCCAGGCACCGGCTCAGCACCGGCGCGCTCTCATAGGTCACCACGATGACCGAGACTTCCGGCGCGCTCACGCGGCCTCCAGCCGCTGCAGCGCCCACAGCGCGGCGTCGCGGACCACCGGATCGGCGTCCTGCGCGCGGGCCAGCGCGACGGGCTTCAGGCTCGCGTCGCCCGAGTTGCCGACGGCGTAGAGCACGTTGCGAACGAAGCGATCCCGGCCGATGCGCTTGACCGGGCTCTTGCGGAACAGCTCGCGAAAGGCCGCATCGTCCAGCGCCGCCAGCTCCGCCAGGCGTGGCGCCTTCAGCTCGGGCCGGGCCTGCAGCCGCATCTCCCGCGCCTCGGCGGCGAACTTGTTCCATGGACAAGCCGCCAGGCAGTCGTCGCAGCCGTAGATGCGGTTGCCCGCGGCCACCCGGAACTCCTCCGGCCACGGGCCCGCGTGTTCGATCGTGAGGTAGGACAGGCAACGGCGCGCATCGAGCTGGTACGGCGCCGGGAAGGCCGCCGTCGGGCAGGCGTCCAGGCAGGCCCGGCACGAGCCGCAGTGATCGGCCTCAGCCGAGTCCGGCGCGATTTCCGCCGCCGACAGGATGACGCCCAGGAACAGCCACGAGCCATGCTCGCGCGACACCAGATTGGTGTGCTTGCCCTGCCAGCCGAGCCCGGCCCGCTGGGCCAGCGGCTTTTCCATCAGGGGCGCGGTGTCGACGAAGACCTTCACCTCCGCGCCCGTCTCGCGCGCGACGATGCCGGCCAGGTCCTTCAGCCGGCCCTTGATCAGCTCGTGATAGTCGTCGCCCCACGCATAGCAGGAGATGACGCCCGCGCTCCGGTCCTCCAGCGCCGCGCGCGGATCCTCGTCGGGCCCATAGTTCATGCCCAGCACGATCGCCGTCCGCGCGTCGGACCACATGGCGCGCGGATGCGACCGGCGCTCCAGCGTCGTCTCCATCCAGCCCATCGTCCCGTGCCGGCCCTCGCCCACGAATTCCGCCAGCCGCGCGCCCTCCACCCACGGCTCGCCCGCCGAGGCGAACCGGCAGGCGGCGAACCCCAGCGCCTCTGCGCGCGCGCGCAGGACGGGACGGATGTCCGACGTGCGGTCTTGAAGGGCGGGGGCGGCGTACACTCGCGCCTTATACGGCCTGAACTGAGCTTCAGAAATCCAGGTCGGCGTAGTGATCGACCGGTGGCACGCCGGATAGTCTGTCCTGGAGGAGCGGCCGGAAGCTCGGGCGGCTCTTGATGCGCATGTACCAGGTCTTTAGCGCCGGCCAGTTGGCCCAGGAGACCTCACCGAAATAGTCGAGCACCGACAGGTGCGAGGCCGCAGCCAGGTCGCCCTGGCTTAGATCGCGGCCCGCCAGCCAGTCGCGCCGCGCCAGCAGGCCCTCGAGATAGGCCAGATGCTCCTTGAGCGCGGCCCGCCCCTGCCTCAGCGGCTCGGCCTCCGGCGGGCCCAGGCGCTGGAGTCGCTTTTCCATCCGCTCGTAGAGGATCAGGGCGTCGACCTCGACCTCGAAGCGGCGGTCGAACCAGCTGCGCAGCCGCAGCGCCTCCGCGCGCTCGGCCACATCGGCGGACAGCAGGACGGGGCGACCGCCGAAGGTCTCGGCCCAGTCCATCACCGCCAGCAGCTCGCACACCACCACCCGCCCCTGCGGTCCTTCGATCTCCAGCACCGGCGTCCGACCGGTCGGGGACAGGGCGTGGAAGACCGGATCGTGTTCCCAGTAGCGAACGGGCCGTTCGCTGAAGGCCAGCTTCTTTTCGCCCAGCGCCAGCCGGACCTGGCGCGAGGCCGGGTCGAGGGGGAAGTGATGCAGGACGAGGGTCTGGGTCATGGCGTCGGCACTGCCTTGCCGTGCGAAGGCTTAAGGTCCCGTTCACTACGTCCGAGGGGGCGCCTCTGTTTCGTCGGCCGTGCCTTCGCCGAAGGCCCCGCCGTGCGGCTCGGCCCGGCCCTTGGGGTCAGGGTGGATGATGATGTCCGCCAGGGGATGCGCGGCCAGGATGCGCCGTTCGGCGCCCACCACGATCTCGTGCGCGGCCTCCAGTGTCAGGTACGGGTCGAGATCCACGTGCATCTGGATCAGCCAGACCGTGCCGGACGCGCGCGTCCTCAGCTGGTGCGCTCCGTGAATGCGCGGGTCCTCCAGCACCAGTTCCAGGATCCTGGCCTGATCGGCCGCCGGCAGGGCCCGGTCGAGCAGATGCAGGGCCGCCTCCTTGAGCACGCTGGTCGCGCCCCAGAAGAGCCAGACGGCGACGATGAGACCCGCCGCGGCGTCCAGCGGCGCGGCGCCGAGCAGGGCGGCGGAGCCGACCCCGACCAGGGCCACCACGTTCGAGCCGAGATCCGCCGCATAATGCGCCCGGTCCCCCTTGACCGCGATCGAGCCGGTCTTGCGGATGGCGCGCGTCTGCACGGCCACCAGAACCAGCGTCAGCAGGATGGAGACGATCATCACCGCCACGGCCCAGCCGCCATTGGCCACCTCACGCGGCTCGACGATGCGGTCCACCGCCTCCCATCCCACGAACAGCGACGAGGCGAACACCAGCCCGGCCTGCAACAGGCCGGCGAAGGCCACGGCCTTGCCGCGTCCATACCGGTGGCCCTCGTCCGGGGGCGCCGCGGCCCAGCGCACGGCGTAGAAGGTGGCCAACGACGCGACGAGGTCGAGGCTCGAGTCGACCAGCGAGGCCAGCAGGGCCACCGAGCCCGAGGCCGCCCAGGCGAACACCTTCAATCCGATCAGGACGACCGCGACGGCCACCGACAGGCTGGTGGCGCCGTGGGTCAGGCGCGCGGCCTCGGCGGGAGCAGTGGGGCTCGGGGAGGCGGGCTGGGCGTCGGACATCCGCGCCCCTTGTGACCAAAGGCCGCGCGCAAGGCAATGTCCGCATTTTGTCAACATTGACGCGCCATCATGCGTCCATGACCGGACACGAGCGGACCTGGATCGGGCGCGGCGACGCCGAACGCCTGCTCGGCGTGAAGAGCCAGACGCTCTACGCCTACGTCAGCCGAGGCCACATCACCGCGCGGCCGGATCCCGAGAATCCCCGCCGCAGCCTCTACGACGCGCGAGATGTCCAGCGGCTGGCGGACCGCTCCGGCGTGCGCGCCGCCCCGTCGGCCGGCCGCGGCGCGCGCCACGAGATTTTGATCGAAAGCGCCCTCACCCAAGTCGGCGAGGACACCCTCACCTATCGCGGCGAGGACGCCATCGCCCTGTCCGAGCACGCCACGCTCGAGCAGACCGCGCGCCTGTTCTGGGGCGGCGTGGAAGACCCGTTCGCCGAGCAGCGGCCGCGCATCGACGTCCTGTTTCCCGGCGGCCCGCGCGCGCGGGCCTTCGCCTGCCTGTCCCGGCGCGCAGACGAGGACGGAGCCTCATCGGGCCGGTCGCCCGCTTCGCTGCGCCGCGAGGCGGCCTCGCTGGTCAATGAGCTCGTCGATTCGATCGCCGGACCGGGACCGCGCCTGCATCTCCATCAACGCCTGGCGCGCGCCTGGAAGGCGCCCGAGCAGGGCGCCCATCTGATCCGCCGGGCGCTGGTCCTCGCCTGCGATCACGAAGCGGACGCCGCGACCCTGGCGGTCCGCGTCGCCGCCGGCGCGGGGGCCTCGCTTTCCGCCTGCGCTCTGGCCGGACTGGCTGCCCTTTCAGGCCCCGAGCTGGGCGGCCGTCTCGCCCAGGTGACCGGCTTCGTCCTGGAGGCCCGGAAGGCCGACGCCCGAACCGCCGCCCGCAATCGCCTGTCGCAGGGACTCGATCTTCCCGGCTTCGGCCTGGAGGCGCACCCCGAGGGCGACCCGCGCGCCCGCGCGCTGATCGAGGCGGCCGGACTGCCGGCGCCCCTCGCAGACATCGCGCGGGTCGGCGAATCCTTGACCGGGCGAGCGCCCTGTTTCGACCTGGCTCTGGCGCTGGTCGCCCAGCGGCTGGACCTGCCTCGCGAGGCCCCCTTCGCCCTTCTCACGATCGGCCGCACGGTCGGCTGGCTGGGTCACGCGATGGAACAGGCGGTATCGGGCTCGCCTCCTCGGGCCCGCCTGCGCTATGTCGGGCCAGGTCCTGCCGGCGGCGCGGCCTGATTCCTGGTATTCGAAGGCGCGTTCATGGCGGACTGGCTCGCGGCCATCATTCTCGGTCTTGTCGAGGGACTGACCGAGTTCATTCCGGTCTCCTCCACTGGCCATCTCCTGATCACCAAGGAGATGCTGGGCCTCGCGGACGAGCGCTGGGATCCGTTCATCTACATGATCCAGCTGGGCGCCATTCTGGCCGTGGTCGTCCTCTATTTCGTGCGCCTGTGGAAAGTGCTGCTCGGCCTGTTCGGGACGGATCCGTCGGCTCGCCGCTTCGCCATCGCGGTGCTCATCGCCTTCCTGCCCTCGGCCGTCGTCGGTCTGCTGCTCAAGGACGTGCTCTTCGCGGTCCTGTTCAACTCGCTGTTCGTCTTCATCAGCCTGATTGTCGGCGGCGTCGCCCTGCTGCTGGTTGAGCGCCATGCGCCCGCCCCGCGCGAGCATGACGCCATGGCCCTGACCTTCCGCTCGGCGGCGCTGATCGGCCTCTACCAGTGCCTCTCGATCATCCCGGGCGTGTCGCGCTCCGGCGCGACCATCGTCGGCGGCCTGCTGTCGGGCGTCGACAAGCGGGCGGCGGCGGAGTTCTCCTTCTTCCTGGCCATCCCGACCATGGTGGGGGCCTTCGCGCTCAGCCTGTGGGAGACGCGCGATGTCCTGACCGCCGACTTCCTGCAGGTCGTCGCCATCGGCTTCGTCGTCTCCTTCATCAGCGGCGCCTTCGTGGTGAGGACCATGCTGGACTTCGTCAGCCGCCACGGCTTCGCCCCCTTCGCCTGGTGGCGGATCGTCGTCGGCGTGCTCGGCCTCGGCGCGATGGGCCTGGGCTGGTTCTAGGCCGCTTGCCGCTCGACCGCGGCGTTGCGATACTGAGTACGAACGGCACGGGGGAAGGCGGTCCAAATCCGCCACTGTGCCCGCAGCGGTAGGCGGCTCGACTGAGCCGCAAGTCCGAATGCCTGTCCGTTCACGTCGCTCGCCCTGGTCCGGGACCAGATAGGGGCGCGGACCTTCCGTCGCAGCGACGCGATCGGCCGCCGTCCGGACTCCCGGACGATCGCTGTCGCTGAACGGGTCCCACGCGCGGCTCCGCGGGACCAGCGACGGAGCACTGCGCATGAGACGCGCCATCCTTCTGGCCACGGCGGCGAGCGCCCTGGCCTTTGCCGCCCACGCCGAGGACGACCCGACCGAGGTCGGAGAGGTCATCGTCACCGCCACCCGCCTGGAGGCGCCCCAGCCGGAGGTGGCCGGCGCCTACGTCATCGAGGCCGAGCGGATCGAGGAGAGCGGCGCGGTCCTGGCCGCCGACATCCTGGGCGAGATTCCCGGCGTCAGCCTCTACAGCCAGGGCGCCTTCGGCGGCGTCACCTCGGTGCGTCTGCGCGGCGCCGGCCAGGACAAGACCCTGGTCCTGCTCGACGGCGTGCCTCTGAATGATCCGAGCCAGCCGGCCGGCGGCTACGACTTCGCCTCGCTGGAGCTTGGCGATATCGAGCGGATCGAGGTGCTCAGCGGACCACAGGGCTCGCTGTGGGGCTCGGACGCCATCGGGGGCGTGATCGCCTTCACCAGCCGCGAGCTCGACGGCGGGCGCCTGGATGCGGAGGCCGGATCGCTCGGAACCCTGCGCGGCTCCGCGTCCGTCGGGACGCGCTCGGACCGCTTCGCCTTCAGCCTGTTCGCCTCGGCCTATGAGACCGATGGCGTGTCACGCGCCGACGTCCGCGACGGGAACACCGAGGCCGACGGCTTCGAGAACCGGACGCTCGGCGCCAGCGGCCGCATCAACCTTGGCCCCGTCAGCCTCGACGGCCGCGTCCGCTGGAACGACGCGGTCGCCGAACTCGACGGCTATCCCCCGCCGACCTACGCCTTCGGCGACACGGACGAGGTGTCGGACACCGAGAGCACCTCCGGGTTCCTGCGCGGCCGCTTCGACGCGCTCGGCTTCGAGCATGCCCTGACCTGGGCCCGCTCGGACATCGACCGGTCGATCAGCGGCGGCGCTTTCCCCTCGCGCTACACCGGCGCGCGCGAGGCCCTACGCTGGCAGGCGGAACGGCCTCTCTTCTACAACACCGTCGACCTGATCGTCGGACTGGAGCGCGAGGATACCGAGGGCGACCTCTCGATCGGAACCGCCGCCGAACTCGGCGCCACATCGGCCTTCGGCGTGGCGCGCGTGCAGGCGACCGAGCAGCTGTCGGCCTCGCTCAGCGTCCGGTGGGACGACCCGGACGAATACGACGCCGAGACGACCCTCCGGGCGTCGGCCGCCTATGAGCTGGCGCCGGGCCTGACGCTCAGCGGCGCCTATGGCCAGGGCTTCAAGACCCCGACCATCAGCCAGACCGTCTGCGACTTCTGCTTCTCGCTTTCGCCCTATCCGGTGCTCCGGCCCGAGCGGGCGGAAGGTGTCGATCTCGGCCTGTCGTGGCGCTCCTCTGGCGGCGGACGCTCGCTGCGCGCCACCGCCTTCTGGCTGGAGGTGACCGACGAGATCACCTTCCTGTTCGATCCGCTGACGTTCGAGTCCGTCTATGTGAACCTCGCGCGCACCCGTTCGACCGGAGTGGAGCTGGAGGGAGAATGGGCCATCACGCCCTCGTGGGAGATCCGCGCCGCCTACGCCTTCACCGATGCGGAGGACCAGGACGGCGACCGCCTGCTGCGCGTGCCCGAGCATTCCGGCTCGGCGACCGTCAGCTGGACCGGCGGGCCGTGGCGGGCGGCCCTGACGGTGCGCGGCGAGAGCGACCAGGCTGACGCCGGCGGGACGCGCGAGGGCTTCGTCATCGGCCGTTTCGCCGGTGGCTACGCCCTGTCGGACCAGGCCGAGCTGACCCTGCGGGTCGAGAACCTGACGGACGCGGCCTATCAGGAGACGCTCTTCTACGGAGAGGCCGGACGCGCCGTCTATGCGGGGGTCAGGCTGCGCTACTGACGGAGGCAGCCGCCCAGGTCCGGGGATCCAGGGCGGCCGTGTCGTCGAGCGACAGGGCCGTCCAGTCCAGCCTTGGGCTCGGCTGATGCGAGGCGGCGATGATGGCGCGCAGTTCCGCCGCCGAGGTCACCCCCACGATCGCCGCCGAGGCCTCCGGCCGATCGAGCGCGAAGGCCAGCGCCGCCTGCAGCGGATCGGCGCCGGCTTCCGCCAGCGCCCGGCGGATGCGCGACAGCCGCGGTCCGGCCCCGCTCAGGGCCGCCGGCAGGTTCTCACGGTCCAGGAACAGCAGCCCCTGCAGGAAGACCGAGCGCAGGTGCACCTCGACGCCCTGGCTGGCCAGCCGGTCGAGCGTCCCGTCGCGCACCAGCCGCTGGTCCAGCAGGCTGCACGGAACCTGCACGACATCGGCGTTGTAGCGCCGCGCCAGGGTGGCCGGGTCGTCCTCGGCATAGGCGGAAAAGCCGATCTGCTGGAACAGGCCCTCGCCCTTCAGCTTCTCCAGCCGGGCCCACAGGGCGCGCCCCTCGGCGCCGTGCAGGTCCTCGGCCGAATGCACCAGCAACGCCTGCGCCCGCGCCACGCCCAGCCGCTCCAGCGAGCGGCGCGCGCGGTGTTCGATGCGATCCAGCCCCTCGGACAGGCGCAGGGTCTTGGTCACCACCTGGAACGGGCTCGGGAACGGCCAGCTGCGGCCCAGCGCCCGCTCGGCGTCGCCATAGGCCGCCGCCGTGTCGACCAGCGTCACTCCGTTGATGGCGGCGGTGTCGAGAATGTTCAGGACCTCGGTCTCGCCGACCCGGCCGCGCGTGTTCGACACGCCGTAGTCGAGGCCGAACTGGGCCGTGCCCAGCCCGAGGCGGGCGCGATGCGGTTCGGTCATCCGGCGCGCAGCCCCGACCAGCGGGCGCGCTCGACCGCGCGGGGCAGGGCGCGGTCATAGGCCGCTAGCAGATAGGCCACCTCCGAGGGGCCGCAGGCCGCCGACGGCGTGTGGGCGCCGAAGCTCAGCACCCCTTCCTGGGCGAGCGCGTCCGACAGCGCGGCCTCAAAGGCGGGATCGCCCGCCACGACGCTCCAGCTCGGGTCGCCGTAGACCCCCGCGAAGGCGTCCGCGCCGGTTCGGACCAGACGCTGCTCCAGCTCGGCGGCGATCTCGGCGCCGATGATCTGCAGGCGGTGGGCCAGGTCCTCGCGCTCGGCCCTGTCCAGCACCGCGAGCGCCGCCCCGACGGCGGCCGGATCGGGCGCGGGACCCTGACGGCTGATCGCCGACATCAGTTCGATCCGGCCGGTGACGGCCGCAAGCTCCCGGCCGTTGGCCAGGGACGGGCCGAAGACCACGGCGTCGGCGGTGACGCCGGACAGGCCCTGGGCTCCGCCGCGATGCACCCGCAGCGCGCTGCGGCTCTCCTCGAACACCAGCACCACCCCGTGCCGGTCGGACAGCCGCCGGACGGCCTTCAGGAAGGCGGGAGAGGCGTCCAGCGGACGGATGACCAGTGCGGCCATTTCGCCGCCGCGCCGGTCCAGCGTCTCGGCCAGTCCCTCTAGGTCGCCCGAGGCCGAAACCGCCTCGTCGCAGAAATAGGCGCCGTCCCGGCCCGTGGTCGTCTTGGCGGCCAGCAGCACCGCCGCCATGGCCGAGGCGACCGTCGCCTCGAAGGCCACGGCGTCCGCGCCCGGGGTCATCTCCGAAAGCCGCCCGGCCAGCCGGCCGTGCAGCCCGGCCGCCGCCTCGGCCGCCGCCGCCTCGATGTGCGGGTCGTTCCAGCCGATGACCACCCTCCCGGCGGCGTTGCACAGGTCCAGCCGGCGCCGGCCGTCCCGGCCGATCGTCCAGGCCCCGTCGCGCACGGGCGAGAGCTTCAGCGCCGAGGCGTAGTCGGCGGGCGCGGCATGGTCGTTCGCGGGCCGACGGTTGATCCGTCTTTCCCCGTTCGCCGTGACCGAACCCAGGCGCGTCATCGCGCATCCTCCAGGCGGGAAGCCTCGGTAAGGATGATGATCCGGAAACCTTAAGGGACGCTGAGCGGAACCCTTATGGGAGCTTAACCTCCCGCAGGCCCGCCCGACCGCGGCCAAGTTGACAGCGCCACACGCGTCCCCTATCCGCTTTTGCGAACGCTTCGCACTTTCGTTCGCAATCAAGTCGGGTTCTTTGAATATGCATTTCGCTTCGTACCGCCGCCTGCTGCTCGTTTCCGCGGCGGGAATCGCCGTCTCGGGTCCCGTCCTTGCTCACGAGGCTGGGGACATCGAGGACGGCCAGCCCACAACGGTCGCCGAGGTCGCCGTCTATGGCCGCGCGCGCGCCGAGGGCTATGCAGTCGAGAGCACCGCGACGGCCACCCGCACCGACACCGAACTGGAAGACACGCCGCAGTCCATCGCCATCGTCACGCGCCAGGCCATCGAGGACCAGGCCATGGACAGCATGGCTGACGTCGTCCGCTACGTGCCCGGCGTGACCATGGGCCAGGGCGAGGGTCACCGCGACGCGCCGACCATCCGCGGCCAGGCGACCACGGCGGACTTCTTCACCGACGGCGTGCGCGACGACGTCCAGTATTTCCGCGACCTCTACAACCTGGAGCGCGTCGAAGTCCTGCGCGGGCCGAACGCCATGATCTTTGGCCGTGGCGGCGGCGGCGGGATCATCAACCGCGTGACCAAGACGCCCTTCTCGTCGGTCGAACGCGGCCTGTCGCTTGAGCTTGGCTCCTTCGACCATCGCCGCGCGACGCTGGACCTGAACCAGCCGCTGGGCCCGATGGCGTCGGGACGCCTCAACCTCATGTTCGAGGATTCAGAGAGCTATCGCGACTTCGTCGGGCTGGAGCGCTGGGGCGTCAATCCGACGGTGGCCTTCATCCCGAACGACCAGCTGTCGCTCGTGGTGTCCTATGAGCATTTCGAGGACGACCGCACCGTCGACCGGGGCGTGCCGTCCTTCATGGGCCGCCCGCTCGAAACCGATGTCTCGACCTTCTTCGGCGATCCGGACCAGAGCTATTCGACGGCAGAGGTCGACTGGCTGAGCGCGGGCGTCCAGTGGGTCGGATGGAACGGACTGATCATCCGCAACCGGACGGTCTTCGCCGACTATGAGAAATTCTACCAGAACGTCTTCCCGGGCGCCGTCGGCGGCGGCGGTACGACCGTGTCGATCTCGGCCTACAACAACCTGACCGAACGGCAGAACCTCTTCACCCAGACCGACTTCATCTACGAGACGCGCACCGGATCGATCGGCCATCGCCTGCTCGCCGGCTTCGAGCTGGGCCGGCAGGACAGCCACAACTTCCGCGAGACGGGCTATTTCGGCGGGACCGCCACCTCAATCACCGTGCCGGTCGCCTCTCCGACCCTGTTCGGGACCCCGATCACCTTCCAGCAGAGCGTCTCGGACGCCGACAATGACGGTGAGGCGACGGTCTTCGCCGTTTACGTTCAAGACCAGATCGAGTTGACGCCGCAGTGGCAGGTCGTGGCCGGCCTGCGCTTCGACTCCTTCGGTCTCGACCTGACCAACAATCGCACGGGCGCCGTATTCGAGCGCACCGACGAGATGGTCTCGCCACGCCTGGGCCTGATCTATCAGCCGACCGAGGCGCTCAGCTTCTACGCCAGCTATGCGCGATCCTTCTTGCCTGCGTCCGGAGACCAGTTCGCCTCCCTCTCCGCCTCGACCCTGACGCTGGAGCCCGAGGAGTTCACCAACCAGGAGATCGGCGCGCGCTGGGAGCCCGTCGAGGGGCTGATGCTGTCGGCCGCCCTCTACCGCCTAGAGCGCACCAACACGACGGCGAACGATCCGTCCAACCCGGGAGTGATCGTCCAGACCGGCGAGCAGCGCACCGAGGGGCTCGAACTGGGGATCAGCGGCCGGGTCACCGACCGCTGGGAGATCATGGGCGGCTACGCCTGGCAGGACGCCGAAATCACGAGCGCGACGACCGCTGCGCCGGCCGGCCGGACCGTGCCGCTGGTCCCCGAGCACAGCGCATCGCTGTGGAACCGGTACCAGTTCGATGAACGTTGGGCCGCGGGCCTCGGCGTGATCCACCAAGGCGAAGTCTTCACCGGCATCGATAACGCCGTGACCCTTCCCGGCTTCACGCGGGTGGACGCGGCCGTCTTCTATGACGTCTCGCCGCGCGTGCGGGTCCAGATGAACGTCGAGAACCTGTTCGACGCGACCTACTGGTCGACCGCCCACAGCAACAACAACATCACCCCCGGCTCCCCGCGGGCCTTCCGGGTGTCGCTGACCACGACCTTCTGAGGAGGACAGGCGCGGCGGGCCGACCGCCGCGCCCGGGACTTGGGGCTCAGGCCCCGTCCGCGTCCGGCTGGACATCCGGGTGGGCGTCCTGGAAGGCGGGATGCTGCTGCGCCCTCGCGTCGACCGCCGAGATCAGGGGCCAGGCCGACACATCGACGTTGAACCGCCGTGCTGAATAGACCTGCGGGATCAGGCAGCAGTCGGCGATGGTCGGCGCCTCACCCCAGCTCCAGCCGCCGCCGCGTTGTTCGATCAGCCGCTCAAGCGCGTCGAACCCGGGCCGGATCCACTGCTCGGCCCAGGCGTCGGTGTCGCCGCCCAGGCCCTTCACCGCCTTGAGCACCCTCAGGTTGTTCAGAGGATGGATGTCGCACGCGACCAGGGTCGCCATGGCGCGCACCTCGGCCCGGTCCTCCGGACTGGTTCGCGGCAGCAGCGGCGGCTCGGGGAACCGCTCGTCCAGCCAGCCGAGGATCGCCAGACTCTGGGTCACCACCCAGCCCTGGTGCTCGAGCGCGGGAACCAGTCCCTGCGGATTGAGCGCCAGATAGGTCTCGGATTTTTGCTCGCCCTGGCGCAGGTCGTGGGTCCGCTGCTCATAGGCCACGCCCTTGAGGTTCAGCGCGATGCGCGTCCGGTAGGACGTCCCCGAGCGCCAATAGCCGTGCAGGATCATCTTCGCGCCTCAGACCACCGTGAAGGACAGGGCGGGCAGGCCATCGATCTCGGCGCGCACCTCGTCGCCGCGGACCAGCGGCCCGACGCCCTCGGGCGTGCCGGTGAAGATCAGGTCGCCGGGCATGAGCCGCCACAGGCGCGAGGCCTGGGCGACGACCTCGAAGGGGCTCCAGATCATGTCCGACAGGTCGCCCGCCTGACGCGTCTCGCCGTTGACCGACAGCCGGATCGCGCCGTGCGCCTCGGGCAGGTCGCGCTTCAGGACCACCTCGCCGATGGGCGCCGAGAAGTCGAAGCCCTTGGCGGCGTCCCAGGGCCGGCCGTCCTTCTTGGCCTGGGCCTGGATGTCGCGCCGGGTCAGGTCGACCCCGACGGCCCAGCCGGCGATCATGGACCGCGCCTCGTCGGGCGTGACATCGGTCCCCCCATGACCCAGGGCGACCACCAGTTCGACCTCGTGATGCAGGTCCCGCGTCTCGCTCGGGTAGGGCACCTGGCCGCCGAGCGGCACGAGGGCGTCGGCCGGCTTGGAGAAGAAGAACGGCGGCCGCCGCTCCGGATCGCCCCCCATCTCGCGCGCGTGCGCGGCGTAGTTCTGGCCGACGCACAGGATGCGCCGCACCGGCAGCCGGGCGCTGGCTCCGCGGATCGGCAGGGTGACCGGCTCGGCCGGCGGGAACAGAAAGTCGATCATGCGGTTCTCATAGGCGCCGGAGGGGTCCCGCGCCAGCGACCGTCGCCGGCGCGCACCGGAACTCTGCCTAACCTCTAGCGTTCAGAACGAGATGCGCCCATATGGCGTGGACAAGCTTAGCCGGAGACAATGACATGGCCCGTGCCCCCGCCGCGACCGCCGCGACCGCCGATGGCGAGCCCCGCAGCCGCGCCCGCGACAACGTCAAGCGCGACCTCAAGAACCTGAAGAACGACGTCGAGGCCGTTGGCCGCGAGGAGGCCGAGCGCCTGCGCGGCCTTGCCGCCCAGGCCGACGAGAGCGTCCGGGCCCGCACCGCCGAGCTGCGCGACCGCGCCCGCCGGTACTACGACGAGGCCCAGGTCCGTGGCCGCGAGTACTACGATGAAGCCTCCGAGCGCTTCGACGAATATCAGCGCTACCTGTCCGAGCGCGTTCAGGAGCGTCCCCTGCAATCGACCGGCATCGCGCTGGGCGTCGGCGTCATCATCGGCCTGCTGCTGGCGGGCGGTCGGCGCTGATGATTGGCCGGGGGCTGGTCGTCAAGGCGGCGTCGACCGCCGCCATGACGGCCTCGGTCGGCGTGGCCGTGGTCGCGCTCGGCTTCGCCATCTACTACGGCCTCGCCATCGTCCTGATCCCGGCCGCGGCGGCGGCCCTGACCGCGCTGATCTTCGCGATCGCAGCGGGCGTGTGCGCCCTTGTCCTCAAGGGCAAGGCCGCCCCGGACCAAGCCGAGGAGGACGAGCCCGAAGGCCTCACCGATCGCGCCATCCAGCTGTTCCGCACCCGGCCCATCCTGGGCACGGTAGCGGGCCTGGCGGCCGGGTGGATCTTCCTGAGGAATCCTGCGCTCGCCACCATGGTGGCGGCGGCTTTCACCGAGAAGTCGAGGGGAACACGGCGGCCCCGGCGCTGATTTCGAGTCAAGCGCCGAAGGAGTAAGCCCGTGTTCGTTCTGTCCGACCTCCCCTATCCGCACGCCTCGCTGGAGCCGGTCCTGTCCCGGACCACGCTCGAAACTCACCACGGCAAGCACCACAAGAAGTACGTCGACACCCTCAACGATCTGCTTGCGAAGGAAGGCCGCCGGCCTGCCTCGCTTGAGGAGGTCATCCGCGACGCCGGGCCGGGCAAGCTGTTCAACAACGCCGCCCAGACCTGGAACCACGGCTTCTTCTGGGAGTGCATGGCGCCGGACCATGAGGCGCCTTCGGGCGACCTGGCCGGCCTGATCGAGGCCTACGGCGGACTGGACAAGCTGCGCGAGGACTTCGTCACCGAAGGCGCTGGCCACTTCGCCTCAGGCTGGGTGTGGATCACGCTCAAGGATGGCGCGCTCGCGGTCCCCTCGACCCACGACGCCATGAACACCCTGTCCGAGGACGAGGGCTTTCCCCTTCTCGTCTGCGATGTCTGGGAGCACGCCTACTACCTGGACCACAAGCAGGACCGGAAAGGCTTTCTGGAGGCCTGGTTCGACCGTCTGGCCAACTGGCGCTTCGCCGCCTCGCAGCTCTCCGCGGCCCAGTCCGCAGCCCCCGGCTGGACCTATCCGGCGCCCCGCTAAACTTCAGCTTGGCGGGAACAGCCCTGCCGTATCGACGTTCCCCTCCCGGATGCCGCGACGCGGCGTTTCCGAAACTGGAGGAGAAAAGAAATGCTGCGTTGGGCCGTCATTT
Source organism: Brevundimonas sp. (assembly GCF_024711105.1). Taxonomy (GTDB): domain Bacteria; phylum Pseudomonadota; class Alphaproteobacteria; order Caulobacterales; family Caulobacteraceae; genus Brevundimonas. The sequence goes on along the minus strand of NZ_JANJTL010000123.1, from coordinate 13,082 downwards.
TTCTGGTCATCGCCCTCATCGCCCTGGCTCTCGGCTTCGGCGGAGTGGCGGGTCTGTCGATGGACATCGCGTGGATCCTGTTCATCATCTTCATTGTGTTGTTCGTGATCTCGCTGGTCGCCGGCAGGTTCCGGGGACCGCGCGTCTAGCGACTGACCAGACACGCTGAAATACAGGCCGCGGCCGGTCAGGGCCGCGGCCTTTTTCTTTGGGACTAGTCGACCCGCCGATCGAGATTCCAGGTCCGCTGCGCCTCGAACCGAGAGCCGGTCCAGGCCAGCGCCGTCACGCAAATCTCGGCTTCGCTCCAGGTGATGCAGTTGAAGCTCGGGGCCATGCCACGCTCCCGCACCGACAGCGTTCCGCACCCGACCGCATAGCAGCGGTGGTCGCCGACACCGATCGGCAGGGCGAATGGCACGTGGACGTGCCCGCTGGCGATGATGTCGACGCCGGCCCCGGCGAAAATCTCGGCCGCCGCCCGCCCCCGCTTCACCTCGCCGGTCATGGGCGCGCCGATCATCTCGATGAGCGGATGATGGCAGGCCAGGATGCGTAGGTGGTCCCGCGGGGTGGCGGCGAGAGCCTCCGCCGCGCGGCGGGTCTGATCCAGATCGATCACGCCCTTGGACCAGTTCAGCCGGGCCTGCCAGCCGCGGGCGGTGGTCACGCCCCGCACCATCAGCTTATCGGTCTCGAACTGATGGTCGTGGGCCGGGTGGCCGGTCGAGGTCTCGAACCGCTTCCATGGCTGGAACAGCCGGTCATAGGCGTTCCAGTAGGGGACGTCGTGATTGCCGACCGTGACGAAGACCGGTTCCGGCATCGCCTTGATCCAGCGCGCCGCTGCCTCGAACTCATCCCTGAATCCCTGCTGGGTGATGTCCCCGGTGATCAGCACCAGGTCAGGCGGCGTCTCGTGACAGTGGGCGAGCGCGGCCTCCACCGCAGCCTTGTTCTCGACCCCGAAATGGATGTCCGAAAGCTGGTAGATGCGTCCGATCAAACTGTCGGCTCCGGTGGCGGTGCGAGCGCGCGGAAGGCGACAGGCTCGAAGGTCACTTCGGCGAAATCGTCCAGACGAATGGTCTCGCCGTCAAGGATGGCCGGAATTCGAGACCCCGCCCAGGCGTGTACGCGCCGGGCCACCTGGGTCGCCACGGCCGGATCGCTGCGCCAGTCCGCGAACAGCGCACGGGCGGCCATGCGGAACGCCTCGCCGGCCCGCGCCGGCGTCATGACGGCGGCCTCGAGGCCATCGGCTTTCTCCACGGCCGTCGAGATCAGGGGAGTGATCAGGACGAGCGCTTCGGCGCGGCGGAGCGGTCCGCGGTCCAGCCGGAATCGCACCCGCCCCGAGAAGGCCCGCTTCAGGGCGCGGCGCCCGTAGAGCCAGGCCAGGCGCGCCTTGCCTTCCCGGATGGCTTCGCGCGCCGGCGCCCAGAGCGCGGGCGAGCCGAGAATAGCCGCACAGTAGAAGGGCTCCTCGCCGACGCGGCCGCCGGGAATGGGCTGCTCGCATCCCCTAGACAACGCCTTGCCCAGCGCCTCCTTCCAGTCCGTCACGCCGTAGACCGCCTTGGGCAGCATGTTCATGGTGCCGCCAGGCAAGGGCGCGATCAGCGGACCCGTCGGTCCAGCGCGGGCCGCGACGGCCCGCACGGTCCCGTCGCCCGCCAGCACGATGACCAGATCCGGCTCAGCGCCGAAAACCTGATCGAGCAGGGACGTAAGACGGCCGCCCTCGAAGATGTGGATGTTGGCCTTCAGACCGAGCTCGTCGAGGACGGCCGCAAGCTCCTCGGCCGCGGTCGCGGAGACGCTGCCCGACTTCGGGTTGACGATGACCTCGATCCGGTCGAGCCGCGCATGAGGGGTCAGCGCCCGAGGCTCGGACGTTGGGCTGAGGTCCATGTCGCCCGAACGAATGGCGAAGCCTGAGGTTCCGGCGGCTCAGGCCGACAGGGGCCTAGTCGCGAGCGAGGTTTTCGGCGGCCTCGTCGGCGGCGCCTTCCACGGCTTGGCCAGCCTGCTGGACAGCCTCGCCGGATTCCTCGACCACCTCCTCGGCCGCCGCGGCAGCTTCCTCGTCTACGTCGTCAGCCGCGCCGGTGACCGTGTTCCACGCAGTGGAAATCCAGCCGTCGATCCGATCACCCGCCGCGCCGACCGAGCGCTCGGCGATCCCGAGACCCGCCGTCAGGGCACCGAACAGCGCCAGCAGGGTCACAATCAGCCCAACCAGAGGATTACCGCCGCTTCTGCGCCGGCCGCGTTCCCACGCGGGACGTCCCCCGTGTTCTCCGTCGTCAGCCATACTCAAGCCCCCTTGAACTCACCCGCCACGCCCACGCAGGCGAGGCCGCCGAAAAGGTTAACGCAACCTTGGCCGGAGTGATAGTCAGGGAACCGTGGCCGCAATCCAGCGTTCTCGCCTGGGGAGCGAATAGGGAGACGATCTCATGAAGAAGGTTTTTGTGGCCGTCGCGGGCGCCGCTCTTGTGGCCGGCGCCTGTACCTCGACGGGTAATGTTGAGCGTAACGCCGCCGGCGGCGCCGCCCTCGGGGCCCTCGCGGGCGCCGTGATCGGCAATAACGTCGGCGACGGCAACGCCGGACGCGGGGCCGCCATCGGCGCCGTCGTCGGCGGCATCGCCGGGGCCGTCCGCGGTTCGCAACAGGACCGCGAAGCCCGCAACCTGTCTCGCCAGTGGGACAGCCGCTATGGCCGGTACTACTACTGCTACCCGGAAGGCGACTGCTACTGGGAAGACGGGACGCGGCGGAACTAGGGCCGGAAGGCTCGGAGGAAGGGCGGTTCGTCGCGAGGCGGGCCGCCCTTTGTCTTGCTTGGAGGGCTGGACGTGAGGGTGATGGTGGGAGCTGCGCTGGTCGCGGCGATGGGGCTGGCCGGGTGCGACACGACCCGGAGCCTGTTTCGGGACAGAAGCGAACTGGTGGCCGAGCCGGCGGTCTGCGTGGCGACGACGCTGCCGGTCTATTTCGATGAAGGGAATGCGAGCCTTACGGGGCCGGCGCGCGAGCTGATCGCCACGACGGCGCAGAGGCTTAGCGGCTGCGAGATCCGGCGGGTCCAGGTCGTGGGCCTGGCGAGCGCCTCGGGCGGGGCGACGAGGAACCTGACGCTGTCGGAGCGGCGCGCGATGGCGGTGACCGAGGCCCTGGCGGCCGAGGGCTGGCCCGCGCCGGTGTTCGAGGTGATGGCGGCCGGCGAGGACGGCGCGGTCCAGGGCGGCGTGGCCGAGCCGGTGCGCCGCCGGGTGGAGCTGCTGATCGAGGCGGCGCCCGGCGCCTGACGGGCAAAAAAGAAGGGCCCCGCAAGGGGCCCGTCAGTTCATCGAGAAATAGAGCGCGGAGGCGGCAGGCTGAAACTAATCAGCCTCAAGTCGGGGGGGCGTCGCCGCCTCCGCAAGCTTAGAAACGGCGTTCCCGAAGTTCGGTTCCGGGCAGGTCCAACTTTTTTTCGCGCGTCCGCGGAATTCGGAACGGCGGCGGATTTCCGGGCGTTGGTAGGGCCTGACGCAAAGCTGATGACCGCAGGCGCTCCATGACCCACGACCCCATGAACGACACTCCCGCCGAGCCGCGCGTGGTCTCGGAAGACCGCGCCAAGCAGGGGCGCAGGGGCCTGCCCGTCCTGGCGGTGCTGGTGGTGGCCGTCGTCCTGTCCGGACTGGCGATGGCGGTGGTCTATCTGTTCAACCACCAGAACGTCGAACAGCACAATGCACGCCAGGCGACCGACGCCGAGCCGTTCGACATGCCGGAAGGCGATTATGCGCGGCAGTCGCCGCCCGGTCAGCAACCGCCCGAAGAGCCGGGCACGCCCTGACGAGACCCAAGGCAAGAAAAAGGGCGGCTCGAACGAGCCGCCCTCTTCGTTTGCGATCCCTGCCTGGCCTAGGCCGCGACGCGCTCGCGCGCCGGATGGAAGAACAGGGCCTGGCCGATCGCCGCCTTAACATTGTCGGGCTGGAACGGCTTGGTGATGAGGAAGGTCGGCTCGGGCCGCTCGCCGGTCAGGAGGCGCTCGGGGAAGGCGGTGATGAAGATCACCGGCACGTCGTAGCGCTTGAGGATGTCCTTGACCGCATCGATGCCCGAGGACCCGTCGGCCAGCTGGATGTCAGCGAGGATCAGACCCGGCCGCTCCTCGGCGACGGCGTCCACGGCCTCCGTGCGGGTGGTGGTGACGGCCACGACCCGATGGCCGAGTTCGCGCACCAGCGCCTCGATGTCGGCGGAGATGACGGCCTCATCCTCGATGATGAGGACGTCGGTAGCCAGTTCGGCGTCGATCTCGGCCTGCGCCTCGGCGATCAGCTGTTCGACCTCGGACACTTCGCCGCCGAGAATCTGGGCGGATTCGCTGGGCGTGAATCCTTCCAGCGCGGTCAGCAGGAAGGCTTGGCGCGAGCGCGGCGGAATGCGCAGCAGCCGGCGGCTGGGATCGTCGCCGGCGTTGGCCGCCTCCATCTCGAGCTGGGCCCCGGTGGTGCCCCAGATGGCGTGGAAGACCTGATACAGCGCCACGCGCGGCGTGACCGATTCCTTCAGCTGAACTTCGCCGGCCGCGACGGCTTCGAGCGCGGCGCGGACATAATTGTCACCCGAGGCCTGGTCCCCCGTGAGCGCCCGCGCATAGCGGCGGACGTAGGGCAGGTGCGGAGCCAGCTTGGCCACAAGACTCATATGAAATCCCCGACAGCAGTGTGCAGGCCCGCGCGGGACCCGATCGTCTCGTGAAACGGCTATGGTCGCGACCGGTTCCCTCGACACGCGGCCAAGCTGCACATTAAATCGCAGCAATCCCGGAACCCCGGCAACCCCCCGGCGTTTCTCGGTCAGTTGCGGCGGGGCAAAACGGGGCGTCTGTGTTTGATATGAACGAAAAACGTGGCTCCGGCCGGAGACCAGCGGACGTGCAATCCCGACGTGAGCCCGACATGGCGGAAGCCCGCCTCCGTCAGCAGGCGATCGGCGTGCGCCTTCGGACCCTGTTCGACGAGGTCGTGAGCGAGCCGGTCCCCGACGAATTTCTCGCGATCCTGCAGAAGGCCGACGAGCGCAAGAAGGGCGGCGCATGAGCGAGGCCCGGACCCGACCGGAGCGCTCAGAGGATGAAGATACGGCTTTCAAGAAAGAGCTGGTCACCCTCATTCCGCATCTGCGCGCCTTCGCCCGGACCCTGACCGGTGACGCCACCGCCGCCGACGATCTGGCGCAGGACGCCATGATGAAGGCGTGGGATGCGCGGGCCAGCTTCCAGATGGGCACCAACATGAAGGCCTGGACCTTCATGATCCTGCGCAACCAGTTCTATTCCGAGAAGCGCCGGTCCTGGCGGCAGTCCCAGCTGGACCAGGAGGCCGCCGAGCGGACGCTGGTGGCCGTGGACGACCCGTCCGCGCCGCTTGCCCTGGACGAGTTGCGCCGCGCGCTTCAGGAGCTGCCGCCGGAACAGCGGGAAGCCCTGGTGCTCGTTGGCGCCGGCGGCTTCGCCTATGAAGAGGCCGCCGAAATCTGCCACTGCGCCGTCGGCACGGTGAAGAGCCGCGTCAGCCGTGCACGCCGCGCGCTGCAGGCGACGCTGGAAGGCGGGCAATACCGTCAGGACGGCCGCGCCGCCGGAGACGCCATGGGGGCCATCCTCGCAGAGGCGGATCGGCTAAGCGGACCGCGCTGACCGTGCTCGCCTGGCGCAAGCTCAGGCTCGGCGCCGGGGTTCAGGGCATCCGCTTCCGGCTCGGCGTGGCCCTTGGCCTGGCGCTGGCCCCCATCCTGGTGCTGAGCGCCCTTCAATCCCGCACGGCCTATGACAACGAGGTGGAGCGGACCCGCACGGAGCTGGTGCGCGCCGCGCGCGCCAGCGCCGCCGACGCCCAGATGCGGATCGACGGCGCGGTGATCATGCTGCGCACCCTGAGGCCCGAGACCATCGGCCTCTACTGCGTGCCGCGCCTGAGGCAGCTGGTTCAGGATCTGGAGGCCTACGACGCCCTGGTCCATCTGGGACGCAACGGACGGGTCACCTGCGCCTCCGGCGACGTGAGGGCCGCCGACGCCCTGATCAACCAGCCGTGGTTCCAGCGGATCCGGAACGGCGAGAGTCTGGTCATCTCGCGCGCGCCCGACGGAGTCTTCTCCGAGAACCCCGCCCTGCTGGCGGCCATCCGTTCGGAACGGCCGATGGGCGCGTTCGACGGCGTCTTCCTGGCCGTGATGCCGCTGGAGGACGTGACTCCCCAGCGTCCCGTGGGCGTGACCCTGGAAGACTCCCAGGTGGCCCTCGTCGACGCCAACGGGATCATCCTCACGGCGACCGATCGGCAGGCCTTTCCCGAAGGGCGCGTGCCGCAAACGAGCCTGAGGTCGGAGCTGACCGACATCGTCGACGCGCGCGGCGACCGCCGCATCGTCACGGCCTCACCGTTCGCCGACGGGGACGTCCAGGTGGTGCTGTCGATCCCGAGCCAGGGCCTGGTCGCCTGGGCTGTCGGTAACGCAGCCGGGGTCTTCTATCTGCCGCTGCTGACCTGGTGCCTGGCGCTGCTGTTCGTCCTGGTGGTGACCGAGCGGGTGGTGGTGCGCTGGCTGCTCTATCTGGAGCGGATCGCGGCCATCTACGCCAAGGGACGATTCAACGTGCGTCCGGTCCAGGCCCGGCACGGCCCAGCGGAGATCCGCAGCCTGGGCCGCACCCTGGATCACATGGTCGACACCATCGTCGCCCGAGACGCCTCGCTTCGCGAGTCGCTCGACGAGAAGGACCGGCTGATGCGCGAGATCCATCACCGGGTGAAGAACAACCTGCAGGTCATCACGTCCTTGCTCAACATGCAGCAGCGGGCGCTGAAGGACCCCGCCGCCCGCCTGGCCATGAATGACACCCGCCAGAGGATCACCGCGCTCGCGCTGATCTATCGGGCGCTCTACCAGTCCGAGAACCTCAAGCGGGTGGACGTCGGCCAGTTTCTGGAAGACCTGGTCGGCCAGCTGATCGCCCAGGACAGCGGCCGGGGCCCCGCGGTGGAGACCCGCGTCGAAGCCGACGCCCTCGTCGTGGATCCCGACAAGCTGGCGCCGATCGCCCTGTGGGCGGTCGAGGCCATCTCCAACGCCCAGAAGCACGCCTTCGCCGGCCGCGGCGGCCTGCTCCAGGTGAGGTTCCGCCGGGGCGAGGAGGACAGCGTGCTGGAGGTCGAGGACGACGGCCCCGGCCCCGTCGACGGTCAAGGCGGCGTGGGCCAGACCCTGATGACCGCCTTCGCGCGCCAGTTAAGGGGGCGCGCCGAGATTCTGTCCGGCGAGGCGGGCGGCGTGCTGGCCCGCCTCACCTTCCCCTCCCCGGAGATCGAAGCCCCCGAGCCGACGGCCGGGGCGGAGGCGGACCGGAACCAAGGCGCCGCCTAGGCATTTCCTGAGACGCAGACCTCCCCAAACTGCAAAGGATCGACCGATGCGCAAAGCGTTTGTTTTCATGGCCGCCGCTGCCGCCCTGGCCGTGGCCGCCTGCAACACCGTCGCCGGCGCCGGCCGCGACGTCCAAGCCGCCGGCGAGGCGGTCGAGGAAACCGCCCAGGACGCGGCCAACTAGGGCTTCGTCAGGACACAGATCAGGCCCCGCCTTTCGGCGGGGCCTTTTTCGTTTGGGGCCGCTGGCGCGGTGGCTTGGCGAGGTCGCACCACGCCCTCATCTTCCGCGCAGACCTTCGCTGCGCTCCGGTGCGCGGAGCCTTCTTCTCCCCTGACGGGGAGAAGAGTTCGCTTAATGGTCGAGACGTTTGCAGGCCGCGAGCACCGTGCGGCAGACGGCGTCGAGATCCTCCATGATCTCGTAGTTCCAGAAGCGGATGACGTGCAGGCCGCGGGCATGAAGGTCCGCGGTGCGGCGTGCGTCCCGGAGGGTATCTGCCGAGTGTTGTCCGCCGTCTACCTCGATGACTAGACCGATCTGAGGAGAGAGGAAGTCGACGTAGTACGGCGGAATGGGGACCTGCCGCTTCCAGCGGTACCCGCCAAGGCCACGGTCGCGAAGGCAGGACCAAAGCCTGCGCTCGGCCGCCGTTTGCTCCCGTCGAAGCTCGCGAGCCCGACTGATCCGTCCCCCCACCATACGGTGACGCTAACCTTCTCCCCGTCAGGGGAGAAGAGGGCCCCGCGCGCCGGAGGCGAAGCCGCAGGCCTGCGCGGGAGATGAGGGCGTGGTCAGACATTGGGGCGACACGCGCCGGATTCCCCTCCTGCGCGGCGCCTTAACCCTGCTTCTCTCCAGGCGTTAAGCCTTGGGTAACCAATGGCCCGCGTTCGCGTTATGAAGCGCCATGAGCGCTCGCGATTTCGCCCGGACCTTCGCCGCCTTCTTCGCCGCCACCGTGGTGCTGACCGGCTGTGACCGGGCCGAGGACACGCCCGAAGCGCCGCCCGCCCCGGAGACTCCCGCCGCGCCCGAGGCGCCCCATCTGCGCTGGGAGCCGATCGCGAGCGGCGAGGGTTCGGCCCTGATGCTGCTGGATCAGGCCGACAACCAGGTGTTCCACATGGCGTGCCTGTCGGCGCCGGCGCGGATGACCGTGAACGTGCCCGGCTTCACCGTGATCGGCAGCGAGGAGCGGCTGACGCTGGGCGTCGACAACGAGGCCTTCGGCCTGGTCGCGGACACCCTGGCCGAGGGACTGGGCGTGCGCGCGGAAGCCGCCATCGATCCCATGCTGCTGGACCGGCTGCCGCGGACGGAGGACATCTCGGCGCTCTACGGGACGCAGCAGGCCGGCCCCTATGAGGCGCCGGACGCCGAGACCCTGGCGAACTTCGTCACGGCCTGCCGCGACATCGCCGCGGGCGGGCAGGGCGCCTGACGCTTCTCCGGGACCGGAACCGCGGCTAAGCTTGGCCGTTATTCCAGCCTTACGGAGGACATCCCATGCGCAAGATCCTGGTTCTCGCCGCCGCCGCGTCGGCGTTACTGGTCTCGGCCTGCAACACCGTCGCCGGCATCGGCCGCGACGTCGAGGCCGCAGGCGAGGCGGTCGCCGAGACGGCGGAGGATGTGCGGAACTAGGGCTTAGGGCTTAGCGAAGCGCCGCACAGCGGCCGGCCCCCCAAGCCCTACCATCCAAGCCCTACGCCCTAGGCCGACACATAGGCCGTCTTGATCTTCGTATAGAACTCGCGCGCGTAGGGGCCCTGCTCGCGCGGGCCGAAGCTTGAGCCCTTGGTGCCGCCGAAGGGGGCGTTGAGGTCGACGCCGGCGGTCGGCAGATTGACCATGACCATGCCCGCCTGCAGCTCGCGCTTGAAGCGCTCAGCCTGCTTCAGCGAGGTGGTGAAGACGCCGGCCGACAGGCCGAACTCGGTGTCGTTGGCGAGCTGGAGCGCGTGGTCGGGATTGTCCGCCGCGATGGCCACCGCGACCGGTCCGAAGATTTCCTCGCGGGCGATCCGCATGTCGTTGGAGGCGTCGGCGAAGAGGGCGGGCGACAGGTAGTAGCCGTCCTTGTCCAGGTTCAGCCGTTCGCCGCCGGCGACGAGGCGGGCCCCCTCGCGGCAGCCGATATCGACATAGTCGAGGTCCTGCTTCAGCTGGCTGTCGGAGACGACCGGGCCGATGTTCGTGGCCGGGTCGAGCGCGTGGCCGACCTTCAGGCCCTTCATGCGCGCGGCGACCTTGTCGACGAACGGGGCGTAGATCGCCTTTTCGACGATGAGGCGCGACGAGGCCGTGCAGCGCTGTCCGGTGGCGAAGAAGGCGCCGTTGACCGCGGCCTCCACGGCGGCGTCGAGGTCGGCGTCAGCGAGGACCACCAGAGGGTTCTTGCCGCCCATCTCGAGCTGGAAGCGCTTGAGGCCGGACGCGCAGGCCTGGGCCACGCGGCCGCCGACGCCCTGGCTGCCGGTGAAGCTGATGGCGTCGATCCCCGGATGGGTGAGCAGGGCCTCGCCGACCCTGGAGCCCCGGCCCATGACCAGGTTGAACACCCCGGCGGGCGCGCCGGCCTCGTGGAGGATCCGAGCGAGCGCCCAGGCCGAGGCCGGGACGAGGTCGGCGGGCTTCATCACCACCGTGTTGCCGTAGGCCAGCGCCGGGGCCGCCTTCCAGGCCGGGATGGCGATGGGGAAGTTCCAGGGGGTGATCAGGCCGACCACGCCGACGGGCTCGCGCCGGGCCTCGACCGCGACGCCGGGACGGGCGCCGGGGATGAGCTCGCCGCCCGAGCGCAGGGGCTCCCCGGCGAAGAATTTGAAGATGCGCGCGGCGCGTTCGACCTCGCCCTTGCCCTCGGCCAGGGTCTTGCCCTCCTCGCGGGCCAGGAGTTCGCCGAGCTCGTCCCGGGCGGCCATCAACCGGTCACCGACGCGGTCGAGCACGTCGCCGCGCGCTTGCGGATCGCGCGACCAGGCCGGAAGCGCCGCGCGGGCGGACTGGACGGCGCGGTCGACGTCCTCGGCCGAGCCCTGCGCGTAGAGGCCGATGACGTCAGACAGGTCCGACGGGCTGCAGTTCTCGGACCAGTCGCCGGCCTCGACCCACTCGCCGCCGATGAGGTTGGCGTGGCGTTCGGTCATCGGGGATCTCCTTGAGTGAGGACGCGCCGGCAGGCGGCGGTCAGGGCGGCTACGTCGGCCGCGTCCTGATAGAGGCCGAAGCCGAAGCGGATGACGTCGTCGCGCACGTCGGTGACCACGCCGTGGGCCAGCAGCGTCTTCTTCCAGCCCTGCGCCTGCGGATGGCGCAGCGCCAGGAAGCGGGCGTGGGGCCCGGGGCCGGTGGGATTGAGAATCTCGGCGTCCGCCAGCGGCCCGGCCTCGCCTGAGCGGACCGCCTGCTCGAAGCGGGCCATCAGGCCATCGGCGTGGGCCGAGACGGCGGCGGTGGTCAGGCCCTCGGCGTCCAGCATCCGGCGCACGGCGTTGAAGCGATAGAGGCCGGAGGGATCGAAGGTCGCGCCCCAGAACCTGCCGCCGTCGGTGGTGTAGCCGACGCCGCCGGGCGGGCCCTGGAGGTCGCCGAACTCGGCGAACCAGCCGGTCAGGACGGGCCGCTCGCCGAAGCCGCGCGGCGCGCGCAGGAAGGCCGCGCCCTCGCCGGCCATGGCGTATTTGTAGCCGCCGCCGACGTAGAAGAGCCGGTCGGCCGCCGGGCTGAGGTCGGTCTCGACCGCCATGAAGCCGTGGTAGCCGTCGAGTAGCACCCAGGGGCCCTCGGGCCGGGCCAGGGCGGCGAGCTCGGCGACGCGCTCGAAGATCAGGCCGGCTCGGAAGAAGACGTGGCTGACGACGATCAGGTCGTGACCGCCCTTCCCGGCCTCGGCCAGGAAGCGGTCGGCGAGCGTGTCGCGCGGCTCAAGCGGAACGCGGGTGACGACGGCGTCACCGGCCTCCTCCCAGCGCGCGGCCTGGCGGCGCAGGGAGTGGAACTCCCCGTCGGTGGTCAGCACGCGCACGGGCCGCCCCGGCAAGGCGGACAGGAGGCGGATCAGGAAGTCGTGGGTGTTCGACGAGAAGACGATTTCCGCAGGGTTCGGCAGGCCGAGCTCGCGGCAGACGTGGCCTTGCGCCTCCGGGATGACCTCGGAGAAGACCTTGTCCCACTTGGTGTCAGCCAGCTCGATCCCGTCGGTCCAGGCCTGCATGTGGCCGTCGAAGCTGGCGTCGGGCCACAGGTGATGGCTGTGGGCGGCGAAATGCAGCCGGCCCGGCGCAGCGGCGAGCGCCTTCGAGAACAGTCGCTTGAAGCTCAAAGCGCCGTCCTCAGGGACCAGAGCTCGGGGAAGCAGCGGCGCTCGAGCGTCTTGGCCAGATAGGCCACGCCCGGAGTGCCGCCGGTGCCCGTCTTCATGCCGATGATACGCTCGACGGTCAGGACGTGCTTGTGCCGCCAGGTGATCAGGGCGTCGTCGAGGTCCACCAGCTTTTCGGCCAGCTGGTACAGGTCCCAGTGGCGTGTGGTGTCGCGATAGACGGTAAGCCAGGCGGCCTCGACGCCTGGGTGCGGCTGGTAGCGTTCGGTCACATCGCGGTTCAGCACGTCGGGCGGCACCTCCACGCCGTGGGCGGCGAGCTGATGCAGCGCGTCGTCATAGAGGCTGGGCTGCTCGAGCGCCTCGACCAGGCCGGCGTGGGCGGCGGGGCGGTCCTCGTGATGGCGCAGGAAGGCGCGGTCCTTGAGCCCCAGCAGGTATTCCAGCTTGCGGAACTGGTCGCTCTGGAAACCCGAGGAGGCGCCCAGCCGGTCGCGGAACTTGAGATAGTCCGCCGGTGTCATCGTCGACAGGATGTCCCAGCTCTGGGTCATCACCGCTTGGATCCGGCTCACCCGCGCCAGGGACTTGTAGGCCGGGACCAGGTCGCCTCGGCGGATCAGCCGCTTGGCCAGGCCGATCTCGTGCAGGATCTGCTTGAGCCACAGCTCCTTGGTCTGGTGGATGATGACGAACAGCATCTCGTCATGCTGGTCGCTCAGCGGATTCTGCGCCGTCAGCACCTGATCCAGCGTCAGGTAGCGGGCGTAGGTCATGTCGCTCATGCCGCTCGTTTAGGCGAAATGGCGCAGCCTGCACACACCCTGTGTGGACGGCCCCAACGCTTGACCTAAGGTCCCTGCGGGTGCGGGAGGCGCAGGCATGAATGCGGAAAGCGGACGGTCTAACGGAGCATGGCGGCTGCTCTTGGCGTTCGCCGTGCTTTCGCTGGCGACGGTGGGACTGGGGGCGCTGATCTGCGCGGGCAGCGGCGTGCCGGCGGGATTGTGGGGCCGGAACCTCGCGGCCTGGGCGGTCGGCGGGGCGCTGGCGGCGGGCCTGGCGATGTTCACGCCGCCGAGAGCCGCACTCATCGCCCTGCCGGTGGCGCTCCTGGGGGTCGGGGCCACACTGTTCGTGACGGGACAGGACGGCGTGCACCGCTGGGTCGCGGTGGGACCGGTCTACGTCAACATGGCGATGCTGCTGTTGCCCGCGGCGGCGGTGGGCTTCGCCTCGGAGACGCGTGGCCGGGGGTGGCCGTGGGCGGTGGCGGTCGCGCTCCTGGCCCTGCTGGGCTGGCAGCCGGATGCGTCCCAG
>NZ_JANJTL010000118.1 GCF_024711105.1 Brevundimonas sp. | reverse complement strand
TGCCGCATGCGGTCGATCTGCTCGTTTATCGAGGAGTCCTTCTCGATGTAGGTGTCGGTGCGCGGGACGTAGGCCTCGGGCTGGTAGTAGTCGTAGTAGGAGACGAAATACTCGACCGCATTGTCCGGGAAGAATGCCTTGAACTCGCTGTAGAGCTGGGCGGCGAGGGTCTTGTTGGGGGCGAGGATCAGGGCCGGGCGCTGGGTCTGTTCGATGACTTTGGCCATGGTGAAGGTCTTGCCCGAGCCGGTGACGCCCAGGAGGACCTGGTCGCGCTCGCCCGCGTCGGCCTGGGCGACGAGTTCGGCGATGGCCTGGGGCTGGTCGCCGGCGGGGGTGTAGCCGCTGACCAGCCGGAACTTGCCGCCCTTCTTCTTGCCGGCGTGGTCGGGCCGGTGAGGGCGCCAGTCGGCTGGGGCGCCGGGGGCCTCCTCGGGCGTCAGGCGCGGGCCGGTGACCGGCGCGAACATCGGCATCCGGTCCATCGGATTGGCCGAGGCCGGGATGAAGCGGACGGGCGCCTCCTGCATCCCGGCGGACTCGCCGGGGACATGCACGGGCTTCTTGGAGGTCGTGGCGCGGCCTTTCGGCGTGCTGGAACGGTTCATGAACTGAAGATAGGTCCGCGCAGGGGCGCACGCCAGTCAATGCGCGAGGCGCCCGGGGGCTGCGTCAGGCCGCCGCGGCGGCCTCCCGCTTGCGCTTCAGCCTCAGACGTCCGGTCCGCCAGAGGAAGGCGACCAGCAGGGCCACCCCCGTCAGGATGCCGACCGAAAGCAGCGGCCGCACCGCGAACCAGGCCACGGCGATCACCACGCCCCCGAGGAGCAGGCCCAGCAGGAGCGAGATCAGGCCCGTGCCCATGCCGACGATCGCCCCCACCGGCGGCAGGACGTCGGCCAGCACCTTCAGCGGCTGGAAGATCATGTTGAAGCCGATGATGATGACCAGCAGGCCGCCGGCGCGCAGAGCCCACAGCAGCATCCGGTTGTTGTCCTGGGCGGTCTGGAACATGTCGGCCGCCGGAACCCGGCCGTCCGCGACCAGCAGGATCTGGCCGCCGCTGTCGGCGCGATAGGGGATGAAGCCGTCGCCGGACTGGGCGCCGACCACGCTGAGTTCGCCGGGCCGCACCACCTGATAGCTGACGCGGGCGTCGCCGATCTGGGGCGAGGACGGATTGGTCCCGAGGTAGATCTCGGTCGCCGAGACGGTGGCGCGGTCGCCGGCCTGGGCCTCGAGCGCGGCGCGGGTCGGCTCGTCGAAGGTCAGGGCCTCGGCCGTGCCGGCCTGCTCGATAATCTCGTCGCTCAGCCAGAAGGCGCCCAGCCGCGCGTCGTCGGCGGTAAAGGCCTGGGGCTCGACGGGGAACGGCGGGTTCTCGTGTCCGGAGGGATGCCGGAACGACGACGAGTCCTGTGGCGTGTCGGACCAAACGCGGTCGTACTCATAGGTGGTGACCGTCTCCTCGCCGCCGCCCAGCCGGGTGCGGGTCTCGCTGCGGCTGGTCTCGCGCCACTGGTACATCTCGACGTTGCGGATCAGGCGCAGCGCGGTCGCCGAGACAGGCCAGCTGCTGTCAGTGACCGGGCCTCCGACCGTGGTCGTGCCCGAGACGTGGACGAGGGCGCCCTCGTTTGCGGGATCGACGGCGTCGGCGCCGATGTTCCGGACCACGCCCGCGCCCTGGTTTAGGGCCCGCTCGGTCTGGACGGCGCGGTGCTCGTTCCAGCCCAGCAGCGCGCAGCCGACGATGACGGCGATCAGGCCGACGACCACGCCCCCGAAGGCGCTGCCCAGCCGCGAGAACCAGCCCGTCTGGGTGGTCTCGGTGAAACGGTCATTCATGTGGAATCTCCCCCGAGAGTCGCCCGTCGAATAGCACCGTTCGGGGGGCCCGTCAGCGTGCGGCCACGCTTGACGACTCGCGGCGCCGGGCGTGACCTTCGCCCATGTCCAGGGCGGCGAAACTGACGCTGACGGCGGCCCTGCTGGTCGCGCTCGCCGCGTGCGGCGGGCCGCAGTATCCGGTGCGTGCGGGCGGGGGCTGGACGCCGAGCCAGCCGGGCGAGCGCCCGCCGCCGCCGGTCGGGGGCGGCACGGGCCTGATCGACGCCCCGATCGACGGCCGCACGCGCGACCGCATCGGCGAGGTCGGCGCCGACTTCCAGCAGTGCCACGCCGAACTGGCCTCGGCGCGCGTCGAGCTGACGCCGGTGGCGGACCTGGATGACGGCACCGGCTGCGCCTACGCAGGGGCGGGGACCGTAGACGTCGACTGGGGCACGGTCGCCCGGCTGAGCCCGGCGGCGCCCCTGCTGCGCTGCGAGGCGGCATTGGCGCTGAGCATCTGGCGGCGGCAGTCGGTCGAGCCGGCCGCGCGCGAGATCCTGGGCTCGGACGTCGTCCAGATCGATCAGATGGGCGCCTATTCGTGCCGCAATGTGAATGGGGCGGCCGGCGGGCGGCGCAGCGCGCATGCCCGCGCCAACGCCTTCGACGTCGGCGGTTTCCGGCTGAGGGACGGGCGGCGGATCACCGTCGCGGGCCACTGGAGCGGGGACAGTCCCGAGGCGCGGTTCCTGCGCCGCATCCGCGACGAGGCCTGCCAGGTCTACGGCACGGTCCTCTCGCCCGACTACAACGCCGCCCACAGCGACCACCTGCACCTGGAGGTGCGCGAAGGCTCCTGGACGATGTGCCGCTAGCCGGCGGCGGCGTCGCTCAGCGCATAGTGCTGCCGCCAGGCCTCCTGGTCGCCGTTGCGGCGCAGGGCGATCTCATAGGTGCCGAGGCCGATTTGCGGTGACGCACGCATGTCGAGCGTCCCCTCTCCGGTCTGGCAGTCCTCAGACAGGGTCGCGTTCACCTGAAAGTCGTGGGCCACGGCGCCGTCGGGCCCCGACGCCGTGAAGTGGATGAACAGCTCGCGGCCCGACAGTTCGGCCCGGCCTTCGCCCAGGCCGAGATTGGCCCAGACCATTCGCCCGTCGGGCGCGACGAGGAAGGTTCCGTACTCGCCCGCCGGGCCAGTCACGTGCCACTGAGCCGCGAGCGGGCAGGGGTCAGCCGGACCGCTGGTCGACTGGCCGGAGCCGCCCTCGCCGGGGCCGCAGCCGGCGAGGACGGCCGAGGCCGCGATGATCTGTAGCATGCGCATCTGGTTCTCCCTTAGCTCGGCGGCGGCGCCTTCCGTTCCGAACTGCGAGGCTTGAGTGCCTGGGCGCGGCGGCCGGGCGCTAGCTCGCGGCTCCCTCGCGCAGGCCGGGGTGATCTCT
>NZ_JANJTL010000007.1 GCF_024711105.1 Brevundimonas sp. | reverse complement strand
GTCGGCGCGCGAGAACATGTAGACCAGCGGCTCCTCGGGCTCCTTCAGGCGCTTCATGTGGGTGATGAAACGCGAGGCCTTCCAGGCGAAGACGAAGTCGTCCGGCGTCTGCTCGCGCCAGCCCGCGACCGCGGCCTGGGTCGGCATTCGGTAGAAGCTGGCGTTGATCTCCAGCGTCGGAAACCGCCCGGAGATATAGGCCAAGCGGTCCTTCGCCTTGATCTCCTCCGGATAGAACGGCCCGTTCCAGTCCTTGTAGGCCCAGCCCGACGTGCCGATGCGAACCTCGCCCATGCGGGCCGAACCGGCGGCGCACGGCGCCGGTTCCGGTCAGATCCAGGCGGAGATGGCCTCCAGCGGCTTCTTGTCCAGCGCCGCCAGCGGCACGGTGGCGTCCGGCGCGGGGTGTCCGGCGACCAGCAGGAGGAACGGCTTTTCGCTGTCCGGCCGGCCGCAGATCTCGTTGAGGAAGCTCATCGGCGCCGGCGTGTGGGTCAGGGTCGCCAGGCCGGCGTCGTGCAGCGCCGCGATCAACAGGCCGGTGGCGATGCCGACGCTTTCGGTGACGTAGTAGTTTTTCTTCTGGTCACCGGGCCGGGGTCCGCCGCGCTTCTGGGCGAAGATGGCGATCAGCACGGGGGCCACCTCGAGGAAGCCCTTGTCGGGATCGGTGCCCAGCGGCGCGAGCGCGTCCAGCCACTCCTGCGGCGCCTTTTCCTCGTAGAAGGCCTTCTCCTCGGCCTCGGCCGCCGCGCGCACCCGCCGGCGCGCCTCGGCGCTTTCGATGACCGCGAAGAACCAGGGCTGGTGATTGGCGCCCGAGGGCGCGCTGCCGGCCGCCAGCAGGGCCTGCTCGATCACCGCGCGCGGGACGGGCCGGTCCGAATACTCCCGCACGGTCCGCCTGCGGCCGAGGTGCTCGCGAAACGCCGTCGCCCGCGCCACGCGTTCGGAGTCGTCGAACTCGGGCAATGCCGGCAACTGCGTGCACGGATGGTCCTTCATCAGCCCCTCCTGAAGATGAACTCGTGGTCGCGCCAGTCGCCGACCGGAAAGCCGTACTCCCCGGCTTTTTCGAAGCCGTAGGCGCGATAGAGCGCCTGGGCCTTGAGGTTGCCGCTCCACACGCTCAGCCACTGCGGGCCCGGCTTCTCGTCCATGCGCGCCAAGGCCCGCTCTAGCAGCGCCTTGCCCAGCCCCTTCCCTTGATGCTCGCGCGCGACATAGAGGCGGCGCAGCTCGCCATGCTCGGGCTTCAGGTCCGGATGCGGCATGGACGCCGGTCCGGTCTCGGAGAAGGCCCCGATCACCCCATCGATCTCGGCGACATCCCAGACGTGGTCCGGATGCTCCAGCCGCACCTGGATGACCGAGATGTCGAACACCTCGGCGATGAACCGGTCCAGGTCGGCCTGCGGATAGGGAATGGCGAATTCCTCGACGAAGGTCTCGAGAAAGGTGCGCCGGCCAAGCTCGGCCAGGGCCGCGGCGTCATCGGGCGTGGCGGGGCGGATGGAGGCGGAGTAGGGAAGGGCCATGGTCGCCCTCTACACCCACCCCGACATGCTGGGCCACTCTCCCGGCGCGGGCCACCCGGAAAGCCCCGCGCGGCTGAAGGCCGTGCTCGATGCGCTCGCCGACGCCGGGCTCGACCGCGAGACGATCCCCGCCGAAGAGGCCGAGGTCGCGGACCTGGAGCGCATCCACCCCTCGGCCTACGTGGCGCGCATCCTCGAAGCCTCCCCGGCCTCGGGACTGGCCTATCTGGACCCCGACACGGCGCTGTCGCCGGGCAGCGTGCGCGCCGCCCGCCTGGCCGCCGGCGCCGTCATCCAGGCCGTCCGCGACGTGGCCCGGGGCGAACGGACCCGCGCCTTCGCCGCCGTGCGCCCGCCCGGCCACCACGCCGAGCCCGGCCAGGCCATGGGCTTCTGCCTGTTCTCCAACGTCGCGGTCGCAGCCCGCGTGGCCCAAGCCGAGGGATTGGCGCGCGTGGCCGTGATCGACTTCGACGTGCACCACGGCAACGGCACCCAGGCCGCCTTCGAGACGGACGACAGCCTGTTCCTCGGCTCCATCCACCAGTCGCCGCTCTATCCCGGCACCGGCTCGGCCGACGAGCGCGGCGTCGGCAACATCGCCAATGCGCCAGTCGCGCCCCACGCCAGCCCCGCGACCTGGCGGGCGCTGTTCGAGCAGGCGCTGCTCGGGCCGCTGGACGCCTTCCGCCCCGACCTGGTGCTGATCTCCGCCGGCTTCGACGCCCACCGCCGCGATCCGCTGGCGCATCAGTCGCTGGAGGCCGAGGACTTCGCCTGGGCGACGCGCGCGGTTCTCACCGTGGCGCGGCGTCACGCCAAGGGGCGGCTTGTTTCGACTCTGGAGGGCGGTTACGACCTTGAAGGGCTCGGGCTTTCTTCCGTCGCCCATATGCAGGCGCTAGGGGAGGTATGAGGCGCGCCGGTCCACGGGGAAGGACCGCCGCCTTCAGGGATGCTGGACACGGTGCAGGCTGAGAATTGCGAGACTCTCGCCGCGACGCCGCCGTCGCGACCCGGCGCCGTGATTCTGACCCGCCACGGCGAGCCCGCCCTGTCGCGCCGCTGCCGCCTGACGTCCGACGAATACCGCGCCTGGTGGGCCAGGTACGAGGTCGGCGGCCTGCTCGAAGGCCAGACCGCGCCGACCTGCCTGCAGGAGGCCGCCCGCGACGCCCTGATCCTGCACTCTCCGCGCCCCCGCGCCATCGAAACCGCCAAGGCCGCCGCCGGCGACCAGCCGCTGCAGGTCGACGAGATCTTCGTTGAGGCCCCCCTGCCGCCGCCCCGCTTTCCGGCCTGGATGCGGTTCTCGCCGCGCACCTGGGGCGTCATCGCCCGCTTCTGGTGGTGGGCCTTCAACCACCACCAGGGCGAGGAGACCCGCGACCAGGCCAAGGCCCGTGCCCGCCGCGCCGCCGACATGCTGGAGCAGCATGCCGCCTCGGGCCGCAACGTGCTCGTCTTCGCCCACGGCTTCTTCAACGGCATGGTCGGGATGGAGCTGACCAAGCGCGGCTGGCGCTGCGTCGAGGACCAGGGCTTCCAGTACTGGAGCGCCCGCCGCTTCGAGCGGCGCTGACCGGAGTTTCGCCATGAACCGCCGCTCGCTCTTCGCCCTGATCGTCACGGCGATGGCGCTCGTGGCCGCGCCTGCCACCGCTCAGGAGGCCCTGCCGCGCGTGGCCTTCCAGACCTCGGCCGGCACCTTCACGGTCGAGGTCGACACCGTCCGCGCGCCGATCACCGCGACCAACTTCCTGCGCTATGTGGACGAAGGCCGCTTCGAGGGCACGACCTTCTACCGCGCCATGGCCGGCCGGCCCGACCTTGGCCTCATCCAGGGCGGGACCAACAACGACCCCGAGCGCGTGCTGCCGCCCATCGCCCATGAACCGACCACCCAGACGGGCCTCAGCCACACCGACGGCGTCATCTCCATGGCCCGCTGGGACCCCGGCACCGCCACTGGCGACTTCACCATCATGGTCGGCGACAACACCTATCTCGACGGCCGCCCGGGCGGACAGGACGACGACGCCGGCTACGCCGCCTTCGGCCGCGTGATCCAGGGCATGGAGGTCGTCCGCGCCATCCTGGCCGCGCCCCGCTCCGCGACGGAGGGCGAAGGAGTCATGCGCGGCCAGATGCTTGAGCCGCGGATCGAGATCCAGCGGGTGTGGCGGTTGGACTAGGCTCCCGCATTTCGCGCGGGCAAGTCACTGATCCTAGAGATATAGGGCTCGATTTCCGCGACGCAAACACCCGTAGGTTCGTCCGCGCCTAGACTGTCGGTCGGTCTTTGACATCGCCAGATACAGGAGCCGTGCACTGCTGCAGTTGCAGTCGATTTCGGGACTGCAGCTAGGCCCCCGCCCGCTCCGCGAAGCGCCACGCCGCTTCCGCCAGCGGGTCGACCCGGGCGGCCATGGCGGCGGCGTGAGGGCTGGCCGCCGTGCCGTCGCGGACACGGCCGCCGATGCCCTGGCAGATCGCCGCCAGGCGGAACAGGTTGTAGCTGAGCAGCCAGTCCAGCTGCGGCAGGCCCTCTCGATCGGTTCGCGCGCAGTAGCGGGCGATCGCATCCCGCATCGACGGAATGCCCAGCGTCTCCAGATCCAGCCCCGCCAGTCCGTTGCGCTCGCTCGCCGGGATCACCCAGGCGATCAGGAAATAGCTGACGTCGGCCAAGGGATCGCCCAGCGTCGACAGCTCCCAGTCCAGCACAGCCCGGACCTCGGCCCGGTCGGGCGCCAGGATCATGTTGTCGAGCCGGAAGTCACCGTGGACGATCCGCGCCGGCGCATCCTCGGGCAGGCCCTGCGGCAGCCAGTCGATCAGCCGGTCCATGGCCTTAACCGTGTGGGTCTCGGACGCCCGGTACTGCTTGGACCAGCGCCCGACCTGGCGCGCGAAATAGTTGCCCGGCTTGCCATAGTCGCCGAGCCCGACGGCCTCCGGGTCGATCCGGTGCAGGTCGGCCAGGGCGTCGATCTGGGCCTCGTAGATGGCGCGGCGTTCGTCCGGCGTCTGGTCCGGCAGGGCCAGGTTCCACAGGATGCGCCCCTCGACCCGGTCCATCAGGTAAAAGGCCGTGCCTATCACCTCCGGGTCCTCGCACAGGGCCCAGGGCCGCGCGACCGGATAGCCGACCGAATGCAAGGCCGAGATGACCCGAAACTCCCGGTCCACCGCGTGCGCCGAGGGCAGCAGCACGCCCGGCGGCTTGCGCCGCAGGACGTAGTCCCTGTTGGCCGACCTCACGAGATAGGTCGGGTTCGACTGGCCGCCCTTGAACTGGCTGACCTCGATGGGTCCCTCGAACCCCTCGACGTTCGCCGCCATCCAGCGCGCCAACGCCGCCTCGTCGAACCTCAGCCGCTCGTCGACGGGCTTGGCCCCGGTGAAGGCTTGCTCGGCGGGCGTCTGGCTCATGCGCCTAGGCTTAGCGGCCTTGCCCGGCGCCGGCCAAGCCTGTTTCGCCTGTCGCGAAACCGAGGTTGGAACCGGACCGCGTTGCGGCTAGGGATCGCGCCATGAGCCAGACACCGCGCGCCGACCTCAAGCCCAACACCCCCGATTACGAGAACATTCCGCTGGTTAAGGCCACGGGGTTCCGGGAATACGACGCCCGCTGGGTGCTGGAGAAGGAGATCAACCTGCTCGGCATCCAGGCGCTCGGCCTGGGCCTGGGGACCTACATCCACGAGATCGGCCAGCGCCCGCGCGTCGTCGTCGGCCACGACTTCCGGTCCTATTCCCTCAGCGTGAAACAGGCCCTGACGCTCGGCCTCATTCAGGCCGGCTGCGAGGTGCTGGACATCGGCCTGGCCTTGTCGCCGATGGCCTATTTCGCCCAGTTCGCGCTCGACGCCCCGTGCGTGGCCATGGTCACCGCCAGCCACAACGAGAACGGCTGGACCGGCGTGAAGATGGGGGCCAAGGCGCCGCTGACCTTCGGCCCGGACGAAATCGGCCGGCTCAAGGAGATCGTGCTGGGCGGCCAGGGCGTCGAACGCGACGGCGGCAAGCTGGTCCGCATCGAGAACTTCCGCGACCATTACATCCAGGAGGTCGCCGGCAAGGTGAAGCTGAGCCGGCCGATCAAGGTCATCGCCGCCTGCGGCAACGGCACCGCCGGCGCCTTCGCCCCCGACGCCCTGCGGGCCATGGGCGCCGAGGTGGTCGAGATGGACTGCGAGCTCGACTGGACCTTCCCGAAATACAATCCGAACCCGGAAGACCACGAGATGCTGGTCGAGATGTCCAAGGCGGTGAAGGCGCAAGGAGCGGACGTCTGCCTGGGCTTCGACGGCGACGGCGACCGCTGCGGCGTGGTCGATGACACCGGCGAGGAGATCTTCGCCGACAAGATCGGCCTGATGCTGGCCCGCGACCTCTCGGCCCTGCACCCGAACGCCACCTTCGTCGTCGATGTGAAGTCGACCGGCCTCTACAAGACCGACGAGGTCCTGAAGGCCAACGGCGCCGAGACCGTCTACTGGAAGACAGGCCACTCCTACATCAAGCGCAAGACCGCCGAGCTCGGCGCGCTCGCCGGCTTCGAGAAGAGCGGCCACTTCTTCTTCAACGCCCCGATCGGGCGGGGCTACGACGACGGCATCGTGGCGGCCGCCGCCATCCTCCAGATGCTGGACCGCAACCCGGGCAAGAAGCTCAGCGAACTGAGGAAGGCCCTGCCGGTCGCCCACACTTCCCTGACCATGAGCCCCCACTGCCCGGACGAGCAGAAGTACGAGGTGCTCGAACGCATCGTCGCCGAGTACGAAAGGCTGGGGGCCGAGGGCGGCTCGATCCTGGGCCGCAGGATCGTCGAGGTCATCACCGTGAACGGCGCGCGGGTGCACTTGGAGGACGGCTCCTGGGTTCTGGTCCGCGCCTCTTCGAACAAGCCCGAACTGGTGGTGGTGGTGGAGAGCCTCCGGAGCGAGGACGACATGCGCGCCCTGTTCCGCGAGGAGATCAAGCCGCGCCTCGCCCGCCATCCCGAGATCGGCGCCTTCAACCAGGAGATCTGAGGCTTAGAGCCTCAGCAGCCAGATCAGGCCGAGGCCGAGCAGCAGCAGCGCCGCCAGCGAAAGCGCCACCGCGGCCGCCACGCTCGGGCCGGACCGCGCCACCACTCTGAGATCGGTGCTGAGCCCCAGGGCGGCCATGGCCACCAGGGTGAGCAGCCCGGCCGCCTCGTCCAGCGGTCCCAGCCATGCGGCCGGGATCAGCCCCGCTGACCTCAGCCCCGCCATGGCGAGGAAGCCGAGGATGAACCAGGGGACCAAGCGGTCGAGCCGCAGGCGCGCGCCCGGCTCGTTTCGCCGTCCGGCGCCGGCCATCAGCGCCAGCGCCACGCACAGCGGGCCCAGCGCGAGCACCCGCACCAGCTTGACCAGGGTTCCGAGATCGAGCGCCGCGGCCCCCATCGGCGCGGCGGCGGCCAGCACTTGGGGCACCGCATAGACCGTCAGCCCGGCCAGGGCCCCGCCCGCCGCCTGGCTCAAGCCCAGAAGCGCGGCGATCAACGGCAGCAGCAGGACCAGCGCCAGGCTGAGCGCGGCCGTGAAGCCGATCGAGACCGACACCTCCTCGGGCTTGGCGCCGATCACAGGCGCGACCGCGGCGATGGCCGAGTTGCCGCAGATGGCGTTGCCGCTGGCGACCAGGATCGAGACCGACCGGGAAAGGCCCAGCGCCCGGCCGATGGCATAACCGGCGATGAGCGCGGCCAGCACCACGGCGAACACCCCCAGGATCAGCCCCGGCCCGACCGCAGCCAGCGCCGCGCTGCTCAGCGACGCCCCCAGAAGCACGATGGCGACCTCCAGGACCGTGCGGGCGCTGAATTCGACGCCGGGACGCACGATCCGGGGCAGGCCCCACAGCGTCCGCGCGGCGGCCCCCATCAACAGGGCGATGACCAGCGGTTCGATCCAGGCGCGGCCTGTCAGCTGGGCCTCAAGACGGCCCAGACCGAGCGCCAGCACAGCCACCCCAACGCAGAGCAGAACGCCCGCGATCAGCCCCAGCGGCGAACCCGATTCTGCGGAAGGCGTCCCGGCGGCCATGCTTCACCTACGCCGCGTCGCGGCCGCCGTCCAATGCTAGGCCGCCGACTGCACCGCGCCGGCGATGTCCTTGACGACCTGACGGACCAGCCTGGCGTCGTCGCCTTCGGCCATCACGCGGATCAGGGGCTCGGTGCCCGAGGCCCGCACCACGATGCGGCCCGAGCCGTTCAGGCGGGCCTCGGCGTCGGCGATGGCGGCCTTGACCGCGGCGTGCTCCAGCGGCGTGCCGCCCTTGTGGCGCACGTTCTCCAGCAGCTGCGGCACCGGCTCGAACTGGCGGGCCAGCTGGCTCATCGGCTTGCCGCTCTGGACCATGACGGCCAGCACCTGCAGCGCCGCCACCAGCCCGTCGCCGGTGGTGGCGTGATCGGACAGGATCAGGTGGCCCGACTGTTCGCCGCCGAGGTTGAAGCCGCCCGAGCGCATCTTCTCCATGACGTAGCGGTCGCCGACCTTGGTCCGCTCCAGGCCCACGCCCTTGCCCTGCAGGAAGCGTTCGAGCCCGAGGTTGGACATGACAGTGGCGACCACCGAGCCGCCCTTGAGCCGGCCGTGCTCGGCCCAGTCGGCCGCGATCAGGGCCATGATCTGGTCCCCGTCCACGACCTGGCCCTTCTCGTCGCAGACGATCAGCCGGTCCGCGTCGCCGTCGAGCGCGATGCCGATGTCGGCGCGGTAGGTCTTCACCGCCTCGATCATCGCCTCGGGATGGGTCGAACCGCACTTCTGGTTGATGTTGGTCCCGTCGGGCGACACGCCGACGGGGAAGACCTCGGCGCCCAGCTCATACAGGGCCACGGGCGCGACCTTGTAGGCGGCGCCGTTGGCGCAATCGACCACGATGCGCAGGCCCGACAGGTTCTTGCTGCGCGGGAAGGTGGCCTTGACGATCTCGACGTAGCGGGCCTGGGCGTCGTCGATCCGCTTGACCCGGCCGAGCCCTTCGGGGCCGGCCAGGCCTTCCTGCAGGCCTTGGTCCATGAGGGCCTCGATGGCCGCTTCCTTCTCGTCCGACAGCTTGTAGCCGTCCGGTCCGAACAGCTTGATGCCGTTGTCCTGGAAGGAGTTGTGCGAGGCCGAGATCATCACGCCCAGGTCGGCGCGCATGGAGCGGGTCATCATGGCCACGCCGGGCGTCGGCAAGGGCCCGAACAGGACCACGTCCATGCCGACCGAGGCGAAGCCCGCCACCAGCGCCGGCTCGATCATGTAGCCGGACAGGCGGGTGTCCTTACCGATCACCACCAGATGTCGGCGGTCGTCGGACGACATGAACATCTTGCCGGCGGCCAGGCCGACGCGCAGCGCCACCTCGGCCGTCATCGGGTGCTGGTTGGCGCGGCCGCGTATGCCGTCGGTGCCGAAATAGGAGCGTTTGGTCATGTCGGCCTTGAACCTCCGCTGTCCGTCCGTGTCGAGAAACTTCGAGCAACCGAGTTTTACACGGCCCAGGTTCATCCAATGATAAAGCCCGTCGTCCCTAATCGCACCTAGTCTGTCCGGAGGCGCGCCCATGTGCGGCATCATCGGCGTCGTGGGCCGCTCGCCCGCCGTTCCTCGCCTGATCGAGAGCCTGAAGCGGCTTGAGTACCGGGGCTACGATTCCGCGGGCGTCGCCACTCTGGACGGAGAAACGCTCGACCGCCGCCGCGCCGTCGGCAAGATCCGCGCCCTGGAAGAGACCCTGGCCGAAAACCCGCTGCATGGGTCGGTCGGCATCGGCCACACGCGCTGGGCCACCCACGGCGTTCCCAATGAGCCCAACGCCCACCCGCACCGCGCAGGCCGCGTGGCGGTGGTCCACAACGGGATCATCGAGAACTTCGCCGAGCTGAAGGCCGGCCTGATCGCGCGTGGGCGCAGCTTCACCTCGGACACCGACACCGAGGTCATCGCCCACCTGATGGACGAACGGCTCGAGGCGGGTGACGAGCCCCTGAAGGCCTTTAAGACCGTGCTGGACCAGCTGCACGGCGCCTATGCGCTCGGCGTGCTCATCGAGGGCGAGGCGGACCTGATCCTCGGCGCCCGGCGCGGCAGCCCGCTTGTCGTGGGTCACGGCGACGGCGAGATGTTCCTGGGCTCCGACGCCCTAGCCGTTGGGCCTTTCACCGACCGCGTCAGCTATCTGGAGGAGGGCGACTATGTCGCCATCACCCACGACCAGGCCCGCATCTTCGACGCTGACGGCGGCGCGGTCCGCCGCCCCGTCACTGTTGTCCCGGCCTCGGCCGCCCTGGTGGAGAAGGGCAACTACCGGCACTTCATGGAAAAGGAGATCCATGAGCAGTCCGAGAGCACCCAGCGGACGCTCTCGGCCTACATAGATCCGGTAAATCGCCGCGTCCGCGCGCCCGAGGGCATCGACTTCCGGGCGCTGAACCGCATCCAGATCATCGCCTGCGGCACGGCCTTCTACGCCGGCATGGTCGCCAAATACGCCTTCGAGCGGGTCGCGCGCCTGCCGGTCGACATCGAGATCGCCTCGGAGTTCCGCTACCGCCATCCGGCGGTCGCGCCGGGAACGCTGGCCATGGCCGTGTCCCAGTCGGGCGAGACGGCCGACACCCTCGCGGCCCTGCGCTGGTGCAAGGAGCAGGGGCTCAACACCGCCGCCCTGGTCAACGTCCACACTTCGTCCATGGCGCGGGAATCCGACGTCATGTTCCCGACCCACGCGGGGCCGGAGATCGGCGTGGCCTCGACCAAGGCCTTCACCGCCCAGGTGTCGGCGCTGCTGGCGCTGGCGGTGGCCGCCGGCGTGCAGCGCGGCGTGGTGTCGGCTGAACAGGAGGCCGAACTGGTCGGCCACCTGATGGAGGCCCCGCGCCTGATCGCCGAGGCCATGGCCGAGGACGAGGCCATCAAGGCGGTCGCCTATGAGTTGTCGAAGGCGCGCGACGTCCTCTACCTGGCGCGCGGCGCCATGTGCCCGCTGGCCCTGGAAGGCGCGCTGAAACTCAAGGAAATCAGCTATATCCACGCCGAGGGCTACGCCGCCGGCGAGCTGAAGCACGGGCCCATCGCCCTGGTCGACGAACTGACGCCGATCGTGGTCCTGGCCCCCGACGACGAGCTGTTCGAGAAAACGGCGTCCAACGTGCAGGAGGTCGCCGCCCGCGGCGGCCGTGTGCTCCTGATCACCGATGCGCCGGAAAAGACGCCGCAGGGCGCGGCGCGCTGGATCATCCGCGCGCCGGCCTGCGATCCGCTGATCGCGCCCCTCGTCCACGCCGTCCCGATCCAGCTGCTGGCCTACCACACCGCCGTCCACAAGGGGACGGACGTGGATCAGCCGCGCAACCTCGCCAAGTCGGTCACCGTCGAGTAGGCGCCTTCACACCCTACGAGCGGGCCGGATGCTCCGGCTCGGTCGGCCGCTGGATGTCGCCCTCAAGGTTCGTTCCACCCTGGCCCTCGGCCAGGGGATCGTACTGCTGGCCCGCCGTCGAACCGCCGGAGCCCGCCGAGCCCCCGCCGCTCGCCGACCCGCCCGCCATGCCGCCGGACGCCGAGGCGTCCGAGCCGGCGTCACCGGCCGCAGCAGCATCACCGCCCGAGCCGCCGCCAGAGCCAGAACCGCCCGCGGCTCCGCCCTCGGCCGAGGCGTCCATGCCCGCTTCGGCGGCCGCGTCATCCGCGGCCATGTCCTCGTCGGCGGCGTCGTTGTTGCAGGCGCCCAGCGCCAGAAGGCCCGCCGTGGCGGCCGCCGCGATCAGAAGTTTCTTCATGTCGGGGTCTCCTCTCTCCCGATCACAGAACCGCGATCAGGGAGAGTGGTTCCGCCAAGCTTGTTCAGGAGGCCGGATCGTCGTCGCCCCGGTACGAGGCGTCCGCGCCGGTTGTCGCGGCGGCCTCGCCGTCCTCGACGTACTCGTTGATTTCGAGTCCGGGGGCGCCCTGCGGGTCATCTGGAGCGTCCGCAATGGCCGCCTGGCGTTCCATGGCCGCAGGCGTTCCCGGCTCGGCGGCCGTGGCCGATTCACCAGCGCTGTCAGCGGTGGTCTTCCGGTCGGCCTCCCCGCCGTCGCAGGCGCCCAGCCCAATAAGGGCCGCCGCGGCGGCCGATGCGGTCAAGAGTCGTTTCATGCGGGACCTCCTCTGTCTCGGCTGACCAACCGGCGAGCCGTTCGAGAGGTTGCGCCCGGCGCCGATCAGGGCCGCGAGGCAGGGTCTTCCGGCAGGGTCGGCGGCGTCGAACCCATGGGGTTGTCGGGATCCGCCGGCATGGGCGGGTCTTCCATGATCGCATCGTCGCCGGTGACGGCCTCCTCCGGCGTCGGCTCCTCCTCGGGAATGGTGTCCGGCGCTGGCAGAGCTTCGGCCGAGGCGTCGCCGACCTCCCCTTCGCTCTCCGTCGCCCCCGGCTGGCAGGCCGCCAGCGCAAGCGCGCCGGCCAGCAGGGTGAGGACGATCAGGCTCTGGCGCATGGCGCGTCTCCCAAGCTTCACAAGGCGAACCCTTTGCCGGCTTGGTGGTTCCCAAGGCCGCGCGGAGGTCCTATCACGCCCGCGCGTCACCTGAAGGGATGAGTATCCGCATGACCGCCGTCCGCAAAGCCGTTCTGCCCGTCGCGGGCCTGGGCACCCGGGTCCTGCCCGGCACCAAGACCACGCCCAAGGAACTGCTGAACGTCGTCGACCGGCCGATCCTGTCCTACATCGTGGAAGAGGCCCGCGAGGCCGGCATCGAGCACATCGTCTTCGTCACCGGGCGCTCGAAGGGCGCGATCGAGGACTATTTCGACCACCAGGTCGAGCTGGAGGCCCAGCTCCAGGCCAAGGGCAAGCTGGACATCCTCGAGGCCGTGAAGCGCGACCTGCCCAAGGCCGGCGAGATGAGCTTCACCCGCCAGATGCAGCCGCTGGGCCTCGGCCACGCCGTCTGGTGCGCGCGTGACATCGTCGGAAACGAGCCCTTCGCCGTCCTGCTGCCCGACGTGATCGTGGACGCTCAACCCGGCGCCCTCAGCCAGATGATGCGAACCTATGACCTGGTCGGCGGCAATGTCATCGGCGTGGAAGCCGTGCCGGAGGACCAGACCCACAAGTACGGCGTGGTCGACCCTGAGCGCCGCGAGGGCCGCCTGATCGCCATGAAGGGCATGGTCGAAAAGCCGCCGCAGGGCACGGCGCCGTCCAACATGTCGATCGCCGGGCGGTACATCCTCCAGCCCGAGATTTTCGGCCTGCTGTCCGACCAGGAGAAGGGCGCGGGCGGGGAGATCCAGCTGACCGACGCTATGGCGCGGCTGATGCAGACCCAGCGCTTCACGGCCTATGAGTACGAGGGCGTGACCCACGACTGCGGCGACAAGATCGGCCTGCTCAAGGCCAACGTCGCCCTTGCGCTCAAGCGGCCGGACCTGGCCGACGCGGCGCGTTCGGCGCTCGCCGGCCTGGTCTGAGCCGATGGCGCGCGTCCTCCTCATCGTCGGCGGGGGCGTGGCGGCCTACAAGTCGCTGGAGCTGGTGCGCCTGCTTCGCAAGGACGGCGTGGAGGTCCGCGCCATCCTCACCCGGGGCGGGGCCCAGTTCGTGACGCCGCTCTCGCTGGCCGCGCTGACCGAAAACCCGGTCCACGACGATCTCTTCTCGCTGACGGCCGAGACCGAGATGGGCCACATCGCCCTGTCGCGCTGGGCCGACCTGATCGTGGTGGCCCCGGCCACCGCCGACCTGATGGCCAAGGCCGCCTCGGGGCTCGCAGACGACCTGGCCTCGACCACCCTGCTGGCCACCGACACGCCGGTGCTGATGGCGCCGGCCATGAACGTGCGGATGTGGGACCACGCGGCCACCCGCCGCAACCGAGACCAGCTGGCCGCCGACGGCGTGGCCTTCGTCGGGCCGGACGAGGGCGAGATGGCCTGCGGCGAATACGGCCCGGGCCGTTTGGCCGAGCCGCCGGTGATCCTGGACGCCATCCGCGCCCGCTTGAACGGCAAGGGTTCGAACGGAGCGCTCGCGGGCGTCAGGGCTCTGGTCACGGCCGGGCCGACGGTCGAGCCTCTGGATCCCGTGCGCTTCCTGTCCAACCGCTCCAGCGGCAAGCAGGGCTACGCCATCGCCGAAAGCCTGGCCCGGCGGGGCGCGGAGGTGACCCTGGTCAGCGGCCCGACCTCGATCGCGCCGCCGCAAGGCGTGCGTCTGGTCCGCGTCGAGACCGCCGAGGAGATGCTCACCGCCTGCCAGGCCGCCCTTCCGGTGGACGTGGCCGTGATGACCGCCGCCGTCGCCGACTGGCGTCCCGCCGAGCCCTCGCCCGAGAAGCTCAAGGACAAGGCGGAGCGAACCTCGATCCCGCTCCAGGCCACGCCTGATATCCTGGCGGCGCTCGCCCGGTCGTCGCAGCGCCCGCGCCTGCTGATCGGCTTCGCCGCCGAGACCACCGGCCTGGAAGCCAACGCCCGCGACAAGCTGGCCCGCAAGGGTTGCGACTGGATCGTCGCCAACGACGTCGGCGGCACGGGCGTGATGGGCGGGGATCACAACACCGTCTCCATCCTGGACGCCGGCGGTCTCGAAGCCCTGCCCAAGATGTCCAAGGCCGAGGTGGCCGACCGCCTGGCCGAGCGGATC
The DNA here is from genome assembly GCF_024711105.1 of Brevundimonas sp. Taxonomy (GTDB): domain Bacteria; phylum Pseudomonadota; class Alphaproteobacteria; order Caulobacterales; family Caulobacteraceae; genus Brevundimonas. Next base: position 24,932 of record NZ_JANJTL010000007.1, on the reverse strand, counting down.
GCGAAGACGCTCAGGCCGGGGTGATCACGCGGATCGCGTGATCTGATCCCTTCGCCAGGACGAAATCGGCGCGAGCCCGGGTGGGCGCGACGTGATCGCGCAGGTTGGGACCATTGATCCGCGCCCAGATGTCGGCCGCCAGCGCGTTCGGGTCGCCGCCGACCGCGCGCAGGCGGTCGGCCAGGCGCGGGGCGTGCTGTCGGCCCAGGCCCAGGAAGCGCTCGGTGTACCAGGCCATCAGCTGCTCCTCGCCGGCCTCGACGTAGAGACCGAGGTCCAGCGGCTCCACGCGGGCGTCCAGCGCGACAAGCCCTTCGAGGATCAGCACGTCAGGCCGGTCGAACGTCCGGGTTCCATCCACGTCATAGGTCTCGTGGGAATAGGTCGGGACGCTCAGGCGCGGGTCACCCGCCCGCAAGGTTCGCATGAGAGCGGAAAGGGCCAGCCAGTCGTAGGTGTCCGGGAAACCCTTGCGGTCCATCAGACCCCGCTCGGCCAATTCGGCGTTGGGCAGCAGGAAGCCGTCGGTCCCCACAACCTCGACCGCCAGGCCCCGGGCGCGCAGCCCGCCGGCCAGCTCGCCAGCAATCCGGCTCTTGCCAGAGGCCACGCCGCCCGCGATCCCGACGACGAAGGCGCGATCCCGCTCGCGCGTCCGGCGCGTCTCGATCTCGGCGACGATCTGGTCGGTCCAGTCCACGGCGCCTCAGGCGCCGAAGGCGGCCTTCAGCCGGTCGAGCTGGTTCTGCACCGGATTGGTCGGCTCCTCTTTCGGAGCCTCCAGGAACATGCGGCGGTCCAGATAGATGACCCGCTCCATCAGCTTCTCGGTCCGGACCATCAGCTCGATGAGGTACATCGGCAGGTCCGGGTGGGTCGGCTCGCCCGAAGGCGGCCTCAGCGACAGGCGATAGCGGGGATCGCAGGCCGCGACCGGCTCCATGTCGCCCTCGCGCACCGCACGCTGGACCAGCAGCCACGACGCGATCTGCATCAGGCGCGTGGTCAGGCCCATGCTTTCGGAGGCGTAGGCGAGCGCGGCGGCGCGCGACAGCAGCTTGGCCTCCCGCCGGCCCTCGCCGTCCAGGTAGGCCGCCGTTTCTTCAACCAGCTCCATGCCTTCGGAGAAGGTGCGGGCGAACAGCTCGGACCGCGCGAAGTCGCGCACCTGGCCCGCGCGGGCCTCGGATACGCCGGTGATCGAAATCGGAGCGCCGGACGCTGCGAACTGGGACATGGGGGCTCCGTCTGTCACGCGCGCCGGATAAGCAGGCGCAACCAAGCGACTGCAACGCCCATGCCACGCTCTTGGGACGTTTCCGTCAAGCCCCGTCGCCGAGACGGAAAAAGGCGTCGGCCGCGGACTTCTTCTGGCGCTTGGCGTGGACGGCCGCTTCAGTGCGGACGATCTCGCCTCGAAGGGCCTCGGCGCGGGCTTCCAGGTCCTCGACCGAATAGTTGTCGAGGTCCTCGCGCAGCAGGTCCCGAAGGGTCTGATCCTGGCCGCGGCGCGGTTCGAGGTCTTCGATCGTCATGGCGCTCTCCCAATCCGGTCCCCGAACCGGCTATGGAACCCTCGCACGCCAGCAAAGGCAAGCCCGGAGCCGCCCGATGAGCCATTCCACCATGCGCGCCGTGATCGTCGAAGCCGGCGGCGGTGATGCGGATAGCCTCAGGTTGGGCGAGGCCCCCCGCCCCACGCCCGGGCCGGGTGAAATCCTGATCCGTGTGCGCGCGGCGGGCGTGAACCGGCCTGACATCCTGCAGAGGCGCGGTCTCTATCCGCCGCCGCCCGGCGCTTCGGAGATCCTGGGGCTGGAGGTGGCCGGCGAGGTCGCTGACGTCGGGGAGGGCGCCTCGCGCTGGTCGGTGGGCGACCGGGTCTGCGCCCTGCTGCCCGGCGGAGGTTATGCGGAATACGCCGTCGTGGACGCCCGCCACGCCCTGCCTGTGCCGGAACGGCTCGACTTTCGCCAGGCGGCGGCCCTGCCCGAGACGGTCTTCACCGTGTGGGCGAATGTGTTCGAGATCGGGGCGCTCAAGCCGGGCGAGACCCTGGCGGTCCACGGCGCGACCTCCGGGATCGGGGTGACGGCGATCCAGATGGCCAGGGCTCAGGGAGCCCGTGTCGTCGCCACCTCGAGGGGCGCGGCCAAGGCGGAGCAGGCGCTGGAGCTCGGCGCGGACATCGCCCTGGACGCCACCGGCCCGGATTTCGCCGCGCGCCTCGCCGACGCGGCGCCGGACGTCATCCTCGATATGGTCGGGGCCGACTACCTCGCCGCCAATGTCGCCGCCCTGAGGTTTGGGGGGCGGCTGGTGATCATCGCCTATCAGTCGGGCCCGCGCGCCGAGCTCGACCTGGCGCGGGTCATGCGCAACCGCCTGACCATCACCGGCTCGACCCTGCGCAACCGGCCCGCCGACGAGAAGGCCCGCCTGGCCGCCGCCATCGAGGCGACGGTCTGGCCCTGGATCGCCGATGGCCGCTTCTCACCGGTCATCGAGGCCGCCCTGCCGCTCTCCGACGCCGCCGAGGCGCACCGCCGGCTCGAGGCCGGCGGCCACCTCGGCAAGATCGTGCTCGAGCCCTAGGCTTGGACGAAGGCCTTGAAGCCGCCCCAGATCATGCGCTTGCCGTCGAAGGGCATGTCCTCGGGGTTCATCTTCATGTCCTCCATGACCTTGGCCATGACCTCGTCGCGGTGGGCGCGGTCGCGGTAGGTGGCGAAGGAGAAGATCACCACCTCGTCGTCCTTGGCCTGCACGGCGCGCGGGAACGAGGTGAGCTCGCCATAGGGCACGTCATCGGCCAGGGCTTCGACGTAGGAGAGCGCTCCGTGCTTCATCCAGCAGTCGCGGCCCTGCTCGGCCATCTTCTTGTAGTCGTCCAGCCGGTCTTTCGGCACGGCGAGCACATAACCATCAACGTACGACATGGGGCGTCTCCCTGGGCTGCTGTCGGGGAATACGGATCGGCCGGGCGGCATCCTACATCCTCGTTCCCTTTTTCGCGGAACGGTCCTATAGGTTTTTCAATCGCGCCCGGCCGAAAGGCCGGGCGCCGCCGTTTCCAGGACCTGGCAAGGGTTCGACCGCCTTTCGAGAGCGCCGACGCATGACCGATATCCTCTATCCCAAGGCCACCGCGGTCTGGATGGTCGACAACACCTCCCTGACCTTCGAGCAGATCGCCGACTTCTGCGGGCTGCACCCGCTGGAAGTGAAGCGGATCGCCGACGACATCGCCCACGACATCCGCGGCGCCGACCCGATCGGCAACGGCCAGTTGACGCGCGAGGAGCTCGACAAGGCCCAGGCCGATCCGAACTACCGCATGCAGGCCCAGGTCAGCCGCCACGCCGAGCTGCTCAAGACCAACAAGAAGGCCCCCAAGTACACGCCCGTGTCGCGCCGCCAGGACCGTCCGGACGCCATCGCCTGGTTCGTCAAGCATCACCCCGAGGTGACCGACGCCCAGATCGCCAAGCTGCTGGGCACGACCAAGGCCACCATCGAGAGCGTGCGCGGTCGCACCCATTGGAACACCGCCAACATCAAGCCGGTCGACCCGGTGACGCTGGGCCTCGTGGGCCAGCTGGAGCTGGACGCGGTGGTCAAGAAGGCGGCCGACAAGCGCGCCAAGGAACTGGCCAAGGCCGGCGGCGCGACCCTTCAGCCTGCCGGCGAGGCGGAGCCCCAGGTCGAGACCCACGAGCCGGAGGTCGCCGACGAGGAAGACGACGGCCGTCGCCGCGCCGAGCCGACCGTCGAGGGCGTGTTCGGCCGGTCCGAGGACTAGGCCGGAATGTCCGCCCGGGCCGTCAGGCCTGGGCGGACAGCTGGTGAAGCTCTTCCTTCAGGCGGAGCTTGCGACGCTTCATCTCCCTGAGCTTCAGGGGGTCCGCGGAGGGTCGGTGCAGCTCCTGCTGGATGGCCTCGTCGAGGCTGCGGTGCCGGTTGCCGAGTTCGCGGATGCGAGCGTCTATCGCCATGGCGGGTAGCTCCTTCGTTGAATGGACGGTCGACTCCACACCCGTCAGGGACCAGTGTGGAATCACAAACGCGAGAGCATCTCGTGAGGAGTGCGATGAGCGCTGAGCCGCATCCCCGTCGGATCGTCGTCGGCCTGTCCGGCGCCTCGGGCGCGATCTACGGCCTGCGCGCCCTGGAAGCGCTTTCCGAACTGGGGGTTGAGACCCACCTCGTCGCCAGCCGCGCCGCCGCCCTGACGCTCACGCAGGAGACCGGCCTGACGCTGACGGACCTGTCGGCCCGCGCCAGCGTGACGCACCGGGCTGCCGACGTCGGCGCGACCATCGCTTCGGGCTCGTTTCGCACCATGGGCATGCTGATCGCGCCCTGCTCCGTGCGCACCATGAGCGAGATCGCCACCGGCGTGACCTCCAGCCTGCTGACCCGCGCCGCCGATGTGATGCTCAAGGAGCGTCGGCCGCTGGTGCTGATGGTGCGCGAGACGCCGCTGCACCTGGGCCACCTGCGGACCATGACGGCGCTGGCCGAAATGGGCGCGGTGATCGCACCGCCGCTGCCGGCATTCTACGCCGGACCCCATACCGTGGACGACATCGTCGACCAGTCTGTCGGCCGCGCGCTCGACGTCTTCGGGCTGGACTGGGAGAGGACCCGCCGCTGGCGCGGCCTGGCGCTGGCCGGAGGCGACGAGGCGTGAGCCTGTGGGAATGGGCCGTCGCCGCCTACGCCCGGCCGGGCGTGGATGAGGCCTGCCTGTCGCTGCAGGATGACGACGGCCAGTCCGTGCCGCTGCTGCTGTGGGCGGCCTGGCGCGGCCCTGTCGATCCCGACGACGTCGAAGCCGCCGTCGACGCCGCGCGCAGCTGGCATGGCGCCGCCATCGATCCGCTCAGGGCCGTGTGCCGCCTGCTCAAGAAGCCGATCTCAGACATGGAGGACGCCCGACGCCTGGCCCTGCGCGATCAGGTCAAGGCAGTGGAGCTCGCCGCCGAGCGGGGCCTGCTGGAAGCCCTGGAGCAGATCGCGGGACCGCCGCCGGCGACCGGCTTTGATCCGCTGCCCTCCATGGTCGCCGCGGCCCGGCTCTGGTCGGACCGGACGCCCCGCCAGGGGCTGATAACCCTGGCCGGACGGCTATCGGACACGCCCGCCTCGGGTGTATGATTCGCGCCTGCTGATCCCTTGCGCCGACTGGCTTCGATGAACGACGACGAGCCGACCGAAACTGCCGACGACATCCTCCGGAAAAAGGTCGCTGTCCTACGTCAGGAGCATCAGGACATCGACGCGTCGATAGCCGCGCTGGAAGCCACCGTGCTGCCCGATCAGCTGCTGATCGCCCGGCTCAAGCGCAAGAAGCTGGCCCTGAAGGACGAGATCCTTCGGCTCGAGGCGCACATCCTGCCCGACATCATCGCCTGAGGGCGATCAGGCGGCCAGAAGGTGCTTGCGCAGCTGGGGCTGGATTTCCGGGGCGCCGACGCAGACTGACTTGCCGGCGCGCGGATCATGGTCCTCGTCGAGGCCGGAGACGACGCCGCCCGCCTCGGTGATCAGGAGCAGCCCCGCCGCCACGTCCCAGGGCTGGAGATTCCGCTCCCAGAAGGCGTCGTAGCGGCCCGCCGCCGTCCAGGCGAGGTCGAGCGCGGCCGAGCCCAGCCGGCGGATGCCCGCCACGCGCTGGCCGATGGCGTGAACTTCCTTGATGGTCTGGCCGTGACCCGGCCGCCCGATGAAGGGCAGGCCCGTCCCGATCAGGCAGTCGGCCAGGTCACGCCGGCCGGACACCCGGATGCGCTGGTCGTTGAGATAGGCGCCCTTGCCCTTCTCGGCCCAGAATAGCTCGTTGGTGATCGGATTGAAGGTGACGCCCGCCTGGATCTCGCCCTCGCGCTCCAGCGCCACGGTGATGGCGAAGTGCGGCATGGCGTGGATGAAGTTGGTCGTGCCGTCGATCGGGTCGACGATGAAGGTGTGGCTCTTGTCCGTGCCCTCGACCATGCCCCGTTCCTCGCCGAGGAAGCCGTAGCCGGGACGGGCCTTCATTAGGGCCTCGAACAGGGCCTGTTCAGCGCGCAGGTCCGCGGCCGACACGAAGTCGCCGGGCCCCTTGCGGGACACCTGCAGCGCCTGGACCTCGCCGAAGTCGCGCGCCATCGGCCGGGCGGCCTTGCGCACGGCGTCCATCATGACCTGGACGACGGGAGAGCCGAGCGCCATCGGACGTCAGTCCGCGCGGCGGACGTATTCGCCCGTTTCGGTGTCCACGACGATCTTCTCGCCGGCCGACATGTACGGCGGGATCATGATGCGCAGCCCGTTCGAGGCGATGGCCGGCTTGTAGGAGGACGAGGCGGTCTGGCCCTTCACGGTCGGCTCGGTCTCGGCGACCTCAAGCACCACCTGCTCGGGCAGGCTGAGGCCGATCGGGCGGCCCTCGTGGCTCTCGATCACCACCTTCATGCCGTCCTGGAGGTAGGGGATGCGGTCTTCGCCGACCCAGTCCTTCTGCAGCTCGATCTGCTCGTAGGAGGCGTCGTCCATGAACACCAGCGTGTCGCCGCCGTCATAGAGGTAGCTGTAGTCCTTCTGCTCCAGGGTCACGCGCTCGACGCGGTCGTCGGAGCGGAAGCGTTCATTCAGCTTGGAGCCGGTCTCGAGGTTCTTGGCCTCGACCACGGCGAAGGCGCCCCCCTTGCCGGGTTTGACGTGGCTGGTCTTGGTCACGACCCACAGGCCGCCCTCGTGCTGGAGCACCATGCCGGGTTTGATGGCGTTGCCGTTGATCTTCATGTTGGGTGCGCGCGCGTTCGGATTGAGCGGGAAATGCGGGCGCGTTCCCTACAGGGGCGAGGGGCGAAGGGCAAGGCGCGGCGATGCGCCGGGATATCGCGGGTTCAGGCGGCCTGAAGTTCGACCCAGAAGGCGGCGCCCTCGCCCGGACGGCTCACGACCCCGATGCGGCCCTGCTGCAGCTCGACTAGACGCTTGGCCAGGGCCAGGCCGATGCCGTGGCCCTCGACGGTCGAGCGCTCCATGCCGAGGCGATTGAAGGGCTCGAACAGCTCGGCTTGCTTCTCCTCCGACAGGCCAGGCCCGCGGTCCACCACGGTCAACCGCACCTGGCCGTGGCCGATCGAGGCCGCCTGGAAGACCACAAGGCCCCCGGAACCCCCGTACTTGATCGCGTTCACGGCGAGATTGGTCATCACCTGCGACAGGCGCTGAGAGTCGGCCAGGGCCAGCAGGCGTTCGGCCGGGCGGTCGATTTCCAGCCGGACCGATTTCGCCTCGGGCATGAGGGCCGCGGCCCGCTTGACGTCCTCCAGCAGGGCGCCGACGTCGACGGGCCGCATGTCGACCGACACCGCGCCGGCTTCCGCTCTGGAGACGTCCAGAAGGTCATGGGCCAGGGATTCGATCTGGCGTGCGGTCTTGATGAGCATCTCGCTCATTTCGGCCTGTGTCTGGGACACGGGCCCCAACTGGCCGCTGCGCCACAGTTCGGCGATGCCGATGACGCCGCCGATGGGACTCTTGATCTCGTGGCTTACGTTGGCGAGCAGGCGGGACTTGCCCTCCGACGCGCGTTCGGCGCGCGCCTGACCCTGCCGCGCCAGCTCGGCCAGGCCGTCTCGTTCTTCGAGGATAACGGCGACCAGCAGCGCGGGCAGCGCGCCCATGATCATGTAAAGCTGGGCGATCCGCACCTCTTCCCCTGCGGTGGCCTCGGGGAACATGGCGTGCAGCGGCCCCTGGCCCAGCATGGCCGAGCCGATGCTGATGAGGGACAGCATCACCAGTGCGACGCCCGTCAGCGGCGCCCGCAGGCGAACCGCCGTCAGTATGAGAGCCGGCACGATAACGAAAGTGACCGGAAGCGTGCTCTGCGAGAAGACGGCCAGGCCGGTCGCGCCGGTCAGTCCGAGCAGGAACACCGCTTCAGCCACTTTCCGAGGCGACCGCAGCATGAGCAGGTGCCTGCGGCGGAAGGCGAGGCCCGTCGGGGCGATGACCGCCATGCCGAGCGCATGGCCGAACCACCATGTCTCGAACATCGCGCGGAAGTCGTCTCCGCGGACCACGGACAGCGCGCCGGCGGCGAACAGGCCGCTGACGGCTGCGGGCACGATGGCTCCGAACAGCATGAAGCGCGCGAAGCCGTCGACGGTGCGGAAATAGGTGTCTGAACAGAAGCGCCGGATCAGCAGCACCGCGAGCGTCACCTCGATCATGTTCGCCGTGGTGAACATCATGGAGGTCGGCAGGTCGTTGCCGACCAGCAGGTTCGCCACGCCGTAGGCGACCGCCAGCACGCCGGCGAAGATCAGATCGAAGTTCGCGATCTTGGGACCGCGCAGCCAGGCGACCACCGCCACCCCTGCCGCCGCCCAGAGGCAGGCGACGAGGCCCGCGGATCGCGAGGTGGTGATGGCCACGACCGCCAGCAGGCACACCAGAGCCGCCGCCGCGATCGGGCCGGCCATGGCCAGCGCTTCCTCGCGCCGCTTGGCGCGCGCATGTGTGGCCGAGATCGCGCGGAGCGGCCGGTCGGCGTGCAGGGGAAGCGGAGTCGAGGTCATCGGGAGCGCGCGAATGGGGACGATCGTCGTCTCCCGCTACCAGAAGAACGCTAACGCCCTCTTTAGGCTCGGCGCCGGTCGAGCCCCTGGGAGATGGCTGCGTTCAACCGCCGGACCGCCTCTCCCGGACCCTGTGGCCAGTCCCAGACGCCCGAGCCGACGCAGAGGAAATCGGCGCCGGCGGCGGCCAGGTCCTGGGCGTTGTCGGGGGTGATTCCGCCGATGGCGACGCACGGTGTGGTCATGGTCTCCTGCCAGATCGAAAGGATTTCCGGGTCGGCCCTCGTCAGCGCCTGTTTGGTCGGGCTGTCGAAGAAGGCGCCGAAGGCGACGTAGTCGGCCCCGGCCTCGGCCGCCTCCATGGCCAGGTGGCGGCTGTCGTGACAGGTCACGCCGACAATCCGGTTGGACCCGACCGTCCGGCGCGCCTCGGCGTAGCTTGCGTCGCCCTGGCCGACGTGAACCCCGTCCAGCGCCAGCGGCGCGACCAGGTCTGGTCTGTCGTTCAGGATCACCGCCACGCCCCGCGCCTGGGCGATCGGGGCCAGCCGCTCGGCGACGCGGCGAATTTCGGCGTCCTCGGCCGGCTTCAGCCGGATCTGCAGGCAGGCCACGTCCCCGGCCTCCAGCGCCTCCTCCAGCCGGGCTGCGAAACCGTCGAGGTCCGGGATGGCGGGCGGGGTCAGCAGATAGAGGCGGCAGTCGCTCATGGCCCGCACATGCGCGTCCCGGCCCGAGGGGTCAATGCGATCGCGGGATCGGGCGGCTTTCGGCCCGGCGCGACGCACGCTACAGCGCAGGTCATGCAGACCCGTGGCCCCCTCTCAGGCGTCGTCGTGCTGGACCTGTCGCGGGTGCTGGCCGGGCCGTGGGCGACGCAGGTGCTGGCGGACCTGGGGGCCGAGGTCATCAAGGTCGAGCGGCCCGGCGCGGGCGATGACACGCGCGGCTGGGGCCCGCCCTTCACCCGGACGCAGGACGGCGGGCGCGGCGACGCGGCCTATTTCATGTGCGCCAACCGCAACAAGCGGTCCCTGACCGTCGACATGGCCAAGCCGGAGGGGGCGAACCTGCTGCGGCGCCTGGCCGAGCGGGCCGATGTGGTGGTCGAGAACTTCAAGACCGGCGGCCTGAAGAAGTACGGCCTGGACTACGCCAGCCTGGCCGCGATCAATCCGCGGCTGGTCTACTGCTCGATCACAGGCTTCGGCCAGACCGGGCCGCTGAAGGACCGGGCCGGCTACGACTACATGATCCAGGCGATGGGCGGGTTGATGTCTGTCACCGGCCAGCCCGACGGCGCGCCGGGGGCCGAGCCGATGAAGGTGGGGGTTGCGGTCGCGGACCTGTTCACCGGCCTCTATGCGTCGAACGCGATCCTCGCGGCCCTGCTGCACGCGCGGGCGACGGGGCAGGGGCAGCACGTCGATCTGGCCCTGTTCGAGGTCCAGGCGGCCATGCTGGCCAACCAGGCGACCAACTACTTCGTTTCAGGCAAGGCGCCCGGCCGCATGGGCAACGCGCACCCGAATCTCGCGCCCTACCAGCCCTTCGCCACGGCGGACGGGGCGGTGGTGGTGGCGGTCGGCAATGACGGCCAGTTCCGCAGCCTGTGCGTTGCTCTCGGGGCGCCTGAGCTGGCGGCCGATGCGCGCTTCACGACCAACGCCCTGCGGGTCGAGAACCGGTCCGAGCTGGTCGGGGCGCTGGCGCCGCTGTTCGCGCCCAGAACAACCGATGAGTGGATCGCGGCGCTCGAGGAGGCCGGCGTGCCATGCGGGCCGATCAACACCATCGACCGGGTGTTCGAGGAGGCGCAAGGACAGGCCCGGGGCCTTGTCGTCAGCCAGGACCGCGCCGATCTCTCCGATCCCGTTCGCACCGTGGCCAGCCCCATCCGCCTGTCCGAGACGCCGGTGGCCTACGACCGCGCGCCGCCGGCGCTGGGCCAGGACACCGAGGAGGTCCTGGCCGGGCTCGGCCTGTCGGCGGCGGAGATCGCCGGCCTCAAGGCTTCCGGCGTGGTCTAGGCCGCCAGGGCCTGGGGCTGGTGGTCCCAGCCGGTGCGGGCCTCGTGCCACAGGTCGTCCTCATCGGTGTAGGCGCTGAGCGAGGCGCGGGGCAGGACATCGACGATCTGCTCTTCCGACGGATCCCACAGCACGCACAGGTCGTGGTCCGGCGCGGCGCAGGGCACGAGCACCAGGCCGTCCAGTCGGCGCACCGGGGCCGGGGCGCGGCGGGTCAGGGAGCGGAGCAGCGAGCGGGCCATGACGTTCTCCTTGGCGGTCTGTGAGAACAGATGTAGACCTGCTATCCGCCAATATCGGACGTATCTAGTGGGGGGACGGCATGCGGCACGACAAGGCGGCGGTGGTGCTGGAGCTGGCGCGCAGGCTGGCGGCCAGCGCCGAGGGCCTGACGCTCGATGAAATGGCGCGCGACATGGAGGTCGGCCGGCGCACCGCCGAGCGGCTGCGCGACGCGGTGCTCATGCTGTTTCCTCAAGCCGAGGAGGTGTCCGACCCGCCGACCAAGCGCTGGCGCATCCGCGGCGGCCTGTCCGCCTTCGAGCAGGCGCCGACCACGACCGAACTGCTGGAGCTGACGAAGGCCGCCGAGGCCCTACGCCGACAGGGGGAGGGGGTGCGCGCCGCGGCGCTCGAGAGCCTCGAGCTGAAGGTGCGCGCGGCCATGCGCTCGACCTCGCTGAACCGCATGGCGCCGGACCTCGAGGCGCTGGTGCGGGCCGAGACCATTGCGGTCCAGGCCGGCCCGCGGCCCTATGAGGACGAGGCCACGCTCGCGGCCATTCGCCAGGCGATCATGGCCGGAACCGCCATCGCCTTCACCTACATGCGCGGCTCCACGCCCGGCCGACGGCGCGAGATGGCGCCCTGCGGTCTGATGTTCGGACGGGCCAATTATCTGGTGGCGACCGAGATCGGGTCGGACAGCCCACGCACCTTCAGGCTCGACGGAATCGAACAGATCGAGGTGCTGGATCGCCTGGCCTCGCCGCCGGAAGGATTCGATCTGGCGGCCTTCGCCAACCGCTCTTTCGGCGTCTATCAGGACGAGGTGCAGGACGTGGTCCTGACCATCAGTCCGGCCAAGGCGGATGAGGCGCGCGCCTGGCGCTTCCACCCGACCCAAACGATCACGGAGAACTCCGACGGCTCGGTGACTGTCCGATTCTCGGCCAGCGGGATGCGCGAACTGGCATGGCACCTGTTCACCTGGGGCGAAAACGTCCGAATCGACGGCCCGGAAAAGCTGCGCGCGGCAATGGGCGAAGCGCTGGAGGAGGCGACGCGGGCCTTCGAATCGGGCGCCTCAGACTAGTTTTGTGTTACTTACGCACCAGTCGAGTGTCTCGACAGCAACATTGAGCACAGTCGAACCCGGCTCAATCCACAACTGCGACATCTGGTTCCCGGGGTGCGACATTCCGCCCGGTTATATGCCCGCCGCAGGCAAGCCATATGACGATCACGTTCGGGGTTTCCCAAACTGATCTTCGCGGTTCCACAGCGTTCCGCCCCACTCGACTGACCTTAAACAGCAGCCGGAGCGCGGGCTCTTGTCCTTCAGAACCACCACCGCCGACCAGAAGTTCCCCAAGGCCGCTTTCTGGGCCTCGCTGCTGGTCGGCGCCGTCGTCGCCATGACCGGCCCGGCTCGCGCCGCTGACGCGGACATCGACACCGAGACCTCCTCCATCGCCCAGCCCTTCGCCGCCGTCCGGATGATCGCCTTCTCGGCGCCGGTCGAGGGCTATTCCGTGAATTCGCGCTTCGGCCTGCGTCGCCTGTCGTACGAGCGCCGCGCCCGGATGCACGAGGGCCTGGACTTCGCCGCTCCGTCCGGCACACCGGTTCTGTCCGCCGCCGAAGGCGAGGTGCTGCGGACCGGGACCAGCCCCTCCTACGGCCGTTACGTCGAGGTTCGCCACGACAATGGCGTAACGTCCTTCTACGCCCACCTCAGCGCCATCGTGGTGGCCGAGGGCGACCGCCTCCAGGCCGGCGAGCGTCTCGGTTCGGTGGGCTCGACGGGCCGGTCGACGGGCCCGCACCTGCACTTCGAGATTCGCCGCGACGGCGAGCAGATCAATCCCGAGGACTTCCTCGGCCAGGCCTTCGCCGCTCTCAATGTCGCGCCGGGCGCGACGGACGGCGGCCATGCCCACGAAGGCTTCTTCGACGCCGCGCCGGTGGCCTATGCGCCCTTCCGCACCCTGATGCCGGCGGGCCATCCCTGATTTCGCCACCTTCTCGTGGTTGATAGAGAACATCGGTTCGGTTAACAGCGCCGGTCCCCGAGTTCGGGGGCAGCTGTAGCGTACCGCCTCCCACCGCAATCTGCGGCCAGACGATCCGCCGGCCCCCGGAGGGCCACGGGCCACGCCGGGTGCGTGGCCTTCCTGTTCAGTTCGCCAGCAAGAGGCCGACACCCGAATGGTTTCGACCGCAAAGCTCATTCTCTATCGGTTCGGGCAGGTTTCGACCCTGGCCGTCGTGGCCGCAATGGCCATGGCCGCCGCGCCCGAGGCCCTGACCGTGGCGCAGACCGAAGCCGAACCTGCCGTGACCGAGACCGTGCCCCCGCCGGTCGTGGCCGAGCCGGTCGCCTTTGTGCGCACCATCCGTTTCGAGCGGCCGGTGGCCAATCATCCGATCAACTCGAACTTCGGCATTCGGCGTCTGCAGGGCGAAGCCCACGCCCGCATGCACCAGGGCGTCGACATCGCCGCCCCGCAGGGGTCGCGCGTCCTCGCTTCGGCCGAAGGCACGGTCACGGCCTCGGGCTACGACACCGGCTATGGCAACTATGTCGAAATCCGCCACCCCAACGGCGTGCGCACCTTCTATGGTCACCTGAGCCGCATCGAGCAGGGCGTGGTCGCCGGCGCGCGCATCGGCGGCGGACAGCTGATCGGCCGGGTTGGCTCGACCGGCTATTCAACCGGCCCGCACCTGCACTTCGAAGTCCGCCGCCGTGGCGAACGCCTGAACCCCGCCCACTACCTGGGCCGTGAGTTCGTCCTGGACAGCGATCCGGCCTAGGCCGTGACTGGGGGCTCGGCGGGGTCGGCCGGGCCGCTCTTCTTTGACTTCCCCTTGCCTTTCTTGGTCTTGCCATCGCCGGGACCACGGGCGGACGGGGGCTCCTGAGCCGAGGCCTCACCCAGCCGGGCCAACAGCTTCAGGAAACCCTCGCGCTTGGGCTTGGGGAGCAGCGACAGGATTCGCTTGTCGGCAGCCTTAACGCGCGGCCGCATCGCTTCCAGCGCCTCGGCGCCCGCTGGCGTGACCCGAACGGTCTTGGCCCGGCCGTCGGTGGCGGAGCGCTCGCGCTCAAGCAGTCCCTTGGCGATCATGCGGGCGGTCAGTTCAGCGAGCGTCGAGCGGTCGATGCCGGTTGCGGTCACCAGATCGGTCTGGGAAGGCGCCTCAAGCTCGGCGGCCGCGGCCAGCAAGGCGAACTGCCTCTGGGTCAGTGCGCTCGCGCCCGTCTCCTCGACGAAGACGCCCAACGCCGCCTGCAGCGCGCGGTGCAGAAGGTGGCTGGGTGAGTCCGCCAGCGCACCACTTGCCTTGCGTTTTCCCGACTTGGCCATGCCCCACTCCCAAGCGTGACTGCTCCGCGTACGGCTCTTCGCACGCGGAAGGCTCAGCACCACGACAAGCGTGCGTCAGGTCTGTGACGCTAGGGCGCGGTGTCCGGCTGCGTCGGGGCCATGGGGTCGGACGGCTCGTCGTTCTTGACCATGTTGCGCAGGATCAGCGGAATGTTCGACATGCCGAACACGGACGAGGCGATCCACAGCACTCCCCGGAAACTGACCCAGACATCGGCCGGATCGACGTTCGGACGGCCTAGCTGGGCGGCCGCCCAGGCCACCAGGGCCTCGCTGCGAACCAGTTCGTTGACGATGGCCACGCCCGCGAAGAACAGGCCGTAGCGGATCGTCAGGATCGTCCAGGCGCGGTCATTGATCGGGATCACGGTGCCGAGCAGGGCCTTGAGCGGCTGCTTCTTCATCCAGACGCCGCCGAGGAGCGCGATGGCTAGGCCGGTGTTCAGGGCGGTGACCTTGATCTTCACCCAGACGTCGTCGTGGGTCAGGACCGTCAGGAGGCCGAAGACCAGGGCGAAGCCGCCCACGATGAGCGGCAGGAGCGCCAGCCGCTTCTCGACGATCAGCCCGACCGCCACCCCGATGGCCGAGCCCGCGACCAGCACCCAGGTGGCGTTGATCAGGGCCTCGTCGCCCTCAATGCCGCGCGCGATGCGCAGGAAGGCGAAGGTCAGGGCGAAGGCCAGCAGGCCCCCGAAATCGACCAACTGGCGCAGGCTGGAGTGGGACTTGGCGCTCATTGGGGCTCCTCGGTCAGGCCGACCAGCGAGCGGGCGAAGGCGCGCGCGTCGAAGGGCTGGAGATCATCGATCCCCTCGCCCACGCCGATCAGCTTGATCGGGGCGTCCGAGGCCTGGGCCACCGGCACCAGCACCCCGCCGCGAGCGGTTCCATCCAGCTTGGTCATCACCAGGCCAGATACGTAGGCGGTGCGCCCGAAGATTTGCTCCTGGGCGAGCGCATTGCGCCCGACCGTGGCGTCCAGCACCAGAAGCGTCTCGTGCGGGGCGTCCGGATCGATCTTCTTGAGGACGCGGACGACCTTCAGCAGCTCGTCCATGAGCGCCTGCTTGTTCTGCAGCCGCCCTGCGGTGTCGATCAGCACGACGTCGAAGCCTTCGGCCTTCGCCTTGGTGAAGGCGTCGAAGGCCAGGCCAGCGGCGTCCGCGCCCTGGCGGCGCGCCTCGAAGTGGGCGCCGGCGCGTTCGGCCCAGATCTTCAGCTGCTCGACGGCGGCGGCGCGGAAGGTGTCGCCGGCCACGACCATGACCTTGGCGCCCTCTCGGGTCAGCTTGGCGGCGATCTTGCCGAGCGTGGTGGTCTTGCCCGAGCCGTTCACGCCCACGAACAGCACGACATAGGGGCGCGGGCCCGACAGGGGATCGAATGTGTCCTGGCGCGGCAGCAGCTCGGCGGCGACCGCCTCGGCCAGCGCGGTGCGCACCTCGGTCTCGTCCGAGGCCTTGCCGAAGCGGAGCTCGCCGAAGCGGGCCGCGATGCGAGCGGCGGCCGCCGGACCGAGGTCGGCCTCGATCAGCTCCTCCTCAAGGGCGTCCAGCTGGGCGGCGGTCAGGGGCTCGCGCGTGGCGAAGGCCTGCACCACCTGCTCGCTCATCTGTTTCGAGGAGCGCGACAGCCCCTCGGTCAGGCGCGAGAACCAGCCGCCCTTCTTCTCGGCCATGGTCAGATCAGGCCCTCGGATTCGGCCAGACCCTTCAGCGACGCCAGCGGCCGCGGGCCCCAGTGGGCGATGACCTCGGCCGCCGCCAGCGAGCCGAGCCTGCCGCAGGTCTCCAGCGGCAGGCCGCGCGCCAGGCCGAGCAGGAAGCCGGCCGCGTACTGGTCGCCGGCGCCTGTGGTGTCGACGACCTTGTCGACCGGATAGGCCTTGACCTCGACCCGCTCGTCGTCGCGGACGATGACCGAGCCCTTCTCGCTACGGGTGACGGCGGCCACCTCGACGATGGGGCGCAGCCGGGCCAGAGCCGTCTCGAAATCGGTTTCCTGGAACAGGCTGAGCAGCTCGGCCTCGTTGGCCAGCACGATGTCCACCGAGCTCTCGATGAAGGGCAGGAGCTCCTCGCGCCAGCGGTCGACCACGAAGGTGTCGGACAGGGTCACGGCCACCCGGCGGCCGGCGGCGTGGGCCACCTCGGCGGCGCGCACGAAGGCGGCGCGGGCGTCGGCCGGGTCGAACAGATAGCCTTCGAGATAGAGAATCTCCGAGTTGCGCACGAGCTCAGCGTCGATGTCGTCGGGCGTCAGCTGGTTGGCGGCCCCGAGGAAGGTCGACATGGTCCGCTGGCCGTCGGGCGTGACGTTGATCAGCGAGCGGCCCGTCGCCGGACCCGAGGACAGGTAGGGCGTGTCGAAGGCCGCGCCGATGGCCTGCATGTCGTGGCGGAAGACCTGGCCGAGCTGGTCCTCGGCGACCTTGCCGATATAGGCCGCGCGTCCCCCGAAGGAGGCCGCGCCCGCGATGGTGTTGCCGGCCGAGCCGCCCGAGGCCTCAACGCCCGCGGCCATGGCGCCGTAAAGGCTGACCGCCCGAGCCTCGTCGATCAGCATCATCGAGCCCTTCACCAGGCCCTCGCGCTCGAGAAAGGCGTCGTCGCAGGGCGCGAGGACATCGACGATGGCGTTGCCGACGGCGCAGAGGTCGTGGGTGGTTTCGGTCATGGCCCGCGATTAGCCTTTTGACGCCCGGCTCGCCAGTGCGGGCTTCAAATACGGCCGGAGCCGCGCCAGAAGGCGGGCATGCCCAAACTCTGCATCCTGACCCCCGACCCCGACGACGAGTCCTTCCAGGGCCGCTGGCGCGAGGTCTTTGGCCGCATGGCCGATCCCCTGTCCGGCGCAGGCGCCGAGCTGGAGGGACGGGCCTGGACCGATCCCGGTGACCTTTCGGGGTTCGACCTCGTGTTGCCGCTGATGACCTGGGGCTATCACCGCGACCACGCGCGCTGGCTTGAGGCGACGCACGCCTGGGAGGCGGCGGGCCTGCCGGTCATGAACCCGCCGTCGGTGCTGCGCTGGAACTCGGATAAGAGCTATCTGCAGAGGCTCGGCGAGGCCGGCGCCCCCGCGGTCCCGACGCTGCATGTGGACGGGGTCGATGCGGTCGCGCTCGACCAGGCGCGCGCCCGCTTCGGCGTCGGGAGCCTGGTGGTCAAGCCGGCGGTATCGGCCAGCGCCTACCGCACGCTCAGGCTGGGGCCCGGTGATCCGCTCGACGGCGCGCCCGACGGCGCAGCCATGGTCCAGCCCTACCTGCCCGCCATCGAGACCGACGGCGAGACTTCGCTGATCTTCCTCGGCGGCCGCTTCAGCCACGCCATCCGCAAGGTGGCCAAGCCGGGGGACTTCCGGGTTCAGCCGGAATGGGGCGGGCTGATCTCCGCCGTCGAGCCCAGCGCGGCCGAACACGACGCGGCCGCGGCCATCCTGAAAGCTGTCGAGGAGCCGCTTCTCTACGCCCGGATAGACTTGGTGCCGGGCCTCGACGGCCGGCCCCTTATGATGGAGGCCGAACTGATCGAGCCGGACCTCTACCTCGGCTACGACGAGGGCGCGCCGCGGCGGTTCGCCCAAGCGGTTCTGGGCGGGATCTAGGGGGTCGGACAAAAGAGAAGCCCGCCGCGGGGGATAAATCGCGACGGGCTCTGCTCTTCATCAGGAGCGGGCGTTTCCTCCCCGAAACGCCGGAAACAGGCGGTGAAGCCCGTCTCGCTGGCCAGAGGAAAACGCCCGTTCCCCCTTCCTGTCAACGGGAGAAACGCCGCCAGCAGCTGAGAAACCCACCTTATCGGCGTTCAGTTACCCCTTGCGGGAAAGGGCCTCAGCCTTTGCCGTTGACGATGTCGCGGACGGCCTGGACCATCCCGGAACGCGGCACGGTGAACTGGCCGGGCCGTTCGCTCCGCCAGGTCTCCACATCCGCGCCGGCGGCTAGTTTCCGGCCGAGATCGAGGTCCTTGATGGTGACCGTTCCGGCCGCCAATTCGTCGCCGCCGATGAGGATCGCGGCCGGGCTCAAGCGGCGGTCGGCGTATTTCATCTGCGCCTTGAGACCTGACCGGCCGAGGTAGACCTCGGCGGCGATCCCTGCGCCCCGAAGCTCGGAGGCCACGGCGAAATAGTCGGCCATGGCGGAATCCTCGAAGGCGATGATCACCACAGGGCCGCGCGGGCCGGCCTCGGCTTCGCGCATCGACTGCAGCGCATAGGCCAGCCGGCTGACCCCGAAGGAGAAGCCCGTCGCCGGCGCTCGCTCTCCGGTGAAGCGGGCCACCAAGTCGTCATAGCGGCCGCCGCCGCCCACCGAGCCCAGCTTCAGCGACTCGACCGGCCCCTTGAGCACCAGTTCGGCCTCAAACACCGCGCCGGTGTAATATTCCAATCCGCGCACCACGGACGGATCGAAGGTCGCCTGGTCGTCGCCCACGCCCAGCCCCTTGAGCGCCGCATCGATCCGCGACAGCTCCTCCAGCCCTGCGTCGCCTTCGGCCGAGCCGCCCACGACGTCGGAGAGAGCGTTCAAGGTCGCCGAACGCCCCTCGGCACCGGCGCCCAGGAAGGCGAGCACTGGCTCGATCTGGTCGCCCGCCAGCTCCGCGCCCTTGGTGAAGGCGCCGGACTCGTCCAGCCGGCCCTTGCCCAGAAGGTCACGCACGCCGGCGTCGCCCAGCCGGTCGAGCTTGTCGATGGCGCGCAGCACCGCCAGCGTCTGACCGCCCGGCGCCACGCCCAGCCGGTCGAGCAGGCCGTTGAGCAGCTTCCGCGTATTGATCTTGAGCACCGCGCCGCCCTCGGGCACGCCGGCCGCTGACAGGCCCTCGACCGCCATGGCGACGATCTCGGCGTCAGCCTCGGGCCGGTCCGAGCCGACGGTGTCGGCGTCGCACTGGATGAACTCGCGGAAGCGGCCCGGACCGGGCTTTTCGTTTCGCCACACCGGTCCGAAGGCGTAGCGGCGATAAGGCTTGGCCAAGGTCTGCCAGTGCTCGGCCGCAAAGCGGGCAAGCGGCGCGGTCAGGTCGTAGCGCAGGGCCAGCCACTGTTCGTCGTCGTCCTGGAAGGCGAAGACGCCCTCGTTCGGCCGGTCCGCGTCGGGCAGGAATTTGCCGAGCGCGTCGGCGTGCTCGATGGCCGGCGTGTCGAGCGGCTCGAAGCCCCAGCGCTCATAGATCTCGGACACTGCCGAGACGATGCGGCGCTCGGCGATGAGGTCGCGCCCGCGGCGGTCGGTCAGGCCCCGCGCCTTGCGGGCCTCGGGGCGGAAGCTGTCATTGTCGGCCATGACGGCGCGCTTACCGCGCCGTCACCGCCCACGCAATCAGGCGGTCCGAGTGATCGGCACCCAGCGCCGGTAGGTGAGGCAGCGCCACAGCCACTCCAGCGGGCCCATGGAGAACTTCGCCAGCCACAGGGGCGACCAGATCAGCTGGACCAGCCAGACCGCGCCGATGATGGTCCACATCTCGGGCCAGCCGTATTCGCCGTACCAGCCCAGGCCCCGACCACCGTAGAACAGGGTGGTCATGATCAGGGTCTGGGTCAGATAGTTGGTGAAGGCCATCCGGCCGGCGCTGGCCAGCGGGTGCAGCAGCAGCCGGGCGCCGAACCTCCCCAGCAGGATCAGGATCGCGGCGTAGCCGAGCGAAGCGAACGGGGCGAGGAAGCTGTTCACCGGCTTGACCATCATGTCGAGGAACTGGAAGCCGCCGGCGACGATCGACTCGCTTTCGCCCCAGATCAGCCAGAGGGCTCCCGCGCCGAGCGCGATGAAGAGCAGATAGACCCAGGTCGGGGACCGCCCGGCGAAATAGCCGGCCTTGAACAGGCCCATGCCGATGAGCATCAGAGCCGCCGTGGCCGGCATGAAGAAGATCACCATCATCGGCGCGACCGACAGCCAGGTCTGGAAGGCCGCCTGGGTGGTCTCCAGCGCCCCGCCCTGGAAGCGTTCGTACAGGGCCTGGACCGCGCTCGGATCCGACAGCCAGCCCGAGCCCTGCTTGGCCTGGGCGAGGGCCTCGGCCGGAGCGAACTGCAGCGACATCATCATGGCGACGTAGAGCGCCGAACAGACCAGGTTGAGGACAACGCCGACGATCAGGAGCCGGCGCGCGCTCCACGACCGGGCCAGCATCACGAACAGGCCGGTCCAGGCGTAGAGCAGCAGGATGTCGCCGAACCAGAAGGCGGCGCCGTGCACGGCGCCGAAGATGGCCAGCCAGAACAGGCGGCTGCGCAGCAGGCGGCCCCTCGGCTTGTCCGAGCGCTCGCCGCCGATGAGGAAGATCGAGGCCCCGAACAGCATCGAGAACAGGGTCCGCATCTTGTCTTCGAAGAAGACGTGCATCACCTGCCACGCCATCACCGCGTCGCCTTCGAAACCGCCCGGCTGAAGGGTCGTGTTGGACACCACCTGATAGGGATGGGCGAAGGTCATGGCGTTGACCGCCAGGATTCCCAGAACCGCGAACCCACGGACCACGTCCAGGCTGAACAGCCGGTCGGCGCCCCGCACGGGGGCGAGCGGCGTGGCCGGGCCCGCGATCGGGACTTCGGGCGTGGTGGTGGTGCTGGTCATCGTCGCCTCCCCTGACGGTCCGAAAGCCGACACTTCAACGGGACGGGGCCGAGCGCAACCCCCTGTCGTATCAGGCGGCGGACTCGTCCTCGGGCAGGCCCAGAATGTGACTCGGCGCGCGCAGGGGAGGAGGCGTCGGCACGAAGGCGATCATCGCCGCCATCAGCCCGGCCCAGGCCGCATAGGCCGCTCCGACTGCGGCCGTCAGGGGCAACAGGCCGACGCCATAGATCAGAAAGGTGGTTTCGGCGACGCCCACCCCCTGGGCCAGGCCCGAAGCGCGGCTCCAGCCGTACGCGAGCAGGACCAGGGTGGCGGCCAGTTGCAGCACCACCGCCAGGATCGCGCCATAGGCGGTGAAGCGCCAGATCACACCCAGCCGCGACGAGGGGCGGCCCGTGGTCTCCCGCTCCCGCCGGATGAGCTCCAGGGCGACCGGGGAGGCGAGGGCGGCTCCGATCAGGCTGGCGAAGCGCCAGTCCATGTCCAGCCCGATCCACCAGCCCTGGGGCGGAAACAGGACCAGCGTAAGCAGGAGCGGCGGCCAGGCCAGCCCGGCCAGCCAGGACACCGGCGCCCACAGATAGGGGCTCTCCCGCCAGCGAACCGGCGCCGATCCCGGGATGGCGTTCATCGCGTCGGCTCGGGCGTCGGGCCCGAATAGTCGTAGAAGCCGCGCCCGGTCTTGCGGCCCAGCCAGCCGGCCTCAACGTATTTAACCAGCAGCGGGCAGGGCCGGTACTTGGTGTCCGCCAGGCCGTCATGCAGCACGTTCATGATCGCCAGCACCGTATCCAGCCCCATGAAGTCGCCGAGCTCGAGCGGCCCCATCGGGTGGTTGGCGCCGAGCCGCAGCGAGGTGTCGATCGAGCGCACCGAGCCCACCCCTTCGTACAGGGCGTAGATGGCCTCGTTGATCATCGGCACCAAAATGCGGTTCACGATGAAGGCTGGATAGTCCTCGGCGTCGGTGGTGGTCTTGCCCAGCGATTCCGCGAAGGCCTTGACCGTCTCGTAGGTGGCCGGGGCCGTGGCGATGCCGCGGATGATCTCGACCAGCTTCATGACCGGCGCGGGGTTCATGAAGTGCAGGCCGATGAACCGGTCGGGCCGGTCGGTCGAGGCGGCCAGGCGAGTGATCGAGATCGAGGAGGTGTTGGTCGCAAGCAGGGTCGTGGGCGACAGGTGAGGCGTCAGAGCCTGGAAGATCGCCTTCTTGGTCTCCTCGTGCTCGGTCGCGGCCTCGATCACCAGGTCGGCGGCCGCGGCGTCGGCCATCTGCGCGGTCAGGCTGATGCGGCCGAGCGCGGCCTTGGCCTCGGCCTCGGTCACCGCGCCCTTGGCGACCTGCCGCTCGAGGTTCTTGCCGATCTCGGCCCGCGCGGCTTCCAGCCGGTCGGCGGCCAGGTCGTGCAGCCGCACCTCGCGGCCTCCGAGCGCGCACACGTGCGCGATTCCCGATCCCATCTGGCCGGCGCCGATGACGCCCACGGTGTTGATGTCGCCCATGCTCTCTCGCTTGCGGGGTCGGGAAATGCTCGGGAGCCGCCCCATGACTGAGGCGCGGCAATCTGGCGAAGCCGGGCGCCGCTGGCAAGCATCGGCGGGCGGGACTAGGGTCGGGCCGGGGAACGGGAGAGGGGTCGCGCCGATGTGGGTGCTTCTGGGGGTGCTGGTTCTGGTGGTCGGCTTCGTCGTCCGCCTGAACCCGCTGATCGTGATCGTGCTGGCGGCGCTGGTCACCGGCGCCGCGGCGGCCGTGGCGCCCGGGGTCGGGGTTGGGGAACTGGCCCAGGCGGCGGTCGACACCTTGGCCGCCTTCGGCAAGGCCTTCAACGACTACCGCTACATCAGCGTGATCTGGATCGTCCTGCCGCTGATCGGCCTGCTGGAACGGCACGGGCTGCAGGAGCGGGCCAAGATCCTGGTCTCCAAGGTCCGCGGCGCCACGACGGGCCGCATCCTGCTCGCCTATTTCATGCTGCGTCAGATCTCGGCGGCCCTGGGCCAGACCAAGCTCGGCGGCCACCCCCAGATGGTCCGGCCCCTGATCGCGCCCATGGCCGAGGCGGCTGCCGAGACCCGGGATCCCGACCTCTCCGACGAGACGCGCTACCGCGTGCGCAGCCATGCGGCGGCGGCGGACAACATCGCCCTGTTCTTCGGCGAGGACATCTTCATCGCCATCTCCTCGATCCTTCTGATCAAGGGCTTCCTGGAGGCCAACGGCATCTACCTGGAGCCCCTGCAGCTGGCGGTCTGGGCCATCCCCACCGCGATCGTGGCCCTGCTGATCCACGGGACCCGCCTGCTGCTGCTCGATCGCGCCCTCGGCCGCGAGGCGGCGCAGCACGCCGGAGAGCGCCATGCCCGCGAAGCGGCGGCCGAGGAGGCCGGCCGATGATCACCCTGACCCACGTCTATGTGCTGGCCGGGCTGATGTTCGCGGCCTTCGCCGTTCTGACCGTGCTGGACCGGGCCCATCCCCGGCGGTTCGGCACGGCCGCCTTCTGGGCCCTGCTCGCGGTCAGCTTTCTGTTCGGGTCGTGGCTGTCGGACCTGATGAACGGGGTCCTGGTCCTGCTGCTGGCGCTGCTCGCCGGCTTCCGCCTGCTCGGCCAGTCGAGCCCGCCGACCACGTCCGCGCAGGAGCGACTGGAGAGCGCCGAGCGGCGCGGCGACGCCCTGTTCCTGCCGGCCCTGATCATTCCCGCCGTCGCCCTGATCGGCGTGCTTGTGCTGGAGAAGACGCCCCTGTTTGGCGAGGAGCAGCCGACGATCATTGCGCTGGCGCTCGGCGTGGTCATCGCCCTGATCGCCGCCATGGCGTGGCTCAGGCCGCGTCCGATCACACCCCTGCAGGAAGGCCGCAGATTGATGGACGCTGTCGGCTGGGCCGGCATCCTGCCCCAGACCCTGGCGGCGCTGGGGGCGGTCTTCGCCTTGGCGGGACTGGGCGACCAGGTCGGCGCCCTTCTGACCACCTATCTGCCGCTCGACCTCCGACTCATGGCCGTGATCGCCTATTGCGTCGGCATGGCCGCCTTCACCTTCGTCATGGGCAATGCGTTCGCGGCCTTTCCGGTGATGACGGCGGCGGTGGGCCTGCCCATCGTCATCCTGCAGTTCGGGGGCAACCCCGCCGTGGTCTGCGCCATCGGCATGCTGGCCGGCTTCTGCGGGACCCTGACCACGCCCATGGCGGCCAACTTCAACGTCGTGCCTGCGGCCCTGCTGGACCTGCCCGACCGGGACAAGCCGTTCAACGGCGTGATCCGGGCCCAGCTGCCGACCGCCGGGATGATCCTCATCGCCAACATCTGCCTGATGTATTTCCTGGCCTTCTGATGCGCACGGAACTCGACCTCTCGCTCGCCTCCCGCTTCGCTTCCACCGCGCTGGGCCACGTCGGGCGGGAGTATCCGCACAAGCTGGATCACGTCCTGGCGGGCCCCCACGACGTGCTCGGTCCCCGCGCGCTGCATCCGATCTTCTACGGCAGCTTCGACTGGCACTCCTGCGTGCACGGCTGGTGGACCCTGGCGACCCTGCTTCGGCTTTTCCCGCAGATGCCGGAGGCCGAGCGCATCGAACGCGCCGCCGAGGTCCTGTTCAGCGACGCCAATGTCGAGGCCGAGCGCGCCTATCTCGACCGCCCCGAGAGCCGCGGCTTCGAGCGGCCCTACGGCTGGGCCTGGCTCTTGATGCTGCAGGCCGAACTGAGCCGGCACGAGACCCACGCCGGGCGGCGCTGGTCGCGCGCGCTGGAGCCCCTGTCCGAAGCCTTCGCCGACCGCTTCCTGGCGTACCTGCCGCTGGCCGCCTATCCGGTCCGGACCGGGACCCACTTCAACTCCGCCTTCGCGCTCCGCCTGACCCTCGACTACGCCGAGGCCCTGGAGGACCGCCGCCTGGCCGAGATGTGCCGCGAGCGCGCCCTAGGCTGGCACGGGCGAGACCGCGACTGCCCGGCCTGGGAGCCCGACCAGGACGCCTTCCTGTCGCCGGCGCTGAAGGAGGCCGAGCTGATGCGCCGGGTGCTGGCGCCCCACGACTTCCGCGCCTGGTTCGAGGCCTTCCTGCCGCGGCTGAAGCGGGGCGAGCCCGCCGTGTT
>NZ_JANJTL010000180.1 GCF_024711105.1 Brevundimonas sp. | reverse complement strand
GGCGCAGAAGGGGCATTCGACCAAGCCGCGCGCCGCCTGGTCGTCATAGTCGCCGGACGAGCCGAACCAGGCCTCGAACGGATGGTCGTGCTCGCAGGTCAGGGCGTAGCGGATCATGGCCCGGCGAACTCCCGCTCGTGGGCCAGCTGGGGAATGGCGGCGCGGGCCCGGTCGACGGCGGACAGATCGAGGTCGGCGAACAGCACGCCCGGCTCGTCGTGGTCGAGCACGGCCAGGACCTCGCCCCACGGCCCGACGACCATGGACCGGCCCCAGGTGCGGCGCCCGTCCTCGTGGCTTCCGCCCTGGGCGGGCGCGAGGATGAAGCAGCCGGTCTCGATGGCGCGGGCGCGCAGCAGCACCTCCCAGTGGGCCTCGCCGGTCGGGCGGGTGAAGGCGGCGGGCACGGCGATCATCCGCGCCCCGCCGCGCGCCAGCGCCCGGAAGAGCCCCGGAAAGCGCAGGTCGTAGCAGACGGTCAGGCCGAACCCGCCCCAGGGTGTCTCGGCGACCACGGCCACGTCGCCCGGGCGGACGCCCGCGGACTCGCGGTGTCGCTCGCCGGTCGGCAGGTCGACGTCGAAGACGTGCAGCTTGTCGTAGGCCGCGGCCACCTCGCCCTGGGGGTTGATCAACATGGACCGGTTGGCCGCGCGCGGATCATCGCCGCGTCCCGAGGCCACGATGGCCGACCCCAGCAGCAGCCAGACGCCGCGCTCGGCGGCGAGCGCCTTCAGCCGGGCCACGACCGGATCCGAGGCGTCGTCCCCGAGGAGCGCCGCCTTCTTAGCGGGATCGCGCTCCATGAAGTTGGTAGCCTCGGGCGTGAGGATCAGCTGCGCGCCGCCGTCCGCCGCCTGGAGGACCAGGGGCTCGAGCTCGACCAGCGCGCGGCCCGGCTCGGCCGGCGTGCGGGTCTGGAACCGGGCGACGCGCAGATGGTCCATCAGGCCGCCAGCAGTTCGTCCACCTTGCCCGCGCGCTCGAGCTCGTGGAGGTCGTCGCAGCCGCCGACGTGGCGGTCGCCGATGAAGATCTGCGGATAGGTCATGCGGCCCGAGCGCTGGCGCATCTCCTCGCGCTTCTCGGGATCGATGGAGGCGACGATCTCCTCGTAGTCGACGCCCTTCCTCTGCAGCAGCGCCTCGGCGCGCGAGCAATAGGGGCAGAACGGCTTGGTGTAGATGACGACCTTGGGCACGGGGGAGGAACTCCGGAAAGTCACTTGGGGCCCTAGATAATGCGTCAGTCGCGAGAACGCACCCGGGCCACCACGGCCACGTCCACGGCCCGGGCGCCGGCCGCCAGCAGGGCGCGCGCGCAGGCGTCGGCGGTGGCGCCGGTGGTCAGCACGTCATCGACCAGAAGGATGCGCCGACCCTTGACCTCCTTCGCGCGGGCGGGCGGCACGGCGAAGGCGCCCTTGACGTTCAGCCGCCGGCCGCGGCCCGACTTGCCGCCCTGGCTGGCCGTGGCGCGCGACCGGACCAGGGCGTCGGGCAGATAGGCGAGGCCCGCCGTGCGGGCCAGCGGCCGGGCGATCTCGGCGGCCTGATTGGCGCGACGGGTCAGCAGCCGCACCGGATGCAGCGGCACGGGCGCGACCGCATCGGCCTCTTCCAGCAGGGGCGCGGCGGCCCGCTGCAGCCAGCGCACGAACAGGGGCGCATGCTCCAGCCGGTCGGCGTGCTTGAAGGCCAGGATCAGGTCGCGCGAGCCCTCGTCATAGACGCAGGCCGCCCGCGCCCGGGCGAAGACATGCGGCTTCGTCTGGCACGTCAGGCAGCGTTCGTCGCCCAGCGGGCCCGGGTCGTAGTCGAAGCCCGCGCCGCAGCCGTCGCAGACCGGATCCTCCAGGAAGGTCACCCTGGACCAGCCGGCCTCCGACAGGCCAGACGCCAGCGGCCGGGCCCCGCCGTCCAGCGTCACCGGCGGCATGACCACGTCGAGCAGGCCGCGCGTGAAGCCGCGAACGCGCGGGCCGGGTTTCAATCGGTCGAGCCAGCCGCCATCTTGGTCCGGCATGAGCGCCCCTCCCCGCCTTTTCGACCGAACCCTGCGCCGCCGCCGCCTGGAGCGCGCGGTCCGAATCGGCCTGGCCGACTTCCTCAAACGCCGCGCCGCCGAGAGCGCGGTCCAGTCCCTGCTGGCGATCATGCGGCCTTTCCCGCTGGGCGTCGACCTGTCGGGATCCGGAGACCTGCTGGTTCAGGCGCTTGCGGGCGAAGGCGCGGGCGAACGGGTCGGGCGGCTGATCCGCGCCGATGCGGTGCGCTCTTCGGGCGCCGAGCTGGTGCTGGACGAGGAGGCCCTGCCTTTCGCGGACGAGAGCCTGGACCTCGCGGTGTCGCTGCTTTCGCTCCAGTGGACCAACGACCTGCCCGGCGCCCTGACCCAGATCCGGCGCGCCCTGAAGCCCGATGGCCTATTCCTGGGGGCCCTGTTCGGCGGGACGACCCTGAACGAGCTGCGCTGGGCCCTGACCCAGGCGGAGGTTGAGGTCACGGGCGGCGCCGGGCCGCGGATCTCACCCTTCGCCGACGCCTTCGACGGGGCGGCGCTGCTGCAACGAGCCGGCTTCGCCCTTCCGGTCAGCGACCTGGACCGGGTGACGGTCCGCTACGCCGATCCCTTCCGCCTGATCGCCGACCTGCGCGCCATGGGGGAGACGGGCCTGCTGACCGAGCGGCCGCGGCCTCTGACGCGCGAGGTGCTCGGGCGCATGGTGGAACTCTACGCCGAACGGTTCGCGGGGCCGGACGGCCGCATTCCGGCGACCTTCGACATCATCAGCCTGACCGGCTGGGCGCCCCATCCGGACCAGCAGAAGCCGCTCAGGCCTGGCTCGGCCAAGATGCGCCTGGCCGATGCGCTGGGCGTGAAGGAACAGGGGGCCGGCGAGACGCCCGTCTAGCCGCCCGCGACGACGAGGGCCGCTACGGCCAGCACGACGGCCGCCAGTGCCAAGACGACGGTCGCGCCGTCGCGGCGAGGTTCGGCTTCGATGACCACCGGCGGCTGCGGCGGCGTCTCGACCAGGCGGATGACGCCCTTCACCGCGCGCTTGAGCTCGGAGAGGCCGTCGCGGACCTGGGCCTTTGGACCCAGCTCCTCGCGGATCCAGCGCTCGACCACCGGGCGGGCCGCGTTCCACAGGTCGTGATCGGGCTCCAGCCGGCGGGCGACGCCCTCGACCGTGACCATGGTCTTCTGGAGCAAAACCAGTTCGGGCCGCAGGCGCATGTCGAACAGGGCGGTGATCTCGAACAGCTGGGCGAGCAGTCGTCCCATGGAGACCTGACTGGCCGATCGGCCGACCACCGGCTCTCCGACGGCTCGTAAAGCCTGGGCGAAGGTCTCGACCGAATGGTCCGGCGGCACATAACCGGCCTCGAAGTGGACCTGGGCGATGCGGGCGTAGTCGCGGGTGATGAAGCCCCAGAGGATTTCGGCGAGGTAGCGTCGCTCGCCCGGGCCCAGCCGGCCGACGATGCCGAAGTCGACCGCCGTCAGCCGATCAGGCGCGGCCACGAACAGGTTGCCCTCGTGCAGGTCGGCGTGGAAGGCGCCGTGGTCCAGCGCCTGGCTAAGGAAGGCCCGCACCACCTTGTCGGCGAGCGACGCGCGGTCGAGCCCCGGCTGGTCCAGCGCCTCGGGCGAGCTGAGCGGCATGCCCTCCGCCCAGGTTAGGGTGAGCACCCGCTTGCCGACGCCGTCCCAGACCACCTCGGGCGCGGCCATGTAGTCGGACCGGGCCATGATCTCGCCGAGCTCCGAAGCGGCGGCGGCCTCCAGCCGCATGTCGAGCTCGAGCCTCAGCGCCTTGGCGACGGTGACCACGAACAGTCGCGGCTCCAGCCGGCGCGCGGGCGGGATGGCGCCCTCAACCAGTTCGGCGGCGGCCAGCATTGTGTCGATGTCGGCGGCGACTCGGCGCTCGATCCCCGGGCGCAGCACCTTGACCGCCACGCGGCGGCCGTCGGTCAGAGTGGCGGGGTGCGCCTGTGCCAGGGAGGCGGCGGCGACTGGCTCTTCGAAAATCGAGAACAGGCTTTCGACCGGGAAGCCCAGCGAACGGGCGATCTCGGCGCGGGCCTGGTTGGTGGGGAAGGGCGGCAGGCGGTCCTTCAGGCGGCTGAGGTCCTCGGCGAAGACGGTCCCGAAGACGTCGGCGCGGGTCGACAGCACCTGGCCGAGCTTGATGGCCACCGGACCCAGCCGCTCCAGCGCGCGTCCCAAGCGCTCTCCGGGCCGTCCCGCGCGGGCCTGGGCCCCCGAGAACAGGCGAAGGAATCCGGCCAGGGCCCGGCCCCACCAGGGCAGCAGGTGCTGGATCTCGCGCGGGACCAGCGCGTCGTGCCGGACCAGCACCCAGCCGACCCCGATCAGCCGCAGATAGGAGCTTGGCCTGGACGCCATGCGCTAGACGGCCCAGCCGTGGTGCAAGGCCGCGACCCCGCCGGAATAGTTGGTGAAGCCGACGCGCGAGAAGCCCGCTTCGGCGATCATGGCGGCGAAGGCCTTCTGGTCCGGGAAGCGGCGGATGCTCTCGACCAGATACTGGTAGCTGTCGCGGTCGCCGGTCACCGCCTTGCCGATGCTCGGGATCGCCTTGAACGACCAGGCGTCATAGGCGGCCCGCACGGCCGATGCGGTGGGGCGCGAGAACTCCAGGCACAGGAACCGGCCGCCGGGCTTGAGCACGCGGCGCGCCTCCTTCAGGGCGGTCGGCACATGCGCCACGTTGCGGATGCCGAAGGAGATCACATAGGCGTCGGCGCAGGCGTCCGGCAGCGGCAGGCTCTGGGCGTCGCCGACGGCCCAGCTCATCTCGGGCTCGGAGCCCTTGCGCACCCCGGCCGCGATCATCTCGGCGTTGTAGTCGATGACGTGGACCGAGGCGTCCGGGCCGCCCCGGCGCTGCAGGGCGCGGCGGGCCATCCTGGAGAAGCGCCGGGCCATGTCCCCGGTGCCGCCGGCGATGTCGAGGATGACCTCGCCCGGCTGGGGGTTCAGCCGGTTGGCCGCCATGTCCTTCCACAGCCGGTGCACGCCGCCGGACATGAGGTCGTTCATCAGGTCGTAGCGGTCGGCCACGCTGTCGAAGACCCCACGCACCAGGCGCACCTTCTCGCGCGCGTCGACGTCGCGGAATCCGAAGGTCGAGGTGTCGGTCGGGCCGGTCATGGCGCGAGGCTTTAGCCCCTTCTCAGGACGGGGTCACGGGCTCGCGCGGGGTCACGTCGCCGACGCGGGCCGGCGCGCCGGCGAACTCGTCGGCGTAGGCGGGCGCCAGCAGGGCGCGGAAGGCCGACTGGGGCACCACGATCTGATAGGTCCCCTCGGCGTAGGGCCCGACGTCATAGGGATTGATCAGGAACTCCAGTCCGCCCGCCTTGCCGGCCGTGGCCGACGGCGCGAGCGCGAAGATCGTCTCCATGGCGCGCGGGCAGGACCACATCTGATCCTCGCCGCCGCCGAGCGTCAGGTTTGAGGGCTCGCCCGTGCGGGCGGCGCGGGCGGCGTTGACGGCGTCGCACAGGGCCCGGTCCAGCACCGCCATGTCGGCGCCACGCCGGAACAGGGCCGAGGCCTCGATGCGGCGATCCAGAGCCTTGTCCCACAGCAGGGCGGTGAAGGTGGTCATGCCGTGGGCGCCGCCCGTGTATTCCGAGGTCTGGGCGGCCAGGCTGAACAGCTTGCCGGTCTCGGCGGCCACACGCCAGTCGACGGTGCGATTGTAGGGCGGCAGGCCCTGGTCGCCACCGTATTCGGTTCGGTCCGCCTGGGCGCCGTCGAGGAACTCCCGAAGGTTGGCGACCGCATCGCCGTAGAGGCTGGCGTGCAGGTCGCGATACCGGGCGATCCCCTGCGGCAGGGTCAGGCTGACCTCGGCGTACTCCGTGTCGCGCGCATAGGTCAGGGGCGCGGCCTGGTCGGCGGGCGTGACCTCGGCCTTGGGCTGGGCCTCGGGCGCGGACGGCGGGGCCTCCTCGCGGCGCTGGCAGGCGGCGAGCGTCAGGACGGCGCAGGCGGCGAGAAGGGCGGCTCTCATGGTCAGCTCCATGGATGGACGGCTCCGAGCGCGATGGCGGCCAGAAGGATCAGACCAGCCTCGCGGTTCGACTTGAACAGGGCAAGGGCCAGCGCCGGGCCATCGGGCCGCAGCCGCGAGACCTGCCAGGCGAGATGGGCGGCGTAGGCGAGCAGGCCGAGGACGAACACGGGGCCGAGGCTCGCGGACGCCCCCGCGATGGCCGCCATCAGCACTGCCAAGCCGTAAAAGACCGTCACGCCCGTCTTCACGCCGCGCCCGAGCCGACGGGCCGAGGACTTCACCCCGACCATGGCGTCGTCCTCGATATCCTGCAGGGCGTAGATGGTGTCGTAGCCGAGCGTCCAGAACACCCCGCCGAGGTAGAGGAGGAGGGCCGGCAGATAGACCCCGGCGTGCAGGGCCACCGTCCCCGTGGCCGCGGGCGCGTCCCACCAGAAGGGCCGATACTCGGCCCTCAGCTCCGGCGGCAGGAGCACGGCGGCCGCCAACGGCAGGGCCGCCGCGAAGCCCATCAGCGCGCCCCAGTTGAACGTGAGTCCCAGCCAGGCCTGGGGCCACCAGGTGATGCGCTTCATGAAGGGATAGGCCGCGACCAGGGCCAGCGAGGCCACCCCCAGCCAGATGGCGGCGACCGGCAGGGTCAGCAGGATCGCCAGGCTGATCAGGCAGCAGGCGGCTATGAAGGCCAGGGCCTGTTTCACGGAGATCCGGCCCGACGCCACTGGCCGGTCCGCGGTGCGGGCGACCCTCCGGTCGATGTCGCGGTCGACCACGTCGTTGAAGGCGCAGCCGGCCGCGCGCATCAGCACCGCGCCGAGCGCGAAGGCCGTGACCAGCCACAGTTCGTACGGGCCAGGCGCCTTGCGGTACTGGGCCAGGGCCAGGGCGATTCCCTGCCAGCAGGGGATGAGCAGCAGCCAGATGCCGATCGGGCGGTCGAAGCGGCCGAGCTTCAGCCACGGCTTCAGCGCCTCGGGCGCATGCCGGTCGACCCAGTTCAGCGGGCGCGCGTCGGGAAGCGGGGCGGACTCCATGACGAGCGACTACCTCAAAGGTCGCGCGGCGTCAGGCCGGTGTGCTTGGCGACCCTGGCCAGCATGCGGGGACCGATCTCCTCGGCGTCGTGAAAGGCGAAGACGTAATCGGGCCAGCCCTGCCGCTCCAGCACTCGGTGCGAGCCCGTCCGCCGCTTCTCGCTCCAGCCGATCGCTTCGAGGGCGGCGAGAAGCCGCCGCGCCCGCACCGATGGCCAGACGCTCAAGCCGCGAACAGCCGATCGACTTCCGGCGCCCGCTCGCCGTGCTCAAGGCGATCGGCGAGCACGCGCAGGACCAGGGCCTCGACCTTGCGGACAGCCTCGTCGCGGGTGGCGCCGTAGGCCATCACGCCGGGAAGATCACCCGCCTCGGCGAGCCAGCGACCATCGTCTTCCT
Organism: Brevundimonas sp.; assembly: GCF_024711105.1. Taxonomy (GTDB): domain Bacteria; phylum Pseudomonadota; class Alphaproteobacteria; order Caulobacterales; family Caulobacteraceae; genus Brevundimonas. The sequence goes on along the minus strand of NZ_JANJTL010000180.1, from coordinate 9,249 downwards.
GTTCGATCTCCAGCTTCACGCCCGATCTCCTTCGTGAGCAGCCGACGCCTGATCGGCATGGGAGTCAAGAGCGGCCCAGCTCGGCCTTGAGCGCGCGGTCCAGCCCACCCGAGCTGCGCACGGCTACATCCGACAGGCCCAGCCAGGCCGCCATCTCGCGCAGGTTGGCCGCGAGGACCGGGGCGACCGCCTCGGGCCGGGCGTGGTCCTCGGTGTGGCTGGCCTGGACGCGCAGCACGCCCGCCTGACGGTCGGCCTTGAGGTCGACGCGCGCGGTCAGCCGCTCGTCCTGCAGGAAGGGCAGGACGTAGTAGCCGAACAGCCGCTTCTCGGCCGGGACGTAGATTTCGATCCGGTACCGGAAGCCGAACAGCCGCTCGGCCCGCTCGCGCCGCCAAACCAGGGAGTCGAAGGGCGACAGCAGGGCGCTGGCCGCGACCTTGCGCGGCTTCGGGGCATCCGCATGGCGCCAGGCCGGGCGTCCCCAGCCCTTCACCTCGACCGGGATCAGCACACCTTCTTCGGTCAATTCGGCGATCCGAGCGCGCGTCTCGGCGGGGTCCATGCGGAAGTAGTCGCGCAGGTCCGTCTCGGTCGCCACGCCCATGGCGCGGGCCGCGATGGCGACGAGGCCGCGCTGGGCCTCCTCCACCGACGGCGTCGGCAGTCCGACCACCGAAGACGGCAGGGCGCGCTCGGGCAGGTCGTAGAGCCGCTCGAAGCCCCTGCGCGTCTTGGTGGTGACCAGGCCGGCCCAGAACAGCCACTCCAGCGCCCGCTTGGAGTCCGACCAGCCCCACCAGCCGCCGGCGCCCTTCTCGCCGGCCTCCAGCTCGCCCGCGGACATCGGGCCGCGCCGGGCGATCTCGTCCAGGACGTGCTCGACGAAGGCCCGCTTCTCCCGCCCGAACCGGGCCAGTCCCGAATAGATGCCGACCCCGGCCTCGGCGCGCGCCATGCGCCAGCGGAACAGGGGATGCAGCTCCAGCGGGATCAGCGAGGCCTCGTGGCCCCAGTATTCGAACAGCCGCTTGCGGGGGCCCCAGGCCAAGCCTTCGAGGTCGGCCTGGCCGTAGGCGCCCAGCCGCGCGAAGGGCGGCAGATAGTGAGAGCGCGCCAGCACGTTCACCGAGTCGATCTGGAACAGCCCGACCCGGTCGAACACCCGCATCAGGTGGGACCGGCCCGGCGCGGCCGGGCGCCGGTCGCCGAAGCCCTGCGCCAAGAGCGCGATGCGGCGGGCCTGAAGCGTGGTGAGGGTTTCTGCGGCCATGCTTCCTTGTAGCGGGCGGCGCGCATCTGTCTTCCCGGTTTTCGCCACGGCTCGGTTGGCGCTATCTGGGGCGATGATCCGCCTGTTTCTCGATCAGCCGCTGTCGGGCGGCGCGCGCCTGGAGCCGTCGCCCGATCAGGCCCGGTACCTCACCGGCGTGATGCGCCAGGGCGTCGGCGACGAGGTGCTGATGTTCAACGGTCGCGACGGCGAATGGCGGGCGCGGCTGGCCGAAGTCTCCAAGCGTGGCTGCGTGCTGGAGGCCGTGGAGCAGACGCGGAAGCAGGCCGGCACGCCGGACCTGGAGCTGGTCGTGGCCCTGGTGAAGCGGGCGCGGCTGGAGACCATCGTAGAGAAGGCGGCCGAGCTCGGTTGCCGCCGCGTGCGGCTGGCGATCACGCGGCGGACGCAGGCCGATCACACCCGCGTGGACCGGCTGCAAACCATCGCGATCGAGGCCTCGGAGCAGACCGGCCGGCTGGACGTGCCTGATATCGTCGCGCCCGAGAAGCTCGACCGCATCCTCGACGCCTGGCCCGAGGGGCGGCGCCTGATGTTCTGCGACGAGGGCGGCGATGTGCGGCCGGCGCTGGAGGCTCTGCCGCGGGAGGCCGCCGCCTGGTCTGTCCTGATCGGTCCGGAAGGCGGCTTCGCGCCCGAGGAGCGCGAGCGGCTGAGGGGCCTGGATTTCGTGACGCCCGTGGGGCTGGGCCCGCGCATCCTGAGGGCCGACACCGCCGCCATCTCGGCCCTGACGCTATGGCAGGCCGCGCTCGGCGACTGGGCCCCTTGAGTCCGCGCCCGGCTTCTCCCATCTACCCGCCGGGCTGGAGAGGATGACGACGCCGATGGCCGACACCGGAGCCGGGGAGCGTCCCCTCACGATCGAAGACCTGACCGCCGTGCTGGCCAAGGGCTGCAAGCCCAAGGACCAGTGGCGCATCGGGGCCGAGCACGAGAAGTTCGGCTTCGTGAAGGCCGACCTGCGCCGTCCCTCCTACGACGAGCCGGCCGGCATCCATGCCATGCTGACGGGCCTGCAGCGCTTCGGCTGGTCGCCGGTCGAGGAGGGCGGAAACCTGATCGCGCTCGAACGCGGCGGCGCCTCGGTCAGCCTTGAGCCCGGCGGCCAGTTCGAACTGTCCGGCGCGCCGCTCCAGGACCTGCACCAGATCTGCGACGAGACCGGCCGGCACCTCATGGAGGTCAAGACGGTCGCCGACGAGCTGGGCCTGGGCTTCCTCGGCGTCGGCTTCGACCCGCTGTGGTCCCGCGCCGACATCCCGGTCATGCCCAAGGGCCGCTACGACATCATGCGGGCCTACATGCCCAAGGTCGGCTCCCTCGGCCTCGACATGATGCTGAGGACCTGCACCATCCAGGCGAACCTGGACTTCAGCTCCGAGGCCGACATGGTCCTGAAGTTCCGGACCTCGCTGGCGCTGCAGCCGATTGCGACCGCCCTGTTCGCGAACTCGCCCTTCACCGAAGGCCGGCCCAACGGTTTCCTGACCGCGCGGGCCAACGTCTGGACCGACACGGATCCGGACCGGACGGGCATGCTGGACTTCGTCTTCCAGGACGGGTTCGGCTTCGAGGCCTACGCCGACTATGCGCTCGACACGCCGATGTATTTCGTCAAGCGCGACGGCCGCTACATCGATGCGGCGGGCCAGTCGTTCCGCGACTTCCTCGAAGGCCGGCTGCCGGCCCTGCCGGGCGAGCTTCCCACGCTGAAGGACTGGGGCGATCACCTGACCACCCTGTTCCCCGAGGTCCGGCTCAAGACCTATCTGGAGATGCGGGGCGCCGACGGCGGGCCCTGGACGCGGATCTGCGCCCTGCCGGCGCTGTGGGCCGGCGTGCTCTATGACGAGGCCGCGCTCCACGCCGCCTGGGACCTGGTCAAGCACTGGGATGTCGAGGACCACGAACGCCTGCGCCGCGACGTGACCCGGCTGGGCCTGAAGGCCGAGGTCGCCGGCCGCAGCGTCCAGGACGTGGCGCGCGATCTGGTGGCGATCGCCCGGGAGGGCCTGAAGTCCCGCAACCGCCTGTCGGGCGGCATGGTGGACGAGCGCGGCCACCTGGCCGAGCTGGAGGAGATCGCCGACAGCGGGATCACCCCGGCCGAGCGGCTGCTGGAGCTCTACCACGGCCGCTGGGAGGGCGACGTCAGCCGCCTCTATGCGGAGTTTGCCTACTAGCGGCGCTAGAACAGGCCGCGCAGCAGGTACCAGACGATCAGCACGGCCACGATCGCCGCCCACAGCGCCAGCGGATGCGTCGCCCAGCGGGGCAAGGCGGGAATCTTCGTCGGCGGCCGGGCCGGCTTGGGCCGACGCAGCGGCACGACATTGTCCATGCCGCGATCCTCGAGATTCTTTCGACGCACGCGCTCATCCGCCTCGCGGCGGCGCTGACCCAGGCTTGTGGGCTTTCGGTCGGTCATGGCGGCGTCGGCTCCTGCGGCGCGTCCCCGGCGATCTCGTAGTAGTCGCCCTTGTCGGCGGTGAAGATATGCTTCTCCAGCCGCGTGCCGGTGGGACTTTCGAAGGCGCCCATGGCCACCGCGATGCGGCTGCGGCCCGGCACGTCCCAGAACAGCACCGAACCGCAGATCGCGCAGAAGCCGCGCCGCACCTTCTCCGACGACTGGAACCACCGGACCTGATCCTCGCCGGTCAGGCGGAAGCGCTCGCGCGGGACATCGGTCGAGGCCCAGACGTGGCCTGACCACCGCCGGCACTGCGAACAATGGCAGGCGTCCGGTCCCGGCAGGTCGCCCTCGACCTCGAAACCTACGGCGCCGCACAGGCACGATCCGCGATGCATAGGCTCCTCCTTGTCGGCCGACCCCTAACTCATGAGGGTCGAGGCGTCCTTGACAAAGATTGTCATACAGCTGACCCTCGCTCCATGGCCACGATGAACATTTCCCTGCCCGACCAGATGAAGAAGTGGGTCGAGGACCAGACCCGGGACGGCCGCTACGCCAACTCTTCCGACGTGGTGCGCGACCTGATCCGCCGCGAGCAGATCCGAGCCGAGAAGATCGCCAACATGCAGCGGCTGATCGACGAGGCCTATGCATCGGGGGTCAGCGAGAAGTCTCTGCACGAGATTTTTGCGGATATGCGGAAGGAAGCGATCTCTCGTGCCGGGTCTCGGGCCGCCTAAGTGGCGCGTCTGGTCGTTTCCGAGGCGGCGACGGCCGACATCCTCGGTATTTAGCTGTACGGGATCCTGACCTTCGGTCTCCAGGCGGCGGACCGCTATTCGGCTGGCCTGAAGGCCGCGATGGCCCGCCTGGCCGACTTTCCACGGCTCGCCCAGGAGCGCTCCGATCTGAGCAGGCCCGTGCGCGTGCTGCCCTATGGCTCGCACATCGTCGTCTATGCGACGGAGAACGACAGCGTGCACGTCTTGCGCATTCGCCACGCCAGCGAAGACTGGCATGGCGATCCAGTCGGCGAATCCTCCGGAGACCAACCATGACCCACCCCATCCGCGTCGGCGTCGGCGGCTGGACCTATGAGCCGTGGCGCGGGGTCTTCTATCCGCAGGGCCTGACCCAGAAGAAGGAGCTGGAGTTCGCCTCGCGCGCGCTCACCTCCATCGAGATCAACGGCACCTATTATTCCAGCTTCAAGCCCGACAGCTGGATGAAGTGGCGCGACGAGACGCCGGACGGCTTCGTCTTCTCGGTCAAGGCCAGCCGGTTCACCACCAATCGCAGGGTCCTGTCTGACGGCGCGGCCTCGATGGAGATCTTCCTGAACCAGGGCCTGACCCTGCTGGGTCCCAAGCTCGGGCCGATCAACTGGCAGTTCATGGCCACCAAGAAATTCGACGCCGAGGACTTCGAGGGCTTCCTGAAGCTGCTTCCCCGCGAGAAGGACGGGCTCAGACTCCGCCACGCGCTCGAGGTCCGCAACGCCAGCTTCGACTGCCAGGAGTTCTACGACCTCGCGGCCAAGTACGGCTGCGCCATCGTCTATGCCGAGGACGACGAGGCGCCGGAATGGCCGCGCATCGACCAGCCGACCGCGGACTTCACCTATGCGCGCCTGATGTCCAGCCGCGAGGACGAGCCCGCCGGAATGACCTCGGCTGAACTCGACGCCATCGCCGACCGCGCACGCCGCTGGGCGGAACGGGGGGACGTCTACGCCTACTTCATCTCGGGGGCGAAGGTGAGGAACCCCTCGGCCGCAGTCGCCCTGATCGAGCGGCTGAAGTAGGCTTTCCCTTGAGCCCGGCCGGGCGCATGCCTAGCTGAGCAGCTCGCTCCCTGGAGGCCTCCCCAAATGCCCATCGCCACCCGCGCCTACGCCGCGACCGCCGCCGATCAGCCGCTGTCGCCCTATCGCTTCGACCGGCGCGATCCGGGGCCGGACGACGTGGCCATCGAGATCAAGTTCGCGGGCATCTGCCACTCCGACCTTCACGTGGTGAAGAACGACCTGGGCTCGACACGCTATCCGATCGTGCCGGGCCACGAGATCGCGGGCGTGGTCACGGCCGTGGGGTCGAACGTCAGCCGCTTCAAGGTCGGCGACCGTGTCGGCGTCGGCTGCATGGTCGACAGCTGTCGCACCTGCCCGTCGTGCCGCGAGGGCGAGGAGCAGTACTGCGTCCCCGGAATGACCCAGACCTATGGGTCGAACGACCCCAAGGGCGCCGAGGTCGGCCAGGTCATCACCCAGGGCGGCTATTCCGACCGGATCGTGGTGGATCAGAACTATGTGCTGTCGATCCCCGACGCCCTGCCGCTCGACGCGGCCGCGCCGCTGCTGTGCGCCGGGATCACCACCTATTCGCCGCTTAGGCACTGGGGTGTCGGGCCGGGCAAGAAGGTGCTGGTCGTCGGCCTGGGCGGGCTCGGCCATATGGCCGTCAAGCTGGCCGCCGCCATGGGCGCCGAGGTCACGGTCCTGTCCACCTCGGACCGCAAGAAGGCCGACGCCGAGCGCATGGGCGCCAGGCATTTCCTCATCAACTCCGACGCCGCGGGCATGCGGGCGGCCGCCGAGAGCTTCGACCTGATCATCAACACCGTCTCGGCCACCAGCGAGATCGCCACCCACACCGGCCTGCTCGCCCGCGACGGGACCATGGTGATGCTCGGCCTGTCGACCGAGGGCATGCCGGTCTACGCCCTGTCGCTGCTTTGGCGGCGCCGGTCCATCGCCGGCTCGCTGATCGGCGGCATCCGCGAAACCCAGGAGATGCTGGATTTCTGCGCCGAGCACGGCATCGCTTGCGATATCGAGACCATCGCCCCGAGCCAGATCAACGAGGCCTATGAGCGGATGCTGAAGTCCGACGTCCGCTACCGCTTCGTCATCGACATGGCGCGCATGGACTGAGGCCTTACGGCAAAGCTCTGATCCGCCGCGACATTCCGGCGCCTGCCAAGCGGCGGCTCCCCGTGTAATCCTCCGCCTGATATCCCCGTCGGGAGGGGCGAGAGGTGTTCAGGGCAATCAGCCTGGCAGTGATGGCTGGAGCGTTCGCGATAGGTGCTGGCGTGGCGGGAACGCCGGCCGCCCAGACGCGGACTGAACCGTCGGTCGACTACGTCGTCACCCCGATCGTCGAAGCTTCAGGACTGCGCGGCGTCGAGATCAGCCTGGCCTTCGTGGGCGACCGCGACGGCCGCACCGAGGTGCGCCTGCCCGAGGCCTGGTCCGGCGCGGCGGGGCTCGGTCGTGACATCATCGACGTCCGGGCCGAGGGGGCGGAGGTGCGCCGTGACGGCGCGCGCCTGACCCTGCGCCACGCGCGCGGCGCGGATGTCCGCCTGTCCTATGTCGTCGCGCCGGACTGGATCGGGCCGCAGCGCGCCGGGATCGAGCGGCCTTACCGCCCGACCGTGACCGCCGACTGGTTCACCCTGGTGGGCTGGACGGTCTTCGCCCGGATCGAAGGGCGGGATGACGCGGCGGTTCGGTTCGGCTGGGGCGACGCGCCGGACGGCTGGGCGCTGGCGTCGGATCTGGATCACGCGGCCGGCGCCCGGATGAGCTTCCGCGACCTGGGCGACAGCGTCCTCGTCGGCGGGGCGGGAATGCGGGTGGTCTCCACGCCCGTCGCGGGCGGGCAGGCCCGCGTGGCCGTGCACGGCGACTGGCGCTTCTCTGCAGAAGAGCTGGCTGCGCGATACGCCTCGGTGGTGCAGAGCTCGTCGGACTTCTGGGGCGACGCCGGCCAGACCTATCTGCTGGCCCTGACGCCGCTCGATGGCCCGGCCGGCGCGGGCGTGCAGTCCGGCCTGGGACTGGGCGACGGCCTGGCGGTGTGGCTGACGCCGGATCAGGTCCTGGACGAGACCGACCACGTGATTGTCCACGAGCAGCAGCACGCCTGGCTGCCCGACCGGGTCGGCGGCCTGGCGCGCGGGCCGGCGGAGGCGATGGACTTCTGGTTCTCCGAGGGCTTCACCGACTTCTATGCGCTGAGGACCGAACTTCGGCTGGGACTGTCCACGCCCGAAGAGCACCTCGGCGAGCTGAACCGCATACTGGCCCGGCACGCCTCGACGCCGACGCGCGGGGTCGGCGGTGCGGTGCTGGCCCGCGCCTTCTTCAGCGACCGGCAGGCGGCCGGCGCGCCCTATGAGCGGGGCCTGCTGCTGGCGCTGATGTGGGACGCGCGGCTTCGCAACGCCTCGGGCGGGACGCGCGACCTCGATGACGCCATCCTCGCCATCCGAGAGGGCCGGGGCTCCGCGCCGGAGCGGCTCGTCCGCGCCTATCGGGACCTCGGCGGCGGCGAGCTGGAGCCGGAGCTGGAGGCCCACATCGGGCGCGGCGAGCTGATCCGCCTGCCGCCCGACCTGTTCGGCGACTGCGTGATCGTGGCCGAGGCCAGCGACGGCCAGAGGCTGTTGCCCGGCCCTGGCCTGTCCGGCGCGGGGCGCCAGGCCTGCGCCGACCGCCTTGCAGGGCTCTGAGACGGAACGGATATAAAGATATCCTTATATGATGGTTGCCCCTTGGCTCGGGGGCGGCTATAGGCGCGCGTCCCCATTTCGCGCCCTCAGGAGCCACTCGTGACCGATTACGTCGTCAAGGACATCTCGCTTTCCGGCTGGGGCGACAAGGAAATCGCCATCGCCGAGACCGAAATGCCCGGCCTGATGGCCGTGCGCGAGGAGTACGGCGCGGCCCAGCCGCTCAAGGGCGCGCGGATCGCCGGCTCGCTGCACATGACCATCCAGACGGCGGTGCTGATCCAGACGCTGGAAGCCCTGGGCGCCGAAGTCCGCTGGGCCTCGTGCAACATCTTCTCGACCCAGGACCACGCTGCGGCGGCCATCGCCGCTAAGGGCACGCCGGTCTTCGCGGTCAAGGGCGAGACGCTCTACGAGTACTGGGAGTACGCCCACCGCATCTTCGAATGGGCCGACGGCGGCTATCCGAACCTGATCCTCGACGACGGCGGCGACGCCACCCTGCTGTGCGTGCTGGGCCCCAAGGCCGAGCAGGACCCCTCGGTGCTGAACAACCCGCAGAACGAGGAAGAGGAAGCCCTCTTCGCCGTCATGAAGCGCTACCTCCAGGAGAAGCCTGGCTTCTACTCGGCCATCCGCGACGCCATCCAGGGCGTGTCGGAAGAGACCACCACCGGCGTGCACCGCCTCTATGAGATGGCGCGGAGGGGCGAGCTGCCGTTCCCGGCCATCAACGTCAACGACAGCGTCACCAAGTCCAAGTTCGACAACCTCTACGGCTGCCGCGAAAGCCTGGTCGACGCCATCCGCCGGGGAACCGACGTGATGCTGGCGGGCAAGGTCTCGGTGGTCCTAGGCTACGGCGACGTGGGCAAGGGCTCGGCCGCGTCGCTCCGCAATGGCGGCGCCCGCGTGATCGTCACCGAGATCGACCCGATCTGCGCCCTTCAGGCCGCCATGGAGGGCTATGAGGTCCAGACCATGGAAGACGTCGCCGACAAGGCCGACATCTTCTGCA
>NZ_JANJTL010000165.1 GCF_024711105.1 Brevundimonas sp. | reverse complement strand
CGGCGGCGGAGCGAGCTCTTTGCCGAGCGCCTGGGCGGCGGCGAGGCGGCCGGTGAGGAGGCCCATGGCGGCGGATTCGACATAGCCTTCGACGCCCGTGACCTGGCCCGCGAAACGCAAGCGCGGCATGGCCTTCATGCGCAGCTGGCGATCCAGCAGCTTCGGGCTGTTCAGGAAAGTGTTGCGGTGCAGGCCGCCCAGCCGCGCGAACTGGGCGTCCTGCAGGCCCGGGATCATCCGGAATACCTCAGCCTGCGCCCCGTGCTTCAGCTTGGTCTGGAAGCCGACCATATTGAAGAGGGTGCCCAGCGCATTGTCCTGGCGCAGCTGGACGATGGCGTGCGGCTTGACCGTCGGGTCGCGGGGATTGGTCAGGCCGACCGGCTTCATCGGGCCGTGGCGCAGGGTCTCGCGGCCCCGCTCGGCCATCACCTCGATGGGCAGGCAGCCATCGAAATAGGGGACATTCTCCCAGTCCTTGAACTCGGCCTTGGGGCCCGCCAGCAGGGCGTCGATGAAGGCCTCGTACTGGTCCTTGGTCATCGGGCAGTTGACGTAGGCGGCGGCATCGCCGCCCGGGCCGGCCTTGTCGTAGCGCGACTGACGCCAGGCGATGTCGAAGTCGATCGAGTCCGCATGGACGATCGGCGCGATGGCGTCGAAGAAGCTCAGGCTCTCCTCGCCCGTCAGCTTCAGGATGGCGTCGGCCAGGGCCGGGGAGGTGAGCGGCCCCGTGGCGACGATGACGTTGTCCCAGTCCTCCGGCGGCAGGCCGGCGATCTCCTCGCCGACGACGGTCACCAGCGGATGGGCCAGAAGCCGCTCGGTCACGGCGTTGGAGAAGCCGTCGCGGTCCACGGCCAGCGCGCCGCCGGCCGGCACCTGGTTGGCGTCGCCGCAAGCCATGATCAGGCTGCCGAGCAGCCGCATCTCGGCGTGCAACAGGCCGACCGCGTTGTACTCCCAGTCGTCGGACCGGAAGGAGTTGGAGCAGACCAGCTCGGCCAGGCCGTCGGTGTGGTGGGCGTCGGTCTTGACGCCGGCGCGGCGCATCTCGTGCAGCACGACGGGCACGCCGGCCTGGGCGATCTGCCAGGCGGCTTCGGAGCCGGCGAGGCCGCCGCCGATCACATGAACGGGTTTCACAGTCATGCGCGGCTGTTTAGGAGGTTTCCGCGCCGGGTCGAGTCCTCGATCCGCGGGATGGATCTGAGATGTCTTCACCCCTGAGCCTGCGCCAGGCGCTGCCCGACGGCCTCCGTCTTGCCGTGACCGCGGTCAGGCGTGCGCCCGCGGCGGCGGTGCTGATCGCCCTGTCGATGCTCGTCCCCACCCTGCTGGCCGAGCGGACGATAGGGCTGGGCGTCGCCCTGCTGATCATGGTGGCTCAACTTGCCGCCGGCGTGGTCGGGATCGCCGGTCTGACGCGCGCAGCGCTCGGCCGGACGGCCCCGCCGGTCGGTCTCCGCCTCGACCGTGACGAGGCGCGTCTGCTGGCGTCAATCGCGCTCAGCGGTCTGTTTCTCGTCCTGGTCGCGCTGGTGCTGGGCCTGGTCCTGCTGGCGGTCGCGGGGGCGACCGGCTTTGGCGGCGGTGCGGATTTCGCCGTCGTAGCCCAGGCGTCGGCTACCCAGCCCGGCTGGCGCATGTGGGTCGTTCTGGCGCTCGAGATCGCCACCGTGATGGTTCTCCTGAGCCTGTGGGCGCGCGTCCTGCCCGCAGGACCGGCCACGCTGGCGACGGGTCAGGTCGTCTCCCTGGCGGCGCTCAAGTGGACACGCGGCTCGGGTCTGCGGCCGATGGCCGGCCTGATGGTGATGCTGGCGCCGTCGTTTGCTCTGGTCAGCTGGGCGTTGCTGGGCGCGCCGGAGGCCGACTGGGTCGATGGGGTCTGGGCGCTCGTGCTGGCGGGGGTTCAGGCGCCCCTGTTGGTCGGCTATGCCACGGCCATGTTCCGCCAGACCGCCCCCGAGGGAGTCGCCAAGTGACCGAAACTGTTGTCGTTCTGCTCCAGCCCGGCGCCGCCGATTGGGAGATGGGGCCGGTTCTGCCGGTCCTGAAGGAGTACTTCGGCGCGGCCATCAAGACCGCCAGCCCCGACGGCAAGTCGGTTCACACCATGGGCGGCGTGCTGATCGACGTGGACACGGGTTATGACACCGCCGACCTGAAAGAGGCCTCCCTCGTCATCCTTATCGGTTCGGACGCCTGGATGCGTTTCGACGACGCCGCCCTGAACAACCGGCTAAGGGCGCGCGCGGACGCCGGCGGTCCCATCGCCGCCATCTGCGCCGGCACTCTAGCGCTGGCCCGGGCGGGTGTTCTCGATGGCCGTCCACATACTTCCAACTCTGGGCCTTTCCTGTCGGAGAACGCGCCGTCCTACGCCGGCGAAGCGTACTATCGCGACGTGGCCCATGCCGTCTCGGACGGAGTGGTGGCCACCGCCCCGGGGTCTGCGCCGTCCAGCTTCGCGGTCGCCTGCGCGGCCCTGCTGCATCCGGAAAAGAACGCCGAGGTGGTCGGCTACTGGAACATGACCCGGGGCGAGTTCGAGGCCCTCGGCACGGAGCTGGGATCCATCTGGAAGAGCTAGCGGAACGCTTGCCGCCCAAAGCGGCGCCTGCTACATCGCGCGGCTCCGGCGTAAGGCCGCGCGCGCCGAGGGTCACCTTCGGCGCGCTGTTCTTTGTCCGGGACGTAGGGCTTCCTATCTTGGAAGCTCCGCGGTCTAGGAGTGTAGCTCAGTTGGTAGAGCATCGGTCTCCAAAACCGAGGGCCGGGGGTTCGAGTCCCTCCACTCCTGCCACTTTCACGAAGACGGGTATCTGATGGCCAGGCCGAAATCCTCCGGTAAACGCGGGGGACAAATGATGGGACAGGGCGGCGCCGCCGTCGTTCAGGGAACGGCCGTCGAGGCCGAGGCTCCCCGGAAGCGCATCTCCCCGTTCCAGTTCTTCAGCCAGGTGCGCGCCGAGGGTCGCAAGATCACCTGGCCGAGCCGCAAGGAGACCTGGATCACCTCGGTGATGGTCTTCATCATGGTGGCTCTGGCCACCCTGTTCTTCTGGGTGGTGGATCTGGTCATGGCGCTGGGCGCCAACCAGCTCATCCAGATCGGCCGCTAAAAGGGAGCCCGCCATGACCGACGCCAGCGTCGAGGCCAAGCCGGCCTCCAATCCGAACCACAAGTGGTACATCGTCCACGCCTACTCGAACTTCGAGAAGAAGGTGGCCGAGACCATCCGCGAGCAGGCCCGCACCCAGGGTCTGGCCGACAGCATCAGCGACATCCTGGTTCCCACCGAGGACGTCGTGGAGATCCGCCGCGGCCGCAAGGTCAACACCGAGCGCAAGTTCTTCCCGGGCTACGTGCTGGTGAAGATGGACCTGTCGGACCAGGTCTTCCACCTCATCAAGAACACGCCGAAGGTCACGGGCTTCCTGGGCTCGGGCTCCAAGCCGATGCCGGTCTCCGAAAAGGAAATCCAGCGCATCGTGGGCGCCGTGGAGGAGGGCGCCGAGCGTCCGAAGCCGACGATCCGCTTCGACATCGGCGAGACCGTCAAGGTCACCGACGGTCCGTTCGCCAGCTTCGACGGCGTCGTCGAGAGCGTCGACGAGGACCGCGCCCGCCTGCACGTCTCGGTCTCCATCTTCGGCCGCGCCACGCCGGTCGAACTGGAATACGACCAGGTCGAGAAGACCGCGGGCTGATCCGGCGGGCGTTCGCGCCACGCTATCGCGACTTTCGACACAACGCGCGGCGCGGGCCTTGCGCCGCGCGCCTGCGTCGGTCATAGCCCGCCCGCAAAACGGAGAGTCTCATGGAGATTCGCGAAGGGCTCACCTTCGACGATGTTTTGCTGGAACCCGGCCCGTCCGAGGTCATGCCGACCCAGGTTGACGTGGCGACGCGGCTGACGCGGGAAATCCGCCTGAACATCCCCCTGCTGTCGTCCGCCATGGACACGGTGACTGAGGCGCGGCTGGCCATCGCCATGGCCCAGGCCGGGGGGCTCGGCGTGCTGCACCGGAACCTGTCCGTCGAGGAACAGGCCGACCAGGTCCGGCAGGTGAAGCGCTACGAAAGCGGCATGGTGGTCAATCCGGTGACCGTCACGCCGGAGACCACGCTCGGCGAGGTCCGCGAGATCGTGGCGGCGCGCAACATCTCGGGCTTCCCGGTCGTGGACCCGGCCACCCGGCGGCTGGTCGGCATGCTGACCAACCGCGACATGCGCTTCGAGGGCGACGCGAACCGCAAGGCCGCCGAGCTGATGACCACGGGCGACCTGGTCACTGTGCGTGAGGGCGCTGGCCGCGACGAGGCGCGCGAACTGCTGCGCACCCGCAAGATCGAGCGGGTTATCGTCGTTGACGAGGACTATCGGGCCGTGGGCCTGATCACCATGAAGGACATCGAGAAGGCCCAGGCCTTCCCGAACGCCGCCAAGGACGACCAGGGCGGGCTGCTGGTCGGGGCGGCGTCGACCGTCGGCGACGCCGGGTACGAGCGGGCGATGGCCTTGGCCGAGGCGGGCGCGGACGTCGTGGTGATCGACACGGCCCACGGACACTCGGCCCAGGTCCCCAAGGTGGTCGAGCGCATCAAGCGGGAGAACAACCGGCTTCAGATCGTGGCCGGCAACATCGCCACCTACGATGCGGCGCGCGCCCTGATCGATGCGGGCGCGGATGCGGTGAAGGTGGGCATTGGCCCCGGCAGCATCTGCACGACCCGGATCGTCGCGGGCGTC
>NZ_JANJTL010000144.1 GCF_024711105.1 Brevundimonas sp. | reverse complement strand
CAGGTAGCGGGCGTCGTCGATGAGGCGGTCGAGAAACTGGTCGAAGCTGAGCTTGCGGGACGGGCGTGGGCGCATGGGCGACCTTCGGGTGCGTGGGGACGGCTCCGCGCCTTGCGGCTGCGGAGATTGGGGCGGGCGGCGGAGCGCCGGGCCTTCGCCCGGAGACCGATGAGTTTGTGTGTTTCGGCAAAGGAGACGCTCCGCCGCGGATGTTTTCCCGAAGCCCCTGCTGGGCGCCCTTCGTTAGGGGCTACGCAGCTGTTCCGGCCCCGGACGGCGGGCCCTGGCGCAGCGACCAGGGTCCCGGACCCGACGGGTAATCCGCCCCGCCGCTCAATCCGCTCATCCGCATCCCGCCGCCCGCAGGGTCGCTGGCCACGCGCCCTCCCCGTGCGACGGGACAGGGGCAATGTGCGGCCCTTTTCGAGGGCGGGGGTTTTCGACTCGATCTTTCGGCCGAACCCCCGCATCTCGCGTCATCCCGGCCGCAGGCCCGAAGGGCCGAAGAGCCGGGACCTGAACGCAGGCGGCGCAGAGGTGCTTGGGCCCCGGATCGCTCGCTGCGCTCGCGTCCGGGGTGACGGCGGAGCCGCAGCGGCGTCGCGAACGCACCCTTCGATGCGGGGACTCAATCCGCGAGGCAGCCATTTGCCACTTCGAGTGGCGCATGGTTGGAATGGCCCATGCGCTTCGCACCGGTTCTTTTGCTGCTCCTATGCTGGCTTTGCACGGGCTGCGCACAGGAGCGGCCGTGGCGCGAACCGCCGGGGCCACCCGATCCGGAGCGTGTCTCTCTGGCCGCGATACAGGCCAATCCCGCAGCCTTCCACGGACAGTTCGTCGAGACCCAGGGAGTGATCGCCACCGAATACCACGATCGCCAGCTTTTCATGAGCCGCGAGGATTACGATGGTTATATGGACTTGAACGGACCATCGCTGGCGATCGACGCGCCACCTGATGATCCGGAACTGCGTCCCTTCGAAGGTGAAGCCGTAGAGGTCACGGGCATTTTTTTCGATGGTGCTTCAGGCCATCTCGGAGGGCAACGCGGCTTGATCGTGGTGAAAAGCATTCGCGAACTGCCAAGCCGCAGTCAGCTCGATTTCTTTCGCCAGCGATACATACCGCCCTTCTTGGCGCCGTGGTTGGTCCTCATCGGGGTGGCTGCCTTGGCTGTGGGCCTGCTCGCAACGCGCTTACTGGCTGTGCGCAACGTTCACCCCTCGGGCGGTTTTCGTCGCGCGCTCTTCTTCGTCGGGGTGATGATCACCGGGATCGCCTTGGTAGAGTGTTGGGCTGTATCGGGCCTTTTGGATCTGGGCTTCCGCCCACCAATGCCTCTCCTGGTCTCCGCGCTTGGCACTTTCGGTCTCGGCATGGCCGGTGTGCTCGGACTGTGGTGGACGCTGTGGCGGGGCCGCTATGTGTTCTGCCTGTCGTTCATGGCGCTGGCTTTGGCCACGCCGATCGCACGCGAGGTCAGTCGCTTCGACACCTGGAGATATCAGGTTGTCTATCCGTTCTCGCCGCAGGGGTGGGACGTAACATGGGAGGCTGACACCTGGCCGCCTGACCCCATGCCGGAGCCCCTTGACCTGGAAGAGGCTGGCTATCCGCGCTCTGTGCTTTCCCGACCGCCGGCTACTGAGTCCGACGAGACCTCTACGAACTAGCTGGCCTCTCCCGCAGCCGCGATGGACCTATTCCTCCCGCGCGGCCTTCCTGGGGTCGGCTTTGGGGGCGGGCGCCAGGCGCATGACCTCGGCCTGGTAGCGGTCGTCGTCGCCGATGGCGGCGAAGGGCAGGGCGCGGGCGCAGGCGTCGAGCAGAGCGTCCCGCCAGGGAAGTTCGGCCTTCCAGAAGTCGCCGAGCACCCACGGCATGACGAGTTCCTTCTGGCCCGGGTGGCCTACGCCCAGTCTGGCGCGGCGGAAGTCGGGGCCGATGTGGCTGGCGATGGAGCGCACGCCGTTGTGGCCGGCAGCGCCGCCGCCGGTCTTCATGCGGAAACGGCCCTCGGCCAGGTCGATCTCGTCATAGTAGGCGATGACGTCCGCCGGCACGGCCTTGAAGAAACGCATGGCCTCGCCGACGGCGCGGCCGCTCTCGTTCATGTAGGTCTGGGGCTTGAGCAGCAGCGTCTTGACCGGGCCGCGCTCGGTGGGGATCTCGCCTTCGCGCGATACGGACTGGAAGCGCGCGCGCTCAGGGCCGAAGCGCCATTCCTCGGCGATGGCGTCGATGGCCATGAAGCCGATGTTGTGGCGGTTGTTCTTGTACTTGGGCCCCGGGTTTCCGAGGCCGGCCAGGATCAGCATGCCTGCTCCAGATAGGAAAACGGCCCCGCCCTGATTGCAGGACGGGGCCGCTGATTTCCAGCCTCGAAGGCGGTTTAGCCTTCCGAGGTTTCCTCGGCGGGGGCTTCGCCTTCGCCCTCGGCGGCGGCTTCCTCGGCCGGAGCCTCGGCGGCGGCCTCTTCGGCGGCGGCGGCGTCAGCAGCCTCGTCGGCGGCTTCGGACAGGGCGGCCGACGACGTCTTGATCGAGGCGATCACGAAGTCGCGGTCGGTGATGATCGGGTGAGCGCCTTCCGGCAGCTTGATCTCGGACATCCGGATGGTGTCGCCGAGCTTGTGGTTCTTGAGGTCGACGACCAGTTCCTCGGGGATCTGGTCGGCGCGGACCATGATCTCGACGTCGTGGCGGACGATCTCGAGCGAGCCGCCCTGACGGAAGGCCTCGCACTGGTCCTGGTTCTTGAAGTGGACCGGGATGGAGATCTTGACCGGGGCCTTCTCGTCGACGCGCATCAGGTCGAAGTGCATCGGGCGGTCGGTGACCGGGTCGAACTGGATGTCCTTGGCGATGACCGGCTGGGTCTCGTCGCCGTACTTCAGCGTCACCAGGTGGCCGAGCAGCTTGCCGGTATAGAGCGACTTGCGGAAGGCGCGCTCTTCGACCGCGATGGCCACGGGGGCCTTGTCGCCGCCGTACAGGACGCCGGGGACCTTGCCGTCGCGGCGGGCCGAACGGGCGCCGCCCGTGCCGACGCCTTCGCGGACTTCAACGTTCAGGATGATCTCGGCCATGCGGCTAGCCTCAAAACGAAACCGCCGCGCAGCCGCGCGGCGGGGGGTCTGCGACCCGTGAAATCAAGAGCGCGGCTAGATACACGCTTCGCCTTGCGGGCGCAACAGGGGGAACCCGCTCGAAAAGGTCGGTCAGGAGGCCGGTCTCGAAATGACCGCCAGCAGGACCGCGACCCAGTGGACCGCTGCGGCCACTACGACGTGGCCATGCCAGATGGCGCGCCGGAAGCGCAGCGCCTTGCGGCTGTAGAAGGCGACCCCGAGCGTGTACAGCAGCCCGCCGACGCCGAGCAGGATCAGCGGCGCCAGGCCCAGGTTCTGGCGAAGCGGTTCCAGCGCCACCACCATCAGCCAGCCCAGGATCAGGTAGACGGCGATCCAGAACAGCCGGCCGAGCCCTGGCAAGAACAGCTTGGCCAGGATGCCTACGCCAGCGATGGACCACACCGCGGCCGTCATGCCCCAGGACCAGGCCCCCTCGAGGTACTGGGTCGTAAAGGGCGTGTAGGAGCCTGCTATCATCAGGAAGATGCCGGCGTGATCGAAGCGTCGCAGCAGCGGCTGATAGGACGCCGGCGCGAAGTTGTAGGCGGTCGAGAGCGCCAGCATGGTCAGCAGGCCGACCGCGTAGATGGAGGCTGCCGTCAGGCGCTCGACGTGGCCGAAGCCGATGGCCAGCCCCAGCAGCATCCCGCCGCCGACCAGGGCGAGCCCCAGGCCGGTGAGATGGACGATCAGGTCGGCGAGCCGCTCGCCGGGATCGCGATAATGGGGCAGAGCCTCGGACATGTTTCCCCGTTAGTCGCGATGCGGCGACGCTAGCGGGAGATGTTGACCGCCTGACCCAACGTCAGTCCAGCCAAGCCTGCGGACCTGGGTCGCGGACTAGTTCGGCGTCTGGGCGTCCGAGCTGGTCGCGTCGGCCGAGGCCGTTTCGACCGAGGCGGGCTGGGCCATCAGGACGGGCGACTGCAGGATGGGGGTGACCGTGCCGGCCGCGTCGACGACGCACTGGGCGGTGTCCATCATGATGTGCTGGCCGAGGCAGAAGATCTCCTCGTAGTGCGGGCGGGACGCCGCCAGGCACTGCATCATCATCAACTTGGAGAAGTTCAGGCAGTCGGCGCTGACCGGCTCGTTGAGCAGGGACTCGGTCGTCGCGCGGGCGTCCTCGCCAGCCTGGCCGAGGGCGGCGAGCGCGGCGATGGCCAGGCCCCGGATCACGGCCTGGGTGTAGGGCGGGCCGGCCTCGGCAGGCTGGACAGGCAGGCCTTCGCCGCTGAGGGCGGCCTGGAGCAGGCGCACGGATTCGTCGGCGTTGGGGTTCAGCGGCGTGGCCGAAAGCACCCGGGCGCGCTCCAGCCGGGCGTCGCGATCCGTGACGTGCTGGGCCGACCAGCGCTGGCGCTGGACGTCGTAAGCGGTCTGCTTGACGGCGGAGCCGGCGTTGTAGACGCCTTGGCCGTGGCTCTGGATCTGGGCTGCGATCAGGCCGGCGGCTTCGCGAGCGCCGGGCAGCTGGGCGGCATAGGCCGGGTCCGCCATGATCTGGCGCACCAGGGTGTCCCGGTTGGCCGGATCGGCGGCCAGACCGCGCACGCCGTTGACGAACTCAGGCGACTGCAGTGCGACCACGGCGGCGTAGGCGACCATGCCGCGCGAGAGCTGGGTCGGCTCGTAGCTGGCGGCGCGCATCAGGGACTGACGCACTTCGTCACCGTTGGCGAAGCTGGAGGAGATCTGGGCCGCGTCCTGGACGTAGGCCAGGTAGACGGCGGCGGCCTCGGCCACGCCGCTGTTCAGAGCGAGCGCGGGCAACGGCGGCGGCGGGGGAGGCGGCGGCGCGACCACCGGCTCGGGCGCCGACTCGCAGGCCGAGAGCAGCATTCCAAATGCGACGGCGCCGACCAGCGACGCGCGGCGAGGCGAAAAGGTAACCATTTGGCCGACCCCGATGCACAAGCGTGGCCGTTAGGCCACTTGCAGACATCATAGCGCCCTCAAAAGAGTTGTTCGACGCTTAATCGAACAGTTTGGAGACCGATTCCTCGTTCGCGATGCGGCGAATCGCCTCGCCGATGAGCGGGGCGACCGGGACGCGGCGAATCTTCGGGCAGGTCTCCGCCTCGTGCGAAATGGCGATGGAGTCGGTGATCACCAGCTCCTTCAGCGGGCCGTCGGCGACCCGATTGACCGCCGGGCCGGATAGCACGCCGTGGGAGATGTAGGCCGAAACCTCGGCCGCGCCCTGGTCCATGAGGGCCTTGGCGGCGTTCACGAGCGTGCCGCCCGAATCGACGATGTCGTCGAACAGGATGCAGCGGCGGCCCGAGACCTCGCCGATGATGTTCATCACCTCGCTCTCGCCGGCCTTCGGCCGGCGCTTGTCGACAATCGCCAGGTCAGCGTCGAGGCGTTTCGCCAAGGCCCGGGCGCGGACGACGCCGCCCACGTCGGGCGAGACGATCATCAGGTCCGACGACTTGGCGTAGTGCTCCTTGATGTCCTGGGCCAGGACGGGAGTGGCCAGCAGGTTGTCGGTCGGGATGTCGAAGAAGCCCTGAATCTGGCCTGCGTGCAGGTCCATGGTCAGAACCCGGTTGGCCCCGGCGCGGGTGATCAGGTTGGCGACCAGCTTGGCGGAAATCGGCGTACGGCCGCCAGTCTTCCGGTCCTGACGGGCGTAGCCGAAGTAGGGCATGACCGCCGTGATCCGCCTGGCCGAGGCCCGGACCAGGGCGTCGGTGATGATCAGCAGCTCCATCAGGTTGTCGTTGGCCGGGGCGCTGGTCGACTGGATCACGAAGACGTCCTCGCCGCGGACGTTTTCCTCGATCACGGCGAAGACCTCGTTGTCGGCGAAGCGCTTCACCTGGGCCCGGGTGAGGGGCATGTCGAGATGGTCGGCGATGGCCTGGGCCAGAGGCTTGTTGGAGTTTCCGGCCAGCAGTTTCATCGCGCCATCCTTTCGCCCAAGAGCGACCGCTTCTTGGCGGGGCTTCTATAAGGGTCTCGGCCGCCACGCCAGCGGTTGGCGGGTCACAGGCGCTCGTGTAGAAGCCGAGGTTCGTCTGGGGCCCGAACCTGTTCGGGGCGTGCGAGAAGGTGTCGCCGGTGAAGTCAGTCTCCGTTCGCAGCAGCGTGGTCGCCGTGGTGCTGGCCGGCGCGATGTCAATCGCGCTCGCCGGGTGCGTGGGGTCCCGCCCGAGCCAGCCGCGCCTTCAGTATCAGGAGCGTCCGGTCGAGGTGCTCTATTCGGTGGGCCTCGAGCGGCTGGATCAACGGCGCTTCTCGGAGGCTGTCCAGTTCTTCCGCGAAGTCGAGCGCCAACACCCCTATTCGCCCTGGTCGCGCCGGGCGATCCTGATGCAGGTCTATGCCCAGTATCAGCGCAACAACTACGAAGAGGCGATCGCCGCGGCCGACCGTTTCATCCAGCTCTATCCGGGCAGCCCGCAGGTCTCCTACGCCTATTATATGAAGGCGATCTGCTACTTCGAGCAGATCGTTGACGTGGGCCGGGATCAGGCGGCTACGCAGCAGGCGCTGGTCGCCCTGACCGACGTGGTCCGTCGCTTCCCCTCGACCCAGTACGCCACCGACGCGCGGGTCAAGATCGACATGGTCAATGACCAGCTGGCCGGCAAGGAGATGGAGATCGGCCGGTGGTACCTGCACCGCGACCAGCCGCTGGCCGCCATCGGCCGCTTCCGCCGCGTGATCGAGCAGCACCAGACGACCTCGCATACGCCCGAGGCGCTGTACCGTCTGGTCGAGGCCTATCTCACCCTGGGCCTTACCGAAGAAGCCACCCGCAACGCGGCGGTGCTGGGTCACAACTTCCCCGGCAGCCGCTGGTACTCGGACGCCTATGTGCTGGTGACCCGCGAGGGCGGCCAGCTGGATGTCGAGCCCGAGGAAGAAGGCTGGCTGCGCCGGCTGATTCCGGGCTGACGACTTCCCCCCTCCGAATCCTCTAGAAGCGGGACATGCTGACCGGCCTGTCCATTCGAGACCTTGTGCTCGTCGAGGCGCTCGACCTGGAGTTCGGGCCGGGCCTGACGGTGCTGACCGGCGAGACCGGGGCCGGCAAGTCGATTATCCTGGGCGCGCTGGGTCTCGCCACGGGCGGGCGCGCCGACGGCGGGCTAGTGCGCGCGGGCGCGGCAAACGCGTCGGCCACGGCCATCTTCGCGGCGCCATCCGATCATCCGCTGTGGGCCACGCTGAACGAAGCGGGCATCGAGGCCGACCCGGGCGAGGACCTGATTCTGCGCCGCCAGCAGGGAGCCGACGGCCGCTCCCGCGCCTTCGTCAACGACCAGGCGGTAAGCGTGGCGGTGCTTCGATCGCTCGGCGAACAGTTGATCGAGGTCCATGGCCAGCACGAGACGGTCGGCCTGCTCGACCCCCGGACCCACCAGGATCTGCTGGACGACTGGGCGGGACTGGCCGACCGCGTCGCGATCGTGCGCGAGGCCTGGGAGACGCGGGCCGTAGCGGCGGCTGAGCTTGAACGGCTAAAGGTGGCGGCGGCTAGGGCGGCCGAAGACGCCGAGTTGCTGGCCGAACGGCTGGCGGAGCTGGACCAACTCGATCCGCGCCAAGGCGAGGAGACGGCGCTGGCCGAGGAGCGGGCCTTGCTCGGCGCCGCCGAAAAGGCCTTGGCGGACCTGGATGCGGCGCGCGAGGCGCTGGGCGCGGACACCTTGTCCCAGAAGCTGGCCTCGGCCTTCCGGGGCGTGGAGCGAGCGCGCCAGCGCGCGGCCCAGGCCGGTGCGACCGACGGCAACCCGGTGATCCAGCGGCTGGCCCAGGCCGAGGAGGCGATCGACCGCACCCTCTCGGAAGCCCAGGAGGCCATCGAGGCGCTGGACGCCGCGGCCCAGGCCTTCGACTTCGAACCCGGGCGGCTGGAGAAGGCCGAGGAGCGACTGTTCGCCCTGCGCGGCCTGGCCCGCAAGCTGGGCGTGGCGGTCGAGAACCTGCCGGCCGAGCGCGCCCGCATCTCCGGCGAGCTGAACCTGATCGAGGACGGCGCCGAGGCGCTCCGGCAGGCCGACGCCCGGGCCGCGGCGGCCGAAGAGGCCTATCGCAACCAGGCCGAGGCCCTGTCCGCGGCGCGAACGGAAGCGGGGGAACGCCTGTCGGCGGCGGTCCAGGGCGAGCTTGGGCCCCTCAAGCTTGAGAAGGCGCGCTTTCGCGTCGAGGTCGAGACGCTGGACTGGGACAAGGCCGGGCCGCGTGGGCGTGACCGGGCGACGTTCCAGGTCCAGACCAACCCGGGTGCGCCCTGGGGCGGGTTGAATCAGATCGCTTCCGGTGGCGAGCTGGCGCGGTTCGCGCTTGCGCTGAAGGCGTCGCTGGCCGGCCGAACCCACGGCGTCCAGCCGGTGATGATCTTTGACGAGGTCGACCAGGGCGTCGGCGGCGCGGTCGCGGACGCCGTGGGCCAGCGCCTGGCCCAACTGGCCGAGGCCGCCCAGGTCCTGATCGTCACCCACAGCCCTCAGGTCGCCGCCCGGGCCGGCGCCCACTTCAAGGTCTCCAAGGCCGAAGCCGACGGGGCCGTGCGCACCCGGGTCGAGCAGCTCGACGCTCGACGCCGCGAGGAGGAGCTTGCCCGCATGCTCGCCGGCCGGGAGGTGACGGAGGCCGCCCGCGCCGCCGCCCGGGCGCTCCTGGATTAGGCCAGTTCCTTGGGCGGGCGGATGCGCCGCCATCGCGCCTCGACGAAGGCGAAGGCGCCAAAGGCGATCAGGCCGGCGGCTGTCAGCCCCAGCGCGAAGGCGCCGCCGGGTTGCGCCTCGAGAGCGTTCAGGGCACCGCCGAAACTGGTGACCGGCTCCGGGCTCTCGCGCAGGCCGGCCAGCACCACGAAGGCCGCGAGCGGGAGATAGGCGAAACCACGCGCGGCGTAACCGACCCGGGCCAGGGGCGCGACGCGCCTGCAAATCGCTTCGGAGCAGGCGAGGCTGCCTGTGAAGTCGTCGCGCAGCGCCCGCACAATATTGCCGACGCCCAGGGCGAGGACGGCCAGCCCGACCAGCAGCACAAGCCATTGTCCGAAAGGGAGGGCGAGAAGCTGCGCGGCCTTCTCCTGGTTTTCGGCGACATCTTCGGCTTCAGAGCGGGGACCATACTCGTCGAGGTATTCGAACACCGTCGCGCCGAGCAGGCCGTAGAAGACACCACTGAGCGCCTGGCCGGCGCGGGACAGGTAGCCTCGCCAATCGCGTCCTTGATGGTCAGCGTCGAACAGGCTCTGGATCAGCCGCCAGACGACGAAGGCCCACAGGCCCAATCCCAGAAGCAGGAGCCATAGGCGGCCCAGGGGCTGGCCCGCGAGCCAGCCTGCAGTGCCCGAGGATCCGACGGCGGAACCGATCCGATCGGTAGCGGCCAGGAGCGCAAAAACACCCACCGAAAGGAAGACGAAGCCCCGCGCGCCATAGCCGACGCGTGCGGACCATTCGACGGCGTCCCGCAGGTCCCAGCTTCGACGCGCGGAGCGGCGTCCTGACGATCACATCGGCCTGGACCCGCCGCCGCAAGGTGGAGCGTCGCGTGCATCGCATCCGGCTCTACACGGCCACGCACCTTGCCGGCGTGATGGCCGATGCGGGGCTCGTCGTCGAGGCGGCCTACGACGGCTTCTCGCTCGAACCGCTGCGACGGGAATCGCACGAGATGCTGCTCGTCGCGCGCCGCGAGTCGGCTTCGCGATGACCAAGCGCGACCGCACGCTCACCCGCGTCGCCACGACGGGACTCGTCGGCGTGATCGTGCTCGCCATCGTCTTCACGGTCGTCCTGTGGCGTGGCTCGATCGGCGCCGACGAGCGGGCGGTGGGCGGCCTGGCCAACGCCCTCGGGGCGCGCGCCGAATCGATGATCGTGGATGCACGCACGCTGCTCCAGGACTTCGAGCGGCTGCCGCACGCGCGCTGCAGCCCGCAACACCTCGAGGCCCTGCGCGACGCCGCGATGGGGCGTCCGCACATCCGCGCGATCGGGTTCTGGCGCGCCGCGGACCGGCAGTGCGGCGTGGGCTTCCTCACGGGGCCTGGCCTCCGGCCGCCGCGCGCCGACCGCATCTACGACTCGGGCGTCGTGGCGTGGTGGCCGAGCCCAGCAACCGAGGTCGGTGGCATCCAACTCTTCCTCATGCGCTTCGGCGACCACGACGTGGCCATCGATCCGCACGCGCTGCTCGACGTCGGTCCCCTCGAGGGACGCGAAGCGGGGTTGTGGGTGGAGGGCCTGCGCCTCACGTCGCGCCCGGCGGGAGTGGCCCTGCCATCGCCGACGGCGCTGCCCGTCGGCCTCACGATGGACCGCGAGCGCTCGCGGGCGATCTCGCGGTTCTCCCGCAGAGGCGAGATGCCGATCGACATCGTCGCCGTGGAGCCGCTGGAGCAGTTCTGGACGCGCTACCGCAGCATCGTCTTCCTCGGCGCCGGTGCCGGCGTCCTGGTGCTGTCGCTCTGGCTCTACCTGCTGCTGCGCTACACCCGCTACAAGTTCAGCCGCGCCACGCAGCTGCGCGAGGCCATCGCGAAGGGGCGCATCACGGCCGTGTACCAACCGATCATCGAGCTCGCGACCGGCAAGTGCGCGGGCGCGGAGATCCTCGCCCGCTGGACCACCGAGCGCGACGAGCCCGTGCCGCCCGACAGCTTCGTGGCCCTCGCCGAGCGCGAGGGTCTCGTCACCGACCTGACGCTCGCCGTGCTGCAGCGCTCCCTCCGCGAACTGGGACCCTGGCTGCACGAGCATCCCAGCCTCACGATGGCGCTGAACCTGGGGTCGCAGGACCTGCACGACCCGCGCTTCGCCGAGGGACTCGAGGACTCGCTGCTCGGGGCCAACCTGCCACCGTCGTCCTTCAAGCTGGAGATCACGGAACGCGCCCTCGTGGACGCCGACCTCGCGCGCAGCCGCATCGCTGAGTTCCGGGCGCGCGGGCACGCGGTGGCCGTGGACGACTTCGGCACGGGGTACTCCAGCCTCACGTATCTCTCCACGTTCGCATTGGACCAGCTCAAGATCGACAAGACCTTCGTCGAGGCCATCGGCACCGGCGCCGCTACGAGTCACGTGGTCGTGCACGTGATCGAGATGGCGCAGTCGCTCAACCTGCGCATGGTGGCGGAGGGTGTCGAGCAACCGGCGCAGGCGGAATGGCTGCGCGGGCAGGGTGTCGAGTTCGGGCAGGGCTATCATTACAGCCGACCTATCGGAGCCGAGGAATTCAAGGCGTTCGTGTCGCGCCGGGGAATCGCATGACCGTTCGTATCGCCCTCTTCCTGTGCATCGGGCTGCTCGCCGGCTGCGCCGGTCGCCCGCCCGAGACTGCTGCGGCGCCCGGGCCGGCCACCGCGGATGCCGGCGCTGCGCCGACCGCCGCGGCGTCACCCGCCGTGCGCGCCCGGCCCTCCGGCGTGGTGGACGCGGCGGGTCTCGAGTCGGCGCTCGCCGCGCGACGCTACGCCATGGTCGTCGCCGGCGCGCGTGTGCCGCGTGAGGAAGTCGGCTACTACGTGGACATCCAGGAGGCACGATTC
>NZ_JANJTL010000093.1 GCF_024711105.1 Brevundimonas sp. | reverse complement strand
GGTTCGGCCGCCTGCCATGCGCGGGCCAGCCCTGCGCAATAGGCCAGGTCTTCCAGCATCAAGGTCGGAACGCCGGGATCGCGGGGTGGCTCGGACTCCCCCATTTGCCAGGTGATCGGGATGGAAACCGACCCGCCTTCCACGGGAACGCCGTCCGCAGTTTCGGACCGCATGCGAAATCGCGAAACCAGCCTCAGGCTCGCCTCGCCGAAGCCGCGACCGGCTGGTGTCTCTTCGGCGACCGTGCAGTCTTCGAGCCTGCCATGCTCGTTGACGATGCATCGTATGACCGTGCGGCCGCTCAAACCCTCATCCAACAGCGCCTGGGGTGCATAACGGGCGAGGTCCGATCCGCTCGGTCGCTGCAGCCACACCGGATTGCTGATGGGTGGCGGCGTAGGATCTTGAAGGGTCAGCGCGAGAGCGAGCATCAACATGCTTCCACTCTAGTGTCGGCGTGGGTCGACACCAAGCCGGCGCCGCCTTGCCCATCCCCGTTCGGCCCCGCTAACGTCGGTCCGGGACGGGGGAGACAATCATGAGACCTTTCGCTTGGTTCGCGGGCGCGCTGGTCACGGCCGTCCTGCTCGCCCTCTGGGCGATCCAGCCGCCGGCGCCGCGCGGCGCCGATGCTCCGGCCGGCGCCTTCTCAGCCGCGCGCGCCATGCCGGACGTCGAGATGATGGCCCGGCAACCACACCCCACCGGCTCGCCGGAGAACGCGCGGGTGCGCGATCGCCTCCTGGCGCGCCTGACCGAGATGGGTCTGGAGCCTCGTGTCCAGCGCGCCTCTGTCCTGCGCGCCTGGCAGCCCGGCTACGGGGCGGGGGCCTGGGTCGAGAACATCATCGCCGTCCTGCCCGGCCGCGACCGGACCGGCCCCGCCGTCGTGCTGATGAGCCACTACGACTCCGCGCCGGGATCGCCCGGCGCCGCCGACGACGCGGCCGGCGTCGCCGCCTCGCTGGAAGTGGTCCGTGCGCTGGTGGCCTCGGGCGAGGACCGCGAGCGCGACCTCATCCTGCTGATCACCGACGCGGAGGAGCAGGGCCTGCTCGGCGCCCAGGCCTTCTTCGAGAGCCACCCCCTGCGTGAGCGCGTCGGCGCCGTGGTCAATCTGGAGGCGCGCGGCTCGGCCGGCCGCGCCTTCATGTTCGAGACCGGCCCCGACAACGGCGCGATGATCGGCCTGTATCAGCGCGCCGTTCGCCAGCCGACGGGGACGTCGCTCGCCACCTATCTCTACAGCGTCCTGCCCAACGACACCGACTTCAGCCACCCGCGCGACCTGGGGGTCGCCGGCTTCAACCTCGCCTTCATCGGCGAGCCCTTCCACTACCATTCGCCCACCTCCACGCCGGCCGAACTCGACCAGGGCTCGCTCCAGCACATCGGAGACCAGGCGCTGGACCTCACGCGGGCCCTGGTCACGACCGGCGCCCTTCCGGGGCGCGCGCCGGACGCGGTCTTTTCCGACGTCTTCGGTCTGTTCACGGTCACCTATCCGGCTTGGGGCGGGTGGCTCCTGATCCTGGTCTCGGGGTTGGTGCTCGCCGGCATGATCATCACCGGCGAGCGGGCCGCTGGACCGCGCGTGCGCGGCGTCGGCGTCGGCCTCGCGGCCGGATTGGGCGTCCTGGTCCTTTCCATGGGCCTGGCGAGGCTCGCCCTGATCGGGACGGGCGCCTCGATCGACTTCGTGGAGGTCCGTCCGCTGCTCGGCCGGCTCGGCGCTTTCGAGGCGGTGCTGTTCGTCGCGGGTCTGGCCGCGGCGCTTGGCGTCGGCTGGCTCGCCTGCCGTGGCCGCGGGCGCGGCGAGCGGCCCTGGGAGCTTCCGGCGCTCGGCGTGCTCACCCTCGGCTGGCTGATCGCCGTCGGCCTTCAGGCCTTCGCCCCCGAGGCGGCGCCGGTCGCGGCCTGGCCGGTGCTCGCCGGCCTCCTGGGCGCGCTGGCGGCCCGGCGGCTGGGAACGGCCGGATGGACCGCGGCCGCGGTCATCGGCGGCCTGGGCGCGGCGTTCATGCTGGCGCTGGCGCACGGCGTCTTTCTCGGCGTCGGCTGGACAAATCCCGAGGGGCCGGGCGCCTTCGCCCTGCTGGCTCTCCTGCCCCTTACGATCCTGTGGGCCCGGGGCGCCGCGACTCGCTGGGGCCTGATCGCCGGCCTTGTGGCCCTGGTCGCCGCCGGCGCCGGCGTGGCCTGGCTGAGGTCCGCGCCCCAGGCCACGGTCGAGCACCCCGGCTTCACCCACATCTTGCATGTCGCCGACCCCGCGACCGGCGAACACCGCCGCATCAGCCAGCTCCGCCTGCTGCATTCCTGGACGCGCCAGGCGCTCGAAGGCGGCGGCGGCCAGGTCAGCCCGGGCGACGAGCCCGCCCTGTGGGCCGAGGACATCCATCGCGCCCCGGCCCCGGCCGTCGAGGCCGCCGAGCCGCCCATGGGCGTGGAGCGCTTTTCGGACGGCCGTATCGGCGTGCGCCTCCTGCCGGGCGCTGTGCGTGAGTTGCGCCTCACGCTCGAGAGCGAGGCCCCGCTGCGCGGCCTTGAGGTCAACGGTCGCGCCGTCGAGCCGGCGCCGGCGGGCGAGCCCGTGCGCATTCGCTGGTCGGCGCCGCAGGCCGGGGTCTCGCTCATTCTGACGCCGCCCGAAGGCCAGGAAGTCCGGCTGCGCTGGGCCGCCGTCACCGACGGCTGGCCGGCGGACGCGACCCCGCTGCCGGAGCGGCCCGGGATGCTTGCGCCCTGGGGCTCTTCGGACGGTCTGGCGGTGGTCGGCGAGCGGGTCCTGCCCGCCGCCTAGGCGGCCTGGCTCAGCCGCGCCGGGTTCTTCACATAGAGGCCCGAGCGCCCGGCCACGGGCCGGAACGCCTCCAGCGCCTCGGGCACCAGTTCGCGCGCGCCGACAAACAGGCACCCGTCGCGCGCCAGCGCCGAGTCCAGCCCGGCCAGCACCCGCCGCCGCGCCTGGGGCGACATGTCCCCCAGCACATGCCGGCACAGGATGAGATCGAAGCTTTCGCGCCCCTCCAGCCCGTCGATCAGGTTGGCGCGGTCGAACCGCACGCCCTGGCGAAGATCGTCGCGCACCCGCCAGTCGTCCCCGGCGGGCTCGAGCCAGCGGATGAGCTGGCGCGCGCGCAGGCCGCGTTGCACCTCGAACTGGCTGTAGAGGCCGTCGCGGCCCTTCTCGAGACCACGGACGGCCAGGTCCACGCCCAGGATCTCGACGGCGTTGAGTCCCGCCTCGGCGGCCGTGATGGCTGTCGACCAGACTTCCTGGCCCGTCCCGCAGCCGGCGGACAGGACCCGGACCCGGCCGCCGGGCCGGGCGGCCGACAGCGCCGGCAGCAGCTCGTCCAGAACCCGAAAGGTCTCACGCTCGCGGAAGAACTGGCTGTCGGCGGGCAGCATCGCCTCGACCACCTCCCAGCCCAGGGACGCCCGGCTGGTGGCCAGTTGCCCGATCAGTTCGGCCGCCGAGGTGAAGCCCTCGCGCCGCGCCAGCGGCCCCAGCCGGTTCTCGGCGAGGCTGGCGCGCTCGGCCGTCAGCGCATAGCCCGCGCGACTGAGGAGCAGGTCCCGCAGCGTCTGGATATGATCCCCGGTGACGCTCACCGGATCAGGCCGCCAGCCCGACATCGGCGAACTTTGAGCCGATGATGTCGCCGTCGAACGGCTTCATGACGTATTCGTCGGCGCCGGCGTCCAGCGCCTCGGCGATCCGCGCCGGGTCTGTCTCGATCGTGCAGAACAGCACCTTGGGAGCCGTCCCTCCCGGCAGGCTGCGTAGCCGGCGCAGGAAGGTCATGCCGTCCATCACCGGCATGTTCCAGTCCAGCAGGATGACCTCGGGCATGGCGGCCGCGCACAGCGACAGCGCCTCGGCCCCGTCGGCCGCCTCCTCCACCTGGAATCCCAGGTCCTCGACGATGCGCCGGGCGACCTTCCGGATGATCCGGCTGTCGTCGGTGATGAGGCAGGTGCGCATGGGCCGGTTATCGGCCCCCGCGGGTTAACGCTTGGTTCGGAAATCAGCCGCGATGCGGCATCCGGGCGGTGATCTCCACCCGCCCCTCATCGAAGCTGTGGGTCAGGCTCCCGCCCGCTTCGGCGACGGTGACCCAAAGCCAGTAGGGCTGGATCCACTGGCCGGCCAGACCCTCGGTCAGGGTGTCGCCCGACAGGCCGGTGACCACCTCCGGCTTCAGGCGCGCGCGCGGCCCTTCCGCGACCGCGGACAGGATCAGCGCCTGGTCCTCCACCGCGCAACGCACCTTGGCCACGCCGCCGTGCGCCAGGCTGCCGCCGGCGATCTGGGCGAGGTTCAACAGCGCCCGCGCCTGCGGCTTGGTCAGGCTATCGACACCACAGGACCACTCCAGCTCCGCCCGCATGCCGGAAAAGGCGCCGTCGGCCAGCCCCTTGATCTGCGCCGGATCGAACCGCTCCGCCGTGGTCGCGGCGCCGAAGGCGACGCGGGCGAAATGGGCCATGGCGACCAGCTTCTCGGCGCTGGCCTCGATCAGGGCCATGGCGTCCTCTCGCATGTCCTGGGCTGAGGGATCCTTGAGCAGGTCCAGCCCCGAAACCACTGCCCCCGCCGGGCTGACAAAGTCGTGGCACAGCTTGGCCACGACGAAGGTGGCCAAGTCGGAGGCCCGGATCTGGACGGTCGGCTCGGCTTCAGGCGACGGGGCGGCGGCGAAATCGGGGGCGGGCTGGCTCATGGGCGTCCAACTTGGGGTGATTTGCCTCGCTTCGGAAGCGTCACGGCTTTCCGTTCCGCGCCGGGCGCCCTATCCCCCTGCGCCATGACCATCGAACAGACCATGGGCGCCCAGCTCGCCGAAATCGCCGTCGACGCCGCGCGCGTCATCCTGCCGTTCTGGCGCGCCGGGACCGAGGCGACCCACAAGACCGACGGCAGCCCGGTGACCGCCGCCGACAAGGCGTCCGAGGACGTCATCCTGCCGCGTCTGGCCGCGCTGTGGCCCGACATCCCGGTCTTTTCGGAAGAGTGCTTCGAGGACGGCCACTGCCCGATCCCAGGCGAGCGCTTCTTCTCGGTCGATCCGCTGGACGGCACCAAGGGCTTCATCCAGGGCAAGGTCAGCTTCGCGGTCTGCATCGGCCTGGTCGAGCACGGCCGGCCCACCGTCGGCGCCATCTCGGCGCCGGCCATCGGCAAGGTCTGGTGGACGGACGGCGACGGCGTCTTCCGCCGCGGCTTTGACGACACCAGCGCCGAGCGCGTCGGCCCGCGCCAGCGCCCCGCCGACGGCGGCCTGGCCGTCGTCTCCAACAGCCTGTCCGAAGAAAAGGCCCAGGCGCTGGCCGCCGAGTACGGCTGCCCCGCCTGGGAGGCGATGGACTCGGCCGTGAAGTTCTGCCTGCTGGCCGACGGCTCCGCCGACGTCTATCCGCGCAACGGTCCGACCATGGAGTGGGACACCGTCGCGGGCGAGGCCATCGTCACCGCCGCCGGCGGCCGCCTGCTCGACATCGAGGGCAATCCCATGACCTACGGCCGCGTCGACCGCGGCCTGCTGAACCCCGGCTTCGTCGCCTGGGCGCGGTGATGGCCGAGGCCGACCCCAGGCTCGACGAACTGGCCGACACCTTCGACCTGCTGGGCGACTGGGAGGAGCGGTATCGCTACGTCATCGAGCTGGGCCGGGGGCTGGAGCCTTTGCCGGAGGCGGCCAGGACCGACGCGACCAAGGTCTCCGGCTGCGCCAGCCAGGTCTGGCTGCTGGCCCGCACCAACGCCGACGGCAAGATGAGCTGGCTGGGCGATTCCGACGCCCACATCGTGCGCGGCCTGATCGCCATCCTGCTGGACCTCTATTCGGGCCGCACGCCGCAGGAGGTGTTGGACTTCGACGCCAAGGGCGCGATCCAGCGGCTGGGCCTGTCCGAGGCCCTGTCGAGCCAGCGCTCCAATGGTCTCAACGCCATGATCCAGCGCATCCGCGCCGACGCGGCTCACGCCAGCCGGTAGTGCCGCGCCAGCCGCTGTAGCGCCAGCGTCAGCCGGATCCGCCCCGACCGCGCCGGCAGGCCCAGCGCCCGCTCCGCCGCCTGCAGCGCGCTGCCGCCCAGGCACACCTCCTCCAGCATCTCGCGCAGGCCCGGCCCGACGGCCTCCAGCGCCGCCTGCACCCGCCTGCGCGCCGCCCCGCCCTTGGGCGCCGCCGCCGGGCCAAGCGCCTGCCGGTCACGCGGTCCCGCCTCCCAGTCCATGGTCAGGCGGCCGACGACGCCCGCCCGCTCGAAGTCCTCGCGCAACCGCTCGGCGGCCATCACCTCTGCCGGCGACAGCCAGGGCCTGCCGTCCGGCCCCTTGCGCCGCGCCAGCCAGGCGATGGGGCTCTCCCCCCGGTTGGCCAGCACCGGCGTGCGGCGCCCGTCGACCATCGCCTCGCCGACCTGTTCGACCAGCCGCCCGGGCGCGACCTCGCCCGCCGCTCCCGCCAGCACCCAGCCGCCCGCGCCGCGCGGCAGCAGGCCGGGCTCGCGCTTGAGCCTCAGCATCGCCTCGCGGTCGAGCCGCAGCACCGGCCGCCGGCGCCGGTCCGCCGCGACGCGGACCAGCCAGGTCTCGCCCGTCCGGTCCAGCCAGGCGCCCGGCCGCGCCAGCAGCCCCCGCGCCCGCTGGGCGCTCGCCTCCGCCGGGCTCATATCGCCGCCTCGCGCAGGGCGCCGTCGCGCGGAACCAGCCTGAGACAGGCCTCCAGCCGGTCCAGCTCGGCGTCGAACGCCGGATCGTCGCGCAGGTCCTCGATGTCGCGGCACGCCTGGCCGACCGTCGTCCGGTCGCGCCCAAAGGCGGCGGCCACCCGCTCGAGCGGCCACTGGTAGCTGACATAGGCCAGGTACATGCAAGTCCGCCGCGCCCGCACGGCGCGCCGGCCCCGCTTGGTGCGCGCGGTGATGTCCGCCACGGACACGCCAGTCGCCAGCGCGACCAGATCCGCGATCAGCGACGCCGCGGCGGCGTCGCTGCGCACACGGTCCAGCACCTCGGTGCAATCGTAAGCCATCACTCTCTCTTCGATACGGGCCCTTCGCCCTCGGACCCCGCATTCTGCGGCCGCCGACGGGCATGAGGATTATTTTCCTAATTATGCACTTTACAAACCGAGGGGATTGGCTATGGTCACGCTATGACCAAGGCCGCCACCCTCTCCGACCCGATCTTCCACGACGAAGACGCCGCTCGCGCTCATTTCGAGAAGGTGCGCTGGCCGAACGGTCGGGTGTGCCCGCACTGCGGCGCGGTTGACGCCTCGACCGCCCTGCAAGGGAAGGCCCATCGCAAGGGCCTCTACAAGTGCAACGAGTGCGACCGCCAGTTCACAGCCACCATCGGGACCGTCTACGAAGACTCCAAGGTGCCGCTGAACAAGTGGCTCTTGGCGATGCACCTCATGTGCGCGTCGAAGAAGGGTATCAGCGCCCTCCAGCTACAGCGCGAACTCGCCCTCGGTTCCTATCGCACCGCTTGGTTCATGGCTCACCGCATCCGCGAGGCCATGACCGACAGCGACACCGGCCCGATCGGCGGGGAAGGCAAGATCGTTGAGGCCGATGAAACCTACTACGGCAAGCCCGCTGCCGCGCCGAAGCAGATCACGTCCAAGGGAACCCGCTTCCTCAAGGGTGTGAAGAAGCGCAACAGCCGTCCCGTCGTGGCCCTGGTTGAGCGCGGCGGTAAGGCCAAGGTCTTTCACGTCGCCGTCGCCGACAAGGAAACGGTGTCCAAGATCGTCCGCGAGAACGTCCACCCCGCGAGCCGCCTCCACACCGACGAAAGCCGCCTCTACGTCGGCTCGGCGGACATCTTCGCCAGCCACGAGACGGTGAAGCACTCAGGCGGCGAGTATGTTCGCGGCGACGTTCACACGAACAGCGCGGAAGGCTTCTTCGGCGTGTTCAAGAAGGGCATGAAGGGCGTCTATCAGCACTGCTCCGAGAAGCATCTGGCTCGCTACGTCACTGAGTTCGGCTTCCGTCACAACACGCGCTCGGCGCTCGGTTTCACCGACACGCAGCGCACCGATCTCGCCATCCTCGGCACGGTCGGCAAGCGCCTGACCTATCGGCGGACTGACGAAGCCTACGTTTAAGTTCGCGGCCTACCGCCTTTATCGGAAGCGAAAGAAGGCGAAGCCGTAGGACTCGACTCCTGCGAAAAAATTGGCCCACCATCAGCTCGCGCGCACAACCGGGGGGCGGGAATGACACTCCCGCGGACCCGAGATCGGTCGAGTGCCGCCCGTGCGCGTATCTCCATGCCCGGACCGGGCGGCCCCCTGCGGGGATAAGCCAAACGGCAGCCGGGGTGTCCATGGGGCCATCGGAGGCGGTCTAGAACGCCAATGGTGGGCCGATAAGCCTGCGAACGGCGGTCCAAATCCGTAACGCAGGGATCAAACCGCTCCTCCTAACGGATCAGCGGCGCGTCGCGATCCGAAGGAACCCACCGAATGAAATCGGTCCTTCGCATCGACGTCTCAGTGAAGGTCAACGTGGCGCTCTGCCTTTCGGTAGTCGCCGGGTTTGTCCTAGCCCTTCTCGGGCTCTGAGGCAGGGCGGGGGCTCGGCTTCCCGGGCTCCCGCTTCGCCTTCCTAGGTTGCGGTGGAGTGTTCAACATCCGCTTGAGCACTTCGTCTCGCCGTTCAGCGATGGGGTCCTGAGTCATGGCGCGGCAACCTCTACTGCCAAAATACAAGGGCGCCGGAGGCTACGCCCTCGGGCCGGGAGAGGTGGCGATACAAAGACCGCACCTCGCGCAAATTATCGGCGATTGTACCGCGATATGGCCCTACATCGAACACGACATGTCTATTGCCCTGGCGGGCTTGTTGGACACCAAGAGTCC
Source organism: Brevundimonas sp. (assembly GCF_024711105.1). GTDB lineage: Bacteria > Pseudomonadota > Alphaproteobacteria > Caulobacterales > Caulobacteraceae > Brevundimonas. The sequence goes on along the minus strand of NZ_JANJTL010000093.1, from coordinate 6,871 downwards.
AGCCGCCCTTGGGGTATTTGCCGCTCTACGCGGTTTTCGCTCCCAAAGAGATGTGCTGGAGGGCGCAGCAAAGGCCGTTTTGAACGCGGATGAGGTGGATCTGATCGCGGCCTGTCTGTCTGCGATCTGGACGGCCCAGCGGGCGCGCGACGACATCGCGCATGGCCTATGGGGGGTCTTGCTAGAAGAGCCCGACCTTCTGCTTTGGATCGCCAATGCCGACTACGCAGTTTGGAATGCTGCAGCCATTGCGGCCGGGGGTGGCGGAGATGAACACGCCGAGCTGGCTAAGAAACTCTTCGTCTACACGAAGCGTGACCTACTCATGGCACGGGACGCCTTAATGGCAGCTCGCAACGTCAGTTTCGAAATGTCTATGTATTGCCAATGGCGTCCGGGTCGGCCCCAGACGCGCGAAGCAATACGCGACCAGCTATTAAAGCGGCCTCTCGTTCGCCAAGCTCTAGACCATCTGATTGCCGCACGAAGTAGGTAGTCAGTTCGGCGATGATCGCGGCGCGAACCGACTGTTCGGTGAGGGCCGGCCCTTCGGGTGAATAGCTCATAATCCTAGTTTGCTTTGTGCATAGTTAGGATTATTTTCCTATCGAACGAGAGCAAGCCCCTGTGGCGTCAAGGGCGGACGCAGCCGCGATACGGGATTTCGCCGGGGCGTGGGGACGAACGGGCCGGGTCCGGCGGCCGGAGCGGCCGCAAAGCGGACATTCCGAGAGTCCGCTTTCGACCCATAGCGGACACTTCATATCGCTACCCCCTCCCTGGGGATCACAAGCCCTTCGCCACGTCCACTGTCTGGAATCCGCCAAGCTTAACCGGGGATAAACTGATTGGGCCGAACACAGGGGGATGCAAGGCTCCCGGCAAAGGCCGCATGACATCGCAGAGCCAGAGATAACGCCGCCCGACAGTGGCGCGCGCGCTCAACGGCGTGACCGTACCGCGGTGGCCTGCGCCCTTGTTCATGGCATGTACCGAGAGCGGCACGCGGGCACAGTGCGGGACATTCACTCCGGAGGCGCCCGCATCAAGCCGGCATGCGACCCCGCGATCATCGCCGGTGACGTGATTTTGGAGGTCGGCGGCCAATCGTTCAGGGCTAAGGTGGCGTGGCGGCGCGAACGTGAGCTGGGCCTGCAGTTCATCGAGCCGGCCAGCCACACGGACGCCCAGGTCGCGGCGCTGCGTCGGGCTCTTAAGGCAATGAGCGCCTCAATAGCCGGGTAGTCGTGGGCGCCAACTCGGCGCTTTTCCGCTCCAAAGGACTGGTAAGCGGCGCCGCGCCGCGGCCGTCGAAATCCGTTACGTCGTCCACCGGACATTAAGCCTGCGAGCGTAGTGTCGGGTCTCCAACCGAATACACGAGGCCCTGCGGTGAGCATCCTGTCTGGAGTATCTCGTTTCATCCGCTCTCGCGGCGGCAATATCGCCCCGATCCTGGCTCTCTGCCTGTTGCCTCTGGCTGCGATGGCGGGGGCGGGCCTCGACATGAACCGGGCGGCCACGGCCCGGGCCTATCTTCAGGACGTCGCCGACGCTGCAGCGCTCAGGGCCATGAGAGAAGGCCAGCTAGGGGCAGAGCAGAGGCGCGCTCTCGCACTGTCGACGATCTCGGCCAACTGGACCGGCTTCCGCGCTCAATATGGCGACCCCACCTCTACGGTAAGGATCGGCGCCGATGACGCGCAGGTGTCGCTGCGGCTGCCCTTACCCACGGTCTTGATGGGCCTGGTGGGCATCACCGAGACCCCGGTCGAAGTGTCCGCCACCGCGCGATCGCGGTCTCGGGGGCTGCCTCTGTGCCTTCTGGTGTTGAACACCACTATCAAGGACGCGGTGCGCAACGCCGGCGCAGGCGCCATCTCCGCCCCGGATTGCCGGGTCCACATCAACTCCTCGAACAGCAACGCCCTGCACCTGGGCGGAGGCACGACCCTGACCTCGGCCGAGAACTGCATCGTCGGCCAGGTGAAGCTGAGCGGCGGCTCAACCTATTCGCCGCTAAGGCTGCCTACGTGCCAGCCCATGGCAGATCCCTTCGCCAATATCTGGCGGCCCACCTCAAATGTCTGCGACTTCACGAACCGGAGCGTGACCGGCAGCGGCGTGCAAGTGCTGACGCCTGGGACCTACTGCGGGGGAATAACTATCAACATGAACGGCGGGGCGACGGCGCAGTTTCAGCCCGGCGTTTATCGCATCCTGGGCAAGTTCTCCTTCACCGGCAGCGGTCGGATGGAGGGTGATGGCGTCAGCTTCTTCCTTGACGGTTCGGGCTCAGGCTTGGATTGGACCGGCGCTGCGGGCTACCGCTTCACGGCTCCTACGTCCGGTCAGTCTGCCGGCATCCTGATCAGCCTAAATCCGAACGCCACCTCGCCGCTGGCGTCCAGCACCATCATTGGGAGCGGACGAAGCAGCTTCGACGGCGTGATCCACCTGCCTCGACAGAAGCTAGTGATCCGTGGCTTCGACACGGTGGATCTGGCCTATGGCTTCTCGATGGTGGTTGACACCCTGGAGTTCGTTGGCCGCAGCTCGCTGAACATGCGCCCCTCCCCGGTGCCCGTCCCATCGGGTGTGTCATCCACCAGCGCGGCTCCCTACCTGGTGAGGTAGCCGTTGTCCCGCGAAGAGCTTTCCGAGGACGCTGGACGGCGGGTTCTTGTCGTCGATGACAATCCCCACGCGCGGCAACTGATAGCCAGTGTCTTGAGGGCTGCGGAGGTTCGCAGTGTCAGCTTCGCTTCCAATGGGGCTGAAGGGCTAAGAGTGCTGGCCGATTGGGCGCCCGACGCCATCATCGCGGACCTTGAGATGGAGCCCATTGACGGCCTGAAGTTCACGCGGGCCGTCCGAGCTCACGACCATGACCTGATCGCCACCATCCCGATCGTCATGGTGACCTCGCGCACGGACCTCGCGTCTGTCATGCAGGCCCGTGACGCGGGCGTGGACGAGTTCGTCGCCAAGCCGATCACCGTCCGGAACCTGGTCGAACGGTTCGAGGCGGCCTTGCTCCAGCGGCGCGACTTCGTCCGGACACCGCACTATGTCGGCCCGTGCAGGCGCAGGCGGGCGGGGGGTGAGGACGCGCCGGCGCGACGGTTTTCTGATGGGGTCCTATGATGCCGGATCGACTCCGACCGACCTTTAGCGGGCCCAAGAGCAGTGTGAACACGGGGCGCGGGGAGGCTCGCTTCTCACCGAGGCTCGAGCGAGCCAGGTGGCCCTGTTAGAGAATGAGACGGGCGCTTAGCTCAGATGCGCAGAGCGACGGCCTCTTAAGCCGTAGGTCCGTGGTTCAAGTCCACGAGCGCCCCCCATTCCCGTCAATCCGGTAGCCTGCCCAGGACCTCGGATAGCATATTCAGGTCTTCGTCGTGTTCGGAGGCCTGATTGGTGAAGGCCAGACCGGCTCTGCCGCCCGCCTCCCAGGCTAGGGACACTGGATAGCGGCGACCACCCAGAAGGATGGCTGCGACGGTCTCGCCTCCGATCTCAGGCGGCAAAGCCACGCGCACGCCGTCGGCCCCTACATTTTCCATCGGAACTGACAGCATCTCGCCGTTTGCGAGTTCAAGAGTAGCGGTTGTCGTCAACGGACTGCGAGCGACCCGACGTCGTTCCATGCTCCCCCACGTAATGTCTGCAACCGGACCTTAATCCGGTGCGGCTTATACAAACACAAGTCCATCGCCCGCGTAACGGTTTAGGGCGCGCGACCTTAAAACCAAACTCTGCTTGGAGATGGGCGTGCAAAACGCACCCGAACCGCTCACCCTTGAGACTTTCCGCGCCGCGCCTCGCCCACACAGCCGGGACGTCCTGGCTCTTGCCGCCGTCGTAGCGGTGCTGGGCCTGACCGCCGTCCTCTACGCCTTCGCCTGGCAAAACCCTCTCTCGGCATCGGCGATGCCTGGTGTGACGGCCGGCTTGATAGCGGCGGCGCTTGTTCTCGCACGCCAGGGTCGCAAGGCCTGGCTCCGCGGCCAGGCGACCGCTTCACGCCTCGCGCATCTACTCCACCATGATCCGGGCACCCAACTTCTCAACCTTTCCGGGCTGAGCGCACGCCTGGCGATGCACAGGGAGGCCGGCCTGCGTGACGGGGCCTGGCAAGGCTTCGGGGGCCTGCTGACTATCTGCCTGACCCGCCTGACTGTCATTCGCGACGAGGTTGGCGAGGAACATTCGGACGCAGCCTTCAATCAGGCGGTAGAGCGTCTCAGAGGCGCCTTCGGCGCCGGCTGCGAGATCGCGTTGCAGAATGAAGACACGCTCGTCGTTTGGGCGCGCAGCCTCAGCCTTCAGCAATTCATCCTGATGAGCGACAGCCTGCGCCGGCTACTGGAGCACCCTCTGGAGACGGCCGCGGGCCCAATCAGTCTGCAGCCGGCGATCGGGACCTTCATCGCAGACGTGGACCTCCACGACCCTCGCGAGGCTGTGAGACGGGCACGGCTCGCCCTTTCGGCCGCCAAGTTGAATGCGAGCCAAGTGGCGTTCTACGAGCCTTCGCTCGATCACTCCGGGCGTCTACGAATGGAGTTGGAAGCAGACCTTCGTCGCGCGCTCGCCGAGCGTCAGGTGCGAATGGTCTATCAGCCGCAGATCAACGAGCGCGGCCAACTGGTCGGCGTCGAGGCGTTGATCCGTTGGCGCCACCCCACCCGTGGCGATATTCCGCCGTCGCTTTTCGTCCCCATGGCGGAAAGCAGCGGGCTAGGCGAGACGCTCGGCGAGTTCGCCCTGGACACCGCGATGAAGGACGCCAAGCGGTGGACCGACATCACGGTCGCCGTGAACGTCTCTCCGGTTCAGCTGCGCTCCGACACCTTCCTTTCGGTTGTGGACCGGCTTCTCAAAACGCACTCGGTGCCGGCCAGCCGGTTCGAGCTCGAGATCACGGAAGGCATCCTGCTGGAGCGCCACCCGACCGTGCTCGCCAACCTCGAGGGCCTACGCCGCCGCGGGTTCCTCATTGCGCTGGATGACTTCGGAACGGGCTATTCGGGACTGTCGTACCTGAACCATTTCGAGGTCGATAAGATCAAGGTCGACCAGTCCTTCGTCCGGAACCTCGGTGAGCGCGACGAGGCCTCTGCGATCATCCGGGCAATCGTTGGATTATCGGACGCGCTGGGCATGCACGTCCTGGCCGAAGGCGTCGAGAGCGGGCGACAGTTGACCATGCTGCGCAACGAGGGCTGCAAGCTGGCCCAAGGTTACTATGTGGGCAAGCCAGCGCCCGCCGCGACCATAGACAGCCTCGCTTCCGGCGACTTCAGGAATGCGGCATGACCACCATCCGCGCGATCGATCCCCCGCAAGGCAAGGCCGAAGCGCGAAGACGCGCCCGCCAGCCTGTCCTCGCCGCGGCCCATCTGACGCGTCTGTCCGATGAGAGCCCGGTGCGCGTGACGCTGCTTGACATCCATGGGCAGGGGGCTCGCCTTCGATTGCCTCCCAATCCCGGCGAACTGACGGGCGCTCTAGAGCTTACGTCAGGACATGGCCGGTTCCTTGCTTACCTTGTGTGGCGTGTCGGCGATGAGGCCGGTCTAGGCTTTCTGGCGGACCTACGCACGGAGAACACCGATTGCATCGGACGCTTGCGACAGAAGCTGTCAGGGGCCGCAGCACCAACCCAGTCGGGTGGCGCAACGAGATAGCTTAGGTCTCGGTCGGCGCGGCAGGTCCATTTCTGCTGAATGTCCCCTTTCCACCCTTAGCGGACATAAGCCTCAAAGTCCCGCTTCGACGCTGGCCGGTTTGAGGCGCGGCCTCGCTTTCAGGGCCGGCCGGGCGCGGAATACCCTCGTCGGTCCGCGCGCCCTTACACTCGCGTCATGACCCTCGGCCTGTCCATGCCGCCTGACGGAGATCGCTGGAGGCGGTCCGGACGGTTCGGACGGTCCGGACTGTGTTTTTCGCTCCCGGGATCGCCGCCCAAAAGCGAAAACCCCCGGCCGCGGGGCCGGGGGCTCGAAATTCGATCGCTGGCTGTCGCCTGCGGCTTACCGGCCGCGGCGGGCGGGTTTGCGGCCGCCCTGGCCCAGGCCCATCTGCTTGGCCAGTTCCGAGCGCGCCTTGGCGTAGTTCGGCGCGACCATCGGATAGTCCTTGGGCAGGTTCCACTTGGCCCGATACTCTTCCGGGCTCATGTCGTACTTGGTGCGCAGGTGGCGCTTCAGCGACTTGAACTTCCGGCCGTCCTCCAGGCAGATCAGGTAGTCCGGGGTGATCGACTTGCGGATCGAGACGGCCGGCTCCTGCGGGGCCTGGGGCGTGGTGTCCTCGCCGGTGGCGACCGAGGCCAGGGCCCGGTGCACGTTCTGGATCAGCGACGGCAGGTCGGCCGCATTGATGCTGTTGTTGCCGACATAGGCCGACACGATGTCGGTCGTCATCTCGATGATTTCAGACTTGTTGTCCATTTGGGCAGGTTCCTCGCCGACATCCGGTCTACTCGACCGATATTCAACACATGAACCTGTCGTCTAGAGACGTTCGCCCAGCCGCACAATAGAGAAACCGGCACAGCTGCTGAGGTTATTCTCGCCGCCCAAAATCACCCGACAGGGCCAACATCGCCGCTCGCTGGGGAACCGAGTATTCGTCAAGCGCCTCTTCATCGCCGTCACGGATCGCGCGCATCAACGCTGGCGTCAGGGCCGAAGACAGCGACCAGTTCCAGTAACGCAGCACCGTCTGGGCCCGATCGACCGAGATCATGTCGTAGGTGATCATCACGTGATCCAGCCCGGCCAGGACGCCCGGCTCGCCAGCGGTCTGCGGACGCCGCAGGCCGGCCCACAGGTGGCGGATCGACTCGCGTGGCAGGCCCGTC
>NZ_JANJTL010000090.1 GCF_024711105.1 Brevundimonas sp. | reverse complement strand
ACGGCGGACTTCTTAGCCATATCGGTGCTTTCCTTCCCGCTCTCAGTTCGTGAACGGGAACTTGAACTCGGTGAGAAGGGCCTTGGCCTCCTCATCGGTCTTGGCCGTGGTGCAGACGATGATGTCCATGCCCCACATCTGGTCGATCTGGTCGTAGTTGATCTCCGGGAACACGATGTGCTCCTTCAGGCCCATGGCGTAGTTGCCACGGCCGTCGAAGGACGTGCCCTTCAGACCCCGGAAGTCCTTCACGCGCGGCAGCGCGATCGTGATCAGCCGGTCCAGAAACTCGTACATGCGGTCCTGGCGGAGCGTCACCTTGGCGCCGACAACCATGCCTTCGCGCAGCTTGAAGCCGGCGATGGAGTTGCGGGCCTTGGTGGCCACCGGCTTCTGGCCGGCGATCGCCTGCAGGTCCTTGATGGCGGCCTGGGCCTTCTTGGAGTCCGCGACGGCCTCGCCAATGCCCATGTTCAGGACGATCTTGTCCAGCTTGGGCACCTGCATCTCGTTGGAATAACCGAACTTCTCGGTCATCGCCTTGCGGATGCGGGCCTGGTACTCCGACTTAAGCCGGGGCGTGTATTGGGTATCAGCCATTGATGGCGTCCCCCGTGCTCTTGGCGAAGCGGACCTTCTTGTCGCCATCCATGCGGAAGCCGACGCGGGTCGCCTTGCCGTTGGAGTCGACCAGAGCCACGTTCGAGACGTGGATGGAGGCTTCCTTGTTGACGATGCCGCCCTGCGGGTTGACCTGCGAGGGACGGGTGTGACGCTGGACGACGTTGACGCCCTGGACGACCACGCGGTCATCCTTCGGCAGAACGCGGGTGACCTTGCCGGTGCGGCCCTTGTCCTTGCCGGTCAGGACCACGACATCGTCGCCCTTCTTGATCTTGGCGGCCATTACAGGACCTCCGGAGCGAGCGAGATGATCTTCATGTGGTTCTTGGCGCGAAGCTCGCGCGGAACCGGGCCGAAGATCCGGGTTCCCACCGGCTCGTTCTGCTTGTTGACGATGACGGCGGCCGACCGGTCGAAGCGGATGACCGAGCCGTCCTTGCGCTGGATGTCCTTGGCGGTGCGCACGACGACGGCGCGCAGGACGTCGCCCTTCTTCACGCGGCCACGCGGGATGGCTTCCTTGACGGACACCACGATGGTGTCGCCGACCGAGGCGTAGCGGCGCTTGGAGCCGCCGAGCACCTTGATGCACATGACCCGGCGCGCGCCCGAATTGTCGGCGACGTCCAGGTTAGTTTGCATCTGGATCATGGGATCAGACCTTCTCTAACTCAGGCCGAAGTCGCCGCGTCGTCGCCGGAATAGACTTCCCAGCGCTTCAGCTTGGACTTGGGGGCGCACTCACGGATGCGGGCCACGTCGCCGACCTTCAGCGAATTGGCTTCATCATGAGCGTGATACTTCTTGGACAGCCGCACGGTCTTTTTCATGACCGGGTGCAGCAGCGTGCGTTCGACCTTAACGACGACCGTCTTGTCGCCCTTGTCAGAGACGACCACGCCTTCGAGAATCCGCTTGGGCATGTCTCTTCCTCAGGCCTGACGCTGCTGACGTTGCAGCGTCTTGATGCGGGCGATGTCCTTGCGGACCTCGCCCACGCGGTGGGTCTTCTCCGCCTGGCCGGTGGCGGCCTGGAAACGGAGGTTGAACTGTTCCTTCTTCAGGCTGAGCAGCTCTTCCTGAAGCTGGTCGGGCGTCTTGGCCCGCAGGTCGGCGATCTTGGTCATGCCGCTTGCTCCGAATGGGCGACGCCGGCGTCGAGCCGGGTCACGACCTTGGTGCGGACGGGCAGCTTGGCCGCGCCCAGGCGAAGGGCTTCACGCGCGACATCGTCCGGCACGCCGTCGATCTCGAACATGATGCGGCCGGGCGCCACGCGGGCGGCCCAGAAATCCACCGAGCCCTTGCCGGAGCCCATGCGGACTTCGGCCGGCTTGCCGGAGACCGGCACGTCCGGGAAGATGCGGATCCACACCCGACCCTGACGCTTCATCTGGCGGGTGATGGCCCGACGAGCGGCTTCGATCTGGCGCGCGGTGATCCGCTCGGGCTCCATCGACTTCAGGCCGTACGAGCCGAAGTTCAGCGAGAAGCCGCCCTTGGCCGAGCCGTGGATGCGGCCCTTGAACGCCTTGCGGTACTTGGTCTTCTTGGGTTGCAGCATGACTTAGCTCTCACGTCCCCGGTCGCGGCGCGGGCCACGGTCGCCGCGAGGACCACGTTCACGGCCTTCGTTCGACGACGGACCCGAGGCTTCCTGGGCCCAGCGCTTGTCCTGGGCCATCGGATCGTGCTCGAGCACCTCACCCTTGAAGACCCACACCTTGACGCCGATGACGCCGTAGGTGGTGCGGGCCTCGATGAAGCCGTAGTCGATGTCGGCGCGCAGGGTGTGCAGCGGCACGCGGCCTTCGCGATACCACTCCATCCGCGCGATCTCGGCGCCGCCGAGGCGGCCCGACACGTTGATGCGGACGCCCTTGGCGCCCAGGCGCATGGCCGACTGCATCGCGCGCTTCATGGCGCGGCGGAACGCGATACGGCGCTCCAGCTGCTGGGCGATGTTCTCGGCGATCAGCTGCGCGTCGGTCTCCGGCTTGCGGACCTCGACGAGGTTCAGGAAGACCTCGCCTTCGGTCATGGCCGAGACGTCCTTGCGGAGCTTCTCGATGTCCGCGCCCTTCTTGCCGATCACGACGCCCGGACGGGCGGCGTAGATGGTGATGCGGCACTTCTTGTGCGGGCGCTCGATGATGATGCGCGACACGCCGGCGCCGGACAGGCGCTCCTTGAGCCATTCGCGCAGCTTCAGGTCCTGGTGCAGCAGACGGGCGTAGTCATGCCCACCGGCGAACCAGCGGCTGTCCCAGGTGCGGTTGACGCCGAGCCGAAGCCCGACCGGATTGACTTTCTGACCCATCAGGCGGCCTCACCCAGCTCGCGGACCACGATGGTGATCTCGCTGAACGGCTTTTCGATGCGCGAGGCACGGCCGCGAGCGCGGGCCATGAAACGCTTCATCACCAGGTTCTTGCCCACATAGGCCTCGGCGACGACCAGCGAGTCGATGTCGAGGTTGTGGTTGTTCTCGGCGTTCGAAATGGCGCTGTAGAGCGCCTTGCGGACGTCCTTGGCGATGCGCTTGCGGCTGAACTCGAGTTCGTTCAGCGCCTTTTGCACCGGCAGGCCGCGGATCGACTGCGCCACGAGGTTCAGCTTCTGAGGGCTGATACGCACGTTGACGACCTTGGCGCGAGCCTCGGTGGAGCCGACGCGACGGGAATTGGCTTGCTTGCCCATCGCTTACTTCCTCTTGGCCTTCTTGTCCGCCGCGTGGCCCGGGAAGTTCCGGGTCGGGGCGAACTCGCCGAACTTCATGCCGACCATGTCCTCGGACACCAGCACGGGGACGTGCTTCTGCCCGTTGTGGACACCAAAGGTCAGGCCGACGAACTGCGGCAGGATGGTGGAGCGGCGCGACCAGGTCTTGATCACGTCCTTGCGGCCCGAACCTTGAGCGGCTTCTGCCTTCTTGAGCAGGTAACCGTCGACGAAGGGACCTTTCCAGGCGGAACGGGTCATCGCTTACCGAGCCTTCTTCGCTTTGTGGCGGCTACGGATGATGAACTTGTCCGTCGCCTTGTTCTTGCGGGTCTTGCGGCCCTTGGTCGGCTGGCCAGTCGGGCTGACCGGGTGGCGGCCGCCCGAGGTCCGGCCCTCACCACCACCGTGCGGGTGGTCGATCGGGTTCATGGCCACGCCGCGCACGTGCGGGCGGAAGCCCATGTGGCGGACGCGTCCGGCCTTGCCGTAGTTCTGGTTCATGTGGTCGGCGTTCGAGACGGCGCCCACCGTGGCCATGCAGCTGTCCTGGACCATCCGCAGCTCACCCGAGCCGAGGCGGATCTGGGCGTAGCCGGCGTCGCGGCCGACGAGCTGGGCGTAGGCGCCGGCCGAGCGGGCCAGCTGGGCGCCCTTCTCCGGCTTCATCTCCACGTTGTGGATGATGGTGCCGATCGGCATGGAGCGCAGCGGCATGGCGTTGCCCGGCTTCACGTCGACGCGTTCGCCGGCGATCACCGGATCGCCCGCCTTCAGGCGCTGCGGCGCGATGATGTAGGCCTTGTCGCCGTCCTCGTAGGTGACGAGCGCGATGAAGGCGGTGCGGTTCGGGTCATACTCGAGACGCTCGACGGTGCCCGGCACATCCCACTTGCGACGCTTGAAGTCGATCACGCGGTACAGGCGCTTGGCGCCGCCGCCGCGGAAGCGGACGGCGACCCGGCCGCCGGCGCCGCGGCCGCCCGACTTGGTCAGCCCCTCGACGAGCGACTTTTCCGGGCGACCCTTGTGGAGCTCGGAGCGGTCGACCAGCACCAGGGCGCGACGGCCAGGCGAGGTCGGATTGAACTGTTTCAGAGCCATCTGCTTAGAGCCCCGTGGTCACGTCGATGGACTGGCCTTCGGCCAGGGTGACGATCGCCTTCTTGACGTCCTTGCGGCGGCCCATGATCCCACGGAAGCGCTTGGTCTTGCCCTTGGTGACAAGGGTGTTGACCTTCACGACCTGGACCTTGAACAGCGCCTCGACGGCGGCGGCGATCTCGTCCTTGGAGGCGTCGTCGGCCACCTTGAACACGACCTTGTTCTGCTCGGAGAGCACGGTCGACTTCTCGGTGATCACCGGCGCCAGGACGGTGTCGTAGTGGCGGACGGTCGCCGCCGACTTGGCTTGCTTGGCGGCCATTACGCGGCTTCCTTCTCAGCCTTGGCCTCGCCAGTGAACCGGGCGTGGACGGCGTCCACGGCGGCCTTGGTGAGGACCAGCTTCTCGGCCCGCAGGATGTCATAGACGTTCAGGCCGGCGTTCGGCAGGACGTCGATGTGCGGGATGTTGCGGGCGGCCAGGCCGAAGTTCGCATCGACTTCCGGACCGGCGATGATCAGGGCCTTGGCCCAGCCCAGCTTGCCGAAGGTCTCGCGAAGCGCGGCCGTCTTGGGCTCCTTGAGCGTGGCCTGATCCAGGATGATCAGGTCGCCCGACTTGGCCTTGGCGGACAGGGCGTGGCGCAGAGCCAGGGCCCGGACCTTCTTGGGCAGGTCGAAGCCGTGGTCGCGGACGACCGGGCCGAAGGCGCGGGAACCGCCGACGAACTGCGGCGCACGGCGCGAGCCGTGACGGGCGCCGCCGGTGCCCTTCTGGCGGTACATCTTCTTGCCGGTGCGAGAGTTCTCGTTCCGGGTCTGCACCTTGTGCGTGCCGGCGCGGCGCTTGGCGAGTTGCCAGACCACGCAGCGCTGCAGGATGTCGGCCCGGATCTCTTCGATCCCGAAGACGTCGTCCATCAGCTCGATGTCGCCGGCGGCCTTGCCGTCCAGCTTGGTCACGGAGAGTTTCATTGCGCCTCGTCCCCGTCGTTTTGGACGGCCGGGGTCTCTTCAGCCGGGGTTTCGGCGACGCTCTCTTGCGGAGCTTCAGCCGCGGTCGGTTGGCCGGCCTTGCGGAACGCGCCCGGGGTCGGGAGCCCTTCCGGGGCCTTGGCCTTGATGGCGTCGCGGATCTTCACGTAGCCGCCTTCCGCGCCCGGGACAGCGCCCTTGACGAGGATGAGGCCACGCTCGGCGTCCACGCGGACGACGGTCAGGTTCTGGGTCGTGACGGTCTCGACGCCGTAGTGACCGGCCATCTTCTTGCCCGGGAACGTACGGCCCGGATCCTGGCGGTTACCGGTCGAACCGTGCGAGCGGTGCGAGACGGACACGCCGTGGGTGGCGCGCAGGCCGCCGAAGTTCCAGCGCTTCATGGCGCCGGCGAAGCCCTTACCGATGGTCACGCCCTGGATGTCGACCTTCTGGCCTTCCAGGAAGTGGTCGGCGGTCAACTCGGCGCCGACGTCGATCAGGTTGTCCGACGAGACGCGGAACTCGGTGACGATCCGCTTCGGCTCGACTTCAGCCTTGGCGAAGTTGGTCCGCTCGGCCTTGGAGGTGTTCTTGGCCTTCTTGGAGCCGGCGCCCAGCGTCAGGGCGACGTAGCCGTCGCGGTCCGACGTGCGCTGGCCCACGACCTGGCAGCCGTCCAGCGACAGGACCGTCACCGGCACCTGCGCGCCGTCTTCGGCGAACACGCGGGTCATGCCCAGTTTCTTGGCGATCAATCCGGTGCGCATCGCTTAGCCCCCCAGCTTGATCGAGATGTCGACGCCGGCCGACAGGTCGAGCTTCATGAGGGCGTCGACGGTCTGCGGAGTCGGGTCGACGATGTCGAGCACGCGCTTGTGCGTGCGCATCTCGAACTGCTCGCGCGACTTCTTGTCGACGTGAGGCGACCGGTTGACGGTGAATTTTTCAATCAGCGTCGGCAGCGGGATGGGCCCGCGGACCTGGGCGCCCGTTCTCTTGGCCGTGTTGACGATCTCGCGCGTGGAAAAGTCCAGGACGCGGTGATCGAAGGCCTTGAGCCGGATGCGGATGTTCTGACGATCCATATCGCTCGTATTCCTAGCTGCGGCGGAACCGCGTCTCCCCTGAACCATTTCAAAGACCGACCGCCATCGGGGCTTAAGGGCCCTTCAGGCTTACGCATTCCGCAAAAACGATCGGCCCACGCAAGGAACCCTGCGAAGGCCGCTTAAGTCCTGAAGCGCTGCAAAGAACAGATACTCAGGTCGTTCCTGCGAACCGCGTCTGCGCCACGTGGCGCACAGCCGATCCAACAAGAGGCGCGCTTATGACCGCGGATTCCCTTCCCGTCAAGCGCCGCGACGGGCGGGTAGAAGGTCGCGGGCCGGACCGCAGGCCCTGGCGGGACCTTCACCGTCTCCACTTTCGCCTTCTCGGCCTTTCGGCTCGTATTCTCCACCTTCTTCGCGGTCCCCCGGGCGCAATTGGAAACGCCCCGGAACCGCGAGGCCCAGGGCGTTCCGTCGTCCAGCTTTCCGTGGGGAGGATCAGCTTCCGATGCGGATATCGCCCGAACCGAGGATGGCCCGCTCGACCCGCCCGGTGACCCGCTGAACGCGGATGTCGCCCGAGCCGGCGATGGTGGCGTCGACATCGCCCGCTTCGCCCGCGAAGCTGACTTCGCCCGAGCCGGCGATAGCGACCTCGAGCCGCGGCGCGCTGCCGCCGTCGATGGTCACATTGCCCGAGCCGCCAATGGCGACCTCGACCGGACCGCTGACGGAGGCGATGCGGATGTCGCCCGAGCCGCCGATGGCCAGGTCCGCGGAGGTGACCGCGCCGGTGCGGACGTCGCCAGAGCCGCCGACGGCGACTTCAAGCGTGCGGGCCGTGCCGGTGCGGACATCGCCGGAGCCTCCGACGGCGACCGACAGGGCGCCCTCGGTGTTGCCGACCGACCAGTCGCCGCAGCCGCCGGCCCCGAGTTCAACCGAGCTGGCGCGGCCGACCGCACCCCAGACCGCGCCGTCGGAGTCGACTTCGACGTTCATGGGCGTGCGGACGATAATCAGCGGGGCGTCCGCCATGTCGATGGTTCCGTGACCGCGGACCTCGACGGTCACGCCGCGCGGCATCTGGGTCGGATCACCGACGAATTCCTCTCCGCCGCGGCAGGTGCGGATGCGGCGGTCCAGGTGACCGTCGACGATCACGTCGTCGCCGCGACGGCGCACGGTGATGGCGGGCAGCTCGGCCGAGCCCTGGGTCACCGAGACATCGATGTCCGAGCGGTTCTCGGGGATGACCACGACGCGGGCGACGGCGTCGTTGATCTCGACCTCGCCGGCCGAGGCGGCGCCGGCGGACACGAGCGCCAGAAGGCCGGCGCCGGCGAGCAGCGAAAGTTTCATTGGGAGCCCTCCTGAGGCGATTGCGATGGCCGGAAGCTGATCGCGCGGGGCGCCCAAGTCACTTTAATTCGAGGTCATGACTTCCGAGCAATGTTACGGGAGCCAATGCGTCTGTGGGGCGTTCGGCAAAGGTCGGCCGGAGACCCTTCATGCGTACGCTCGCCGCTTTCGCAGCCCTCGCCGCAGTCCTCGTGGGGACTAGCGCGGCCAGCGCATCCTATCCGACATACAATTCATACGCGCGCATGCAGCAGTGCTCGACCCAGTCCTGCGTCGACTGCGTCAACCGGTGCGACCGTGATCGCGATCAGCGGATCCAGGACTGCAACAACCAGTTCCCCCGTCCCGGAGAGAACCAGGAGATGTGCTATTACTGGGCGCACTCCGACCACAACCTCTGCCTGATGTACGAGTGCGGCGTCTGAGCGCGGTCCTCTGATCAGGCGTCCAGGCGACCGGCCCCGTCGGCGGCGTTGGCGTCCGGTTCGAAGCTGCGTTCAAACTCGCCGAGCCTGCTCCTGACCATGCCTGTGCGGCGCAGGGCCACGGAGGCGGCCCAGCGCGCGGCCAGTTGCGGGCGCGTCAGGCGGTCGGTCGAGCCCGGGTTCCAGCCGCGCTGGCGCATCGCCCCGTGGGTGATCAGCGCGCCGTTGCGGAAGCGCGAGTCCCAGGTCTGGAAATCCATCGAAAGCGACACGCAGAAGGCCGACAGGTTCTCGACCCGGTGCGGCGCATAGAGCGGCCAGGTCAGGGCCTCGCCCGGCTTCAGGTCGATGACCTGGGCGTTGGCGTCGAAGTCGCGGCGGTACGGAATCTCTTCGGTGGTCTGGCGCATGACCACCTTCTCCATCGAGGTCTCGGGCAGGTGCTGCTCATCGCCGGGATAGACCCAGAGACGCTTGCGGCCGCGCATGTGGAACAGGACCACGCCCGCCGCGTCGAAGTGATAGGGAACCTTGGCCTGTGGCGACGACAGGATCAGCTGGCCGGACAGGGTCTTGGGCCGCAGGCCCGGATAGGCCGCCTTGATCCCCTCGAAGGCCTTCATCACCTCGGCCCACATGCGCGGATGGCCCCGTTCGACCTCACGCAGGTTGACCCACAGCCGCCCCTTCTGGATGGCGTCGAGCAGGTCCTTGCCACTCGACCGGCCGCGCGCGCCGGTGCGCAGGGAGACCTGGCCGTCCTCGTCGTAGTCGTACAGGTTGATGTCGAACAGGTCGGCCGGATAGGCGTCCAGCAGGTCCGCCAGAGCCGCGTCGTCCGCGAGGCCCGAGCGCACGATGTCGTGCTGGAAAACCCGCGCCTCGGTGATCGGGCCGGGATAGCGGGTGCGCCGAAGGATCGAGGCGTCGGTCATGGTCAGGCGTTCCTGGCTTGGGAGGAGGGTTCGGCGCGCAGCCGGCCGAAACCGGCCGCAGCCGCGGACGCGGCGCCGCGCAGGCGTCCGGCGGTGGTGGTTTCACAGGCCTCGACCACCGCCCAGCGGCGGCGCAGGCTTCCGGTCAGGCGGGCCGCGGGACCGATGGCCATGGCGTCGGCGGCGCG
>NZ_JANJTL010000147.1 GCF_024711105.1 Brevundimonas sp. | reverse complement strand
TCGAGGTCCAGCAGCAACAGACCCTCGGCATCCGCCACGCGGAAGACCACCGACAGGACCGCCTCCTGCACGTCCGACAGATCCAGCATCCGGCCGAGGAGCAGCGGGCCGACCTCGGAGATGGTGGTTCGGATCGGGTGGCCCTTCCGGCCGAACAGGTCCCAGAACACGGTCGGCGCGGCCCTGGGCTCCAGCGTCAGGTCCATGCCGCGCGCGCGTTCGAGCAGCTTCTCGTTCGGCGTCCCGACCTGGCTGATGCCTGACAGGTCGCCCTTCACGTCGGCGGCGAAGACCGGCACACCCGCGTCCGAGAAACCCTGGGCGATGATCTGGAGCGTCACGGTCTTGCCGGTGCCGGTCGCCCCCGCCACCACACCGTGGCGGTTGGCCATCCGGTAGAGCAGGGTCTCGTCCTTGTCCGAGCGGCCCAGCCAGACACCCGCCGCAGACCGTTCCATGCGCCCCTCGCTCGTTACAGGATGACTGTCGCTGACCTAACAGATGCGAAGGCGCCAATCATCCGCTTTTGCGGTCCTTGCATCTAATGAGCGTTGACCACGGCCCCGCTTTCGAAGAGTCGACGCGTCTGTTGCCGCGTTCGGTCGAGACCCACCCATAGCTGACGCTATTGGTCCAGGATTTGCCGGACCCGTGCGCCAAGCGCGGAGGCCGCAAATGGCTTGCTGAGCAGTTCGACCCCGGCATCCAAGCGGCCATTGTGGACGATAGCGTTGGCCGTATAGCCGGTGGTGAATAGCACCTTGAGGTGCGGCTGAAGGTTGATCGCCGCATCTGCTACGCGCCTGCCGTTCATGCCTTCCGGGAGAACGACGTCGGTGAACAGAAGGTCGATCTGCTCGCGCCGGAGCAACTCAATCGCCTCGCTCCCCGAGCCGGCGCTGAGGACGCGGTAGCCTAGCTCCGCAAGGGTGGCGACGCTGAAGGCCCGCAGTTCCTCATGATCCTCCACCACCAGGATCGTCTCGGTCCCCCCATGAACCACGGTGGCATCGGAACCGCGCTCCGGCACGTCCGCCGCCTCGGCGCCGCTGAGCCGGGGGAGGTAGATATTGACGGTCGTGCCTACGCCGGGCTCGCTGTAAATCTTGACGTGTCCAGATGACTGGCGAACGAAGCCGTAGACTTGGCTAAGCCCCAGCCCGGTCCCCTTTCCGACCGCCTTGGTAGTGAAGAAGGGCTCGAACACCTGCGCGAGGACGTCCTCCGGCACGCCGCAACCGGTGTCGCTCACCGCGATCAGGACGTACTGTCCGGCACTGACCGGTTCCGTGATCGACTCGACATAGTCGTGGTCGAGGAAGGCGTTAGACGTCTCAATCGTCAGTCGCCCGCCGCCCTGTCCCTGCATGGCGTCCCGCGCATTGATGGCGAGATTGACCAGCGCATTTTCCAGCTCATCCGGATCGGCCAGTGTTAGCCAAAGCCCCGCGCCGCTGACGGTCTCCAGACTGACCGTTTCGCCCAGCGTCCGCTGGAGGAGGTCCGCCAGGCTGGTGACCAGCTTGCCGGTGTCGATCGGCTTCGGATCCAGCGGTTGCCGACGCGCGAAGGCCAGCAGCCGCTTGGTCAGGGTGGCGGCCTTCTGGGCGCCCTGCATCGAGAGCGCCGCCGACCGTTCGATCCTCTGGGCCGGGGCGGAAGGCTCCAGGAGCGCGACGTGCTTACGTATGCCGTCGAGCCCGCCCATGATCACAGTCAGGAGGTTGTTGAAGTCGTGAGCCACGCCGCCGGTCAGCTGGCCGATGGCGTCCATCTTCTGGGCCTGCCGCAACGCGGCCTCGGCCTTCATGCGCTCGGCGACTTCGTCGGCCACCCGGGCTTCCAGGTTGACGTTCAGGACGCGCAGGTCCTCGGCGAGGGTGTCCGCGCGCCTGCGGGCGTCGAGGAG
Organism: Brevundimonas sp.; assembly: GCF_024711105.1. GTDB lineage: Bacteria > Pseudomonadota > Alphaproteobacteria > Caulobacterales > Caulobacteraceae > Brevundimonas. Next base: position 11,405 of record NZ_JANJTL010000147.1, on the reverse strand, counting down.
TTGGCTCTCGTAGAGGCGCCGGTCGCTGGCGTTAAACACGGCGATGCGCATTCCGGCGGCTGAACCGTCAGCACGCCGGCGCTCGACCGCATTGACCAGCACCGGCGTCTTCGACCCGTCCGCGGCGACGAGATCGAGCGCCACCTCATTGAAAAAGCCCTGCATGCGCAGGAGGGGAGCAAAGTGCGTCTCGAAGTAGATCTTGCCCGCGATGTTCAGCAGATCTTGGAACTTGCGTCCCAGCAGTTCGGATGGCCCCTGACCGAGCCACTTGCCAAGCGTGGCGTTCACAGCGGTCATACGTCCCGACGCGTCTGTCGCGACATAACCGCAGGGGGCATGCTCGAAGAGATCCAGCAGTTCCTCGTCAGAGCCGGAGTAGGTCACGGCGGCCCCTCACGGCTCAGACAAAAGCCTGGATCGCTGAAATCGTCTCCTGGGGCGCGCTGAGGTTGGGGCAATGGCCTGTGGCCTCCATCACCACCAGCCTGCTGTTGGGCAGCCGCGCGTGGACGAACTCGCCGACCGCGCGGGGCGCGATAACGTCCTCCGAACACTGCAGGATCAGCGTCCGCGTCGCCAGTCCTTCAAGGTCCGCGCGGTTGTCAGACAGGAATGTCGCCCGTGCGAAGCAGCGGGCCACGTCCGGGTGGGTGCGGCAGAAACTGTTGGTCAGCTCCTGGCCGAGCTCGGGTCTGTCGCCATTGCCCATGATCACCGGCGCCATAGCCTCCGACCATCCCAGGTGGTTGCTGTCTAGAAACTCGAGAAGTTCATGGACCTGGGCCTCGCTGAAACCCCCGATATAGTTTTCGTCATCGATATAGCGCGGCGACGGGCCAACCATGACGAGGTCGCCGAATAGCTCGGGGTCTTTGCGGACGGCTAAGACACCAATCATGGCGCTGACAGAGTGCCCCACGAACACGCCGTCCCGCACGCCGAGCTCTCGGGCAATGGCGACCACGTCGTCGGCGTAGCCGTCGAGGCTCCCATACTTATCAGGATCATAGTGCGAGAGATCCGTCGGCCCGGCCCCGACATAGTCGAACAGGACGACGCGGAAGCGGTCCTCGAACGCGGGAGCCACATGTCGCCACATGTTCTGATCACATCCGAAGCCGTGCGCGAAGATCATCGTCCGGTCACCCGCGCCGGAGATGCGCACATTGTGCTTGTCGATTACAGACATGGCCCCCGCCTCTGCTGATCCACTCAAACGCGCGGAAGGCAAAATGGTTCAGTCGTGAAATGCCAGCCATCGGTGGTGGCCCTCCGGGCCGCGAGACAGCCGACGTCCGCTTCTGCTGTCGGCGCGCGACCCTGCCGCGCGTCTTCCATTTCGGGGGGGCGACTAGCGATGTGTCGGCATGCCGCAAAATCGGTATAGACTTTCGTAACTTCCGTCTCGAGTTTGAGGCAAGCGATGCCAACCAACCAGGTTTTAGCGTCTTTCCCGTCGGCTGACTTCAGGCGGTTCGGCCCCCATTTGCGCATACGCGAGGTCTCGAGGGGGGAGATCCTGATCCCGCAGCTCTCAAGAGTTCGAGAGGTATATTTCCCTCTGTCCGCACTCCTCACCAACGCCTTCACTACGGAAGAAGGTCGCCCGGTGGAGACGTATATGATCGGAGCGGAAGGCGCGGCGGGATTGGCGCCGGCGTTGGCGCGGCAACCGGCCGGGTGGTCCGTTATTGTGAAGGTCGCCGGTGCTGTCTCGGTGCTGCCGAGCGATATTCTATACGAGGTGGCCGAAGGCAGCGCCGAGTTGAGAGCGCAGGTGCGCGGTTTGGCTCACGATCGCGAGGCCCGCGCTATGAGGGCGCTGGCATGCGCCATGTCCCATCCTGCGGCGGCTCGGCTGGCTACCTTCATTCTCTCCATGGCGGAGCGGTACGGGAAGCAGGCCTTCATCTTCACCCAAGAGGAGGTCGCCGCGAGCCTCAATGTGCAGCGGACAACCGTGACGGCCGGGGCTACCGACCTCAAGGCCAGGCGCGCAATCGAATACTCTCGTGGTCGGATCTCGGTTCTGGATTTGGCACTGCTTCGAAGAATGGCGTGCAACTGCCATCAATGGGATGCGGCCGTCCCCTTCGCCGACGACCCTCGCCAATGCCGTCGTGGAGATGGACCTAGTGAATAGGTGGCGCTCGTCGCTCTCCAACGCTGGACTGAAGCTTCAACTCAATCTCGTCGGCGCGGGCGCGCAAGACCTCGGCCATGCGCTTGTCCGCGATCCGTTCGGCGAGCCAGCGGTACCGCTCCGCTTGCCGTTTTGGGTCATCCCTGCCCGACATGGTCAACATGCTGCGAAAACGGGGCCACGCTCAGTTAGGCAATGAGGAGGGGCGCAGCCTGTCGACCGCGCCCGCTCCGACTGGGGTCAGGACTGGAGGGAGACGGTCCGATCCTGCCCCGTTCGGTTCTGTGCTGACGCCCCCCCGAGCAGCAATGCCATATCACCGCGTTCGACGAACCGTTACCTTTTCTGCCGGGAAGCGAACATCAGGCCGCGCCGGAGCGGCGTGCGGGCGATTGATGTTTTTGTGGTCGTGCGCAGTCTAGCCTTCGCGGCGCCTCAAAGCTGGCTCGGTTGGCCAACCTAATGCTCGCCCCACGAAGCTTTCATGAAGCTTCAACAACTTAGCTCTACACGTCCTCCGGGGACGGGAGCAACCAATGCAAGTGCTGCAGTGGCTGGGTTTTGACGACGGATTTGACCTAACCGCTCCGCATACACGCAGGAAGCTGTGGGGCCGGCTGGCCCTGGGCCTGGCGGTGTCGGTGATCCTCGCTCAGTCCCTGCCGATCACTCACGTACTGGCATGGTTCACGGTGATGCTGGGCGCGGAGTCCCTCCTAGCGCTCTCCATCTCCAGAGAACGCATGGCCAGGAGCCCTGTATTCTTCCGATGTGTGCGCCTGGTGGCTTCGGTTTGCAATGCGTCCGGCTGGACCTTCGGCGCCGTTCTTCTCCTTCAAGCTCAATCTGTGGCGTCCAGCGTCATTGCCCTATCTCTCCTGGCCGGGATCGCAGTCTATGCGATCGGCTCCTGCTTTCGTACGCCCATCCACATGATCGCCTGCGGTGTGCCGCCTGCGCTGGGCCTGCTCGTGCTTCCCTGGCTACTCGAAGCGCCGCTGGCCGAGAAGGCCGCAATGGAGGCGGCGATGCTCCTGCTTGTCGGCTTCGGCGCCGGCACCGCGGTCAATGCGGTCGTGGCCCACAAGCGGCTGCGGTTGGGCTCGGCGGCCGTCAAGGAGCACCGCCGCAAGGCTGAAGCCGCCAACAGGGCGAAGACGACTTTCCTGGCCAACATGTCGCACGAAATACGCACCCCGTTGAACGGGGTCGTGGCCATGGCGCAGATGCTGGGGCAGCGTCCGCTTGATGTCGAGGCGCGTGAGATGGTGGGCACGATCCGCGAGTCCGGCGAGACGCTGGAACGCCTTCTGACCGATCTGCTTGACCTGGCGCGTATCGACGCCGGCAAGCTCGCGATCGAACACATCGACTTCAATCTAGGCGACACGGTTCGTTCCACCGTGGCGCTTTACGAGGCCCAGGCGTGCGCGAAGCAAACGAACTTAGGCGTCAAAATCGCTAGGGAAGCCGACGGCGCCTTCATAGGTGACCCCATTCGGGTTCGACAAATCGTCGCGAACTTCGTCTCGAATGCGGTCAAGTTCACCACCGGAGGCGAGATCGTGGTCGAAGTCGCCAGTTCCGCCGACGGGGTGAAGCTGACGGTAAGCGACACCGGGATCGGCTTCGACCCTGCGCAATGCTCATCCATTTTTGGCCGCTTCGAGCAGGCGGACGGGACGATCACACGCCGCTACGGGGGGTCCGGCCTCGGGCTTTCCATCTGTGCTGAGCTGGCGACCCTTATGGAGGGCGAGGTGGGATGCGAAAGCGTTCCTGGACGTGGCTCGTGCTTCTGGGCCCGGCTTCCTCTGCCCCCGTCACGTGCTCCGATGTCTTCCAAGAAGGAAAGCGTGAACACTACTGCGCCGCACGGTCTTCGTATTTTGCTGGCGGACGATCACCCTGTGAACCGCCGGGTTGTGGAAGTGATGCTTGCGCCCACCGGGTGCGACCTGGTCCAGGTGGAGGACGGCGCCGCAGCGGTCGCTGCGGCGGAACGCGAAGCATTCGACGTGATCCTGATGGACATGCAGATGCCTGTGATGGACGGGCTGACAGCGACCAAGGAAATCCGCGCCCGGGAGGGGGCTCAAGGCCGCAAACGCACCCCGATCCTGATGCTGACTGCCAACGCTTTGCCGGAACACGTTGAAGCGGGGCGCGGCGCGGGCGCCGACGGTCATCTTTCGAAGCCGCTGCGGATTGAAGACCTGCACCTTGCGATCAACTCAGCCGTGAGTTCGGAGCAGGATCCTCCGGCTCGTGCGGCCTGACGAACTGCCTGGACCCAACGTGAGGGGTTCGCGCAACCCGCCTAGGACCGCTCCAGACCATAGCCGACGCAGCACGAGGCGTAGCTTCGCGATCATGGGCGCGCCGAGCGCCGTCCTACCGGAGACCTGGCGGCTGCGCCTGACGCCTAGCACAGCAACGGCCGCCCACAGTCGCTTTTTCAGGAGCATTCGCCTTCAGATGGCGGCTCAATCAGGCAGAGCAAACTCGAACTCCCATACTAGGCCGGAAGGTTCGTATCGTCGGCTTGCGAGGCCTCGAAGGTCGTGACGCACGCTGGCTTCGATGAGCCGCGTGCCAAAGCCGACACGTCCCGTGTCGTGGCAGGGGGGGCCTCCGCGTTCCTGCCAGATAAGGCTAAGCGAACCTCGCTCAAAGTCAGAGCCGATCGTGATAACGACCGATCCGCCCGGCTGTGCGAAGGCGCCGTATTTAACGGCGTTGGTCGCCAACTCAAGAAGGATGAGGCTCAGGTTGAGCACGATTTTGGCCGGGATCATGGGGTCAGCGCCCTGCACCGTGAGGGCTGATCATCGGGAGGGCAGTGCAGGCCGACGACATCTCTGACCAACACATGCAGGGAGGTCGGCTCCCACTGAGACCGAACCAGGATTGTTTGCGCTGTGGCTAGCGAGGATAGCCGGCCTTGCAGTTCCGAGACGTAGCTTTTGAGGGAAGTGGCCCCGCGTGAGGTTTGGCTGACGAGGCTGGAAATGATCGCCATGAGGTTCTTCGTCCGATGCGCGAGTTCGCTCATCAGCAGGCTCTGGTGCTCGGCTTCGCGCTGCCTTTCCACCGCGCGGCCCAACTGCGCGCCGATCGTCTGAGCCGATCGGATCAGGTCCGGGTCGGGGGGGCGAGGTGCAGGCGAGAAGAACTCCAGCACGGCCACGACTTCGCCGAGGGTCACGATCGGGACGGCAAAAGCCGACGCAACGCCGAGGTCGTCCTTATTCCCGCGGATGAAGCTGGTGTTGTCGCAATCGGCTATCCATTCAGGGGCAGCGGACTCCCAAACGCGGCCCGGCAGGCCCTCGCCCCTTTGAAACGTCCGCGCGTCGGTGACGGCGACTAGGAAGGCATGATCGGCTAGGTCGCCGTGCCAGGAGTGGCCGACCAGCCGGTCTCGCTCGATGAGGAAGGCGTGACCGATTGGCCAGCTCAGGAGCGAACAGACAGCGCTGAGAGCGAGCGCGACGATCTCGTCCAGGGACCTCGTTTCCGACGCGGCGGCGGCGACTTGGTGAAGGAGGCCGGCCTCAGTCGCTCGTCGTTCGAGCGTTCGAAGCAGAGCCTTTTCCGGGGAGATGTCGCGGATGGACGCCAGGAACTGGAGATTTTCCAGCGGCCCCATCGGGGTAATGATGAGCTCGATCGGGAACTCTTCACCCGACCGTCGCAAGGCGGTGATCTCGATGCGCCTGCGCAGGACTGGGCCCTGGCCGGTCTCGAGGAAGCGCTTCATCCCCGCCTCATGGGCGGGTCGGAGATGCGCCGGAATGATCAGAGGTCCCATGGGACTACCGATCGCCTCCGCTCGCGACCAGCCGAAGACCCGCTCGGCGGCGTCGTTCCAGGCCGTCACCGTGCCCACGGCGTCGATCACGACCACCGCATCTAGCGAGGTTTGGAGGATAAGGTCGAGCGCTTCGCGATGGGGCACGGTCGTTGTTTCGCCTCGGCGGTGGTGACAGACCTCACCATAGGCCTCTGCGTCCGCTTCGCAGACATTTTCGTTAGCAGAAGGGGAGGGCCATACTCGCCGCTAGGCCCGGGCCTGCATTCCCTATTGCTGTTAAGCTCAATGCCCTACGGATCGTGCACGGTTTAAGTGTGCACGGATCGTCGCCCAGAAGTCGAGCCATAGGCCGCTCGGACAGACGTGGTGACATGCGGGAAATCTCCGAACGACGCGGAACCTGTGGACAAGCTTGCGGGATCCGAAAACGGTCGTTTCTAGTGTGGGTGGTATGATCCAAGGTCCTGATCCAAAGAACGGATCAGACGCTTAGCGCCGGGGGACATATGAACGACATGGCCGAAACCCTTGGGTACATCGGCAGCACGGCCCACCGGCTGGCCTTCCTCGCCCGCGAGGCGGGACATCTCGACCTGGGAGCCCTGCTCAGCTCGGCGGCTGATCTCGCGGATCGGGAATGGCTGGCGATCGAACAGCCTGGGAGTCGCAACTCCCTGCCCTAGTCGATCGATCTAGCGAGCCGCTCTGCTGCTAAGCTGTTGATCTGTAAGCTCCGCCTTAGGAACAGTCCTCGATGTGCCGCGTTCCTCCGCCGCGTGGTCCTGAGCCACGCGTCTGGAGACATTTCTCATGCGTATGACCGCTTTGCTGGCCGGCGCCGCCCTGATTGCTTTCGCGGCCCCGGCCTCCGCCCAGGTAGTGGGGGGCGTGGGCGGTAATATCACCGGTGGCCTCGGCGTGCGGACCGGCGACCTCGGTGTCCGCGATACCGTCCGCGGCACCACCGACTTCGCCCGCGACACCGTGCGCGACGCCCGCGACGCCGCCCGGGACACCGTCCGTGACGCCCGTGATCTGGACGCCCGCGCGCGGGCTGACGCCGACGCGTCGGCCGATGCCAGCCGGAACGGCGCATCCTTCGACTTCGACGCCTCGATCGGGGCCTCCGTGCGCTCCAGCGGCGGCGACAACCTCGGCCAACTGGTTGGCGTGGCGCGCAACTCGGCCGGCCAGGCCCAGCAGCTGCTGGTCCGTGGCGCCGATGGCGTGGTCCGCGGCGTGGATGCCACGTCCATCTCGGGCAACGGAACTGGCGAGCTCATGGCGAACCTGACCGCCTATCAGTTCCGTCGCCTGCCTCAGCAGCGGAGCGTGGCCCCGGGCAGTGCGCCGCAACCCGGCCAACCGGAGGCTCGCAGCGACCGGTTTGACCGCGACGGCAACCTGCAACCGGAAGGCTGAGAGGCGCCGCAGAGGCCGCATAGCCATTCGGTAGGCGCCGGCCCCCGGGGAAACCCGGGGGCTTTCGACTTGAGCAAGTGTGTTTCCGCACCTCCCTCACCAGGAGTGCGAGTTATGCAGTCGCCTGATCGTCTAGAGGGTCGTCCGCCTGGGTCTCCAACTGAACCGCTTGTTCCTCGTAGGAGTCAGCCAAGGCGTGCAGCGATCGCGCCGTCACCTCATCGGAAATGCTGTCGGCCAGTCGGCGGCAACGCCCGGCCTCTGCCCGCAAGTACTCGATCTTCGACACGTTGCTGTCCGATCCCCCAACGGGGGGTGGCTGTTAATTTGGGGTGGCGACTTTTATCGAAACTCAATCTCAGAAATGCAAGTTGATGCCTTCTGACTGAGGGTTCTGCCAATAAGCGGCTCGGCTATCCAAGCCGTACGACGCGGTTAATCCTTAGCCAAGCCGCAGGCACTAAAGTCTGCTCATGTCCGATCGTGCCTTCCTCGCTATGGCCGCCGAGGTTGTCGCTCCGCTGACTGAGCCGAAGCCGGAGTCTCGGAGGCGGAAGCGGCGCGACCGCACCGCGCTGGCCTGCACGCTTGTTCACGGCATCTTCGGCGAGCGTCATCAGGGGGTGGTTCGCGACATCCACGACGAGGGAGCCCGAGTCCGATCGTCGTGCCCGCCATCGATCATCCCTGACCTGGTGCGTCTGGAGGTCGGCGGACAGAGCTACGACGGGAAAGTCGTGTGGCGAAGCGACTGGGAGCTTGGCGTCAAGTTCGCCTTTGATCATCCGGCCACCGACATTCAGGTTGAGGTGCTGCGGTCTCTGGCGGCCAGGCTCAGAGGCGGGTCTGTCTAGTGGGGCAGCGAGGTCCGTTCGACATAGACGCTGAGCGGGCCGCCCCGTTGCGCCGACTGCGCAGATTGGGTCAAGAGCAAATCTGCAGAAGCCCGACGCCGGACGGCTCGACGAAACCTCATGCTAGAATAGCTATTACGCCTTCAGGGCAGCTGTGCCTACGGTCGGTCAAGAATATCACGAACCCGACATGCGAGTTGCTCGAACGTGAACGGTTTCGGTAACAAATGAACGCCGGGATCAAGTCGCCCTTGGTGAATAATGGCGTTTCTTGAATAGCCTGTCGTGAACAGCACTCGGAGATTTGGCCGCGCTGCGGAGGCGGCATCTGCGAGTTCTCGCCCGCTTCGGCCCGGTAGCACAACGTCCGTGAAAAGCAGATCGACCCTTGGGGCAGACTTCACCAAGGCCAGACCGGCCTCGCAATCGGCGGCTTCGAGCACCTCGTAGCCGAGTTCACGCAGAACTGAGCTGCTGTAGGCTCGTACGTCCTCGTTATCCTCCACCAGGATAATGACCTCGCCAGAGACCGCCTCCGGGATCATTCTATCTACCGGGTTTTCCTGCTCGGCAGTCAGGTCTCCGTAGTATCTCGGGAAATACATCTTGACCGTCGTGCCCTCGCCCGGCTCGCTGTAGATGGTCACGTGGCCACCGGATTGCTTCACAAAGCCGTAGACCATGCTCAGGCCCAGCCCAGTGCCCTTGCCTACCTCCTTGGTCGTAAAGAACGGTTCGAAGACGCGCGTCAGGGTATCCCGATCAATGCCGCATCCCGTGTCGCTGACGCACACCATGACATACTGGCCGGGCACCACCTCGGCGTCGACGGCCTGATAGGCGTCGTCGAGCGAAGCATTGGACGTTTCGATTGTCAGCTTGCCGCCCGAGGGCATGGCGTCGCGCGCATTGACGGCAAGGTTCACGAGGGCGCTTTCGAACTGCCCCGGGTCGGCCTCCACGCGCCAAAGTCGGGGCGCAAGCACGCCCTCAAGTTCGATCTGCTCACCCAGCGTTCGGTGCAACAGGTCGGTGAGATCTCGAACGACCACGTTCAGATCCAGCGGCTTCGGCTGGAGCGCCTGTCGGCGCGAAAAGGCCAGCAGACGGCTAGTCAATGTCGCCGCCCTCTGCGCGCCCTGCCACGCAAGGTCCGCCGAACGTCGACCCCTCGCGTCCAGGCTGTCACTGCGGCGGACGATTTCCAGCCCGCCCATGATCACGGTCAGAAGGTTATTGAAGTCGTGAGCCACCCCCCCGGTGAGTTGGCCAATAGCCTCCATCTTCTGGGCCTGCCGAAGGGCTTCTTCGGCCCTGGTGCGCTCCGCGACCTCATCTGCGACCCGACGTTCGAGCTCACTATTGAGTTCGCGCAGGCCGGCCTCAGCTCGAGAGCGCTGCTCCAGTTCGCGCTGGTTGGCCTGAAACAGACGGGCATTGTCGATCGCAACAGCCGCCTGGTTGGCGAGCGATTGAACTCTATCCGCATGCTCGGATGTGAAGATCCCGGGGTCCTGATGGCCGAAGAACAGCCCGCCGAGCACCTCGCCGGAGCGAGACTTGACCGGAACCGCCAAATAGCTGCGGACGGGAAGGTGACCGTCCGGCATACCGTTGTAGGGCTCGTTCTGGCCGTATCTCGGATCCCGGAGAATATCGTCGGCGAGCACCACGCCCTCGCCGGTGAAGGTCGGGTGAAACACCGCCGTCGCACGGGGCATCGGATATTGCTCGAACGCGCTTCGAGGCGCGCCGGAGAGGGTATATAAAGTGTACCGCGCGCCGGCCTCGTCTAGAACGTTATAGAAAAACGCGCCGAACGCAGCGCCGGATATTTCGACGCCTGCATCTACGACGGTCTGAACCAGACGGTCGAGATCGTGCTCTCCTGCCACTGCGGCGGCCGTGTGGCTAAGTATCTCTAGGGCTCTTCGACGCCCCTGCTCCTCTTTGATATTACGCACTTCGATGATCGTGCCGACCGTTCGAGATGCGTCGTCGCGGATCGGAGAGGCCGTGAAGGCGACTGGGTAAAACGATCCGTCCGCATGGACGAACATTTCCTCGCCCTGAACCTGGTTGTCCTCGGGGAACGCCCGATCTATCGGGCATTCCTCGAGCGGGAAGTGCGAGCCGTCGGGTCGTGTATGGTGGACGACATCGTGCAATGGCCGCCCCTGCATCTCGTCAAAACGATACCCAGTCAGCAGCTCGGCGGCAGTGTTGGCGTAGATGCAGTGCTGTCGCTCATCCATGACGAAAACCGCCATAGTGGTGTTGTTGAGGACAGCGTTGAGACGCGACTGGCTCTGCTTTAGCTGGTCCTCGGCGAGATGCTGTCCGGTGATGTCGTGAGCCGTGACAACGGCGCCGCACACATCGCCGTGGTCATCGCGCAACGGCGATGCGCTTAGACATAGGAATAGGGGCGCGTCTCTTCCCTCCACTTTGACGCGCACCGGATGATCGCGAACGGTCTCTCCGGCCAGAGCACGCGGCACCGGTGAGCGCTCAAAGTCGATAGGCGCCCCATCCACTTCGGAGACGTCCAAGACGGGCTGGTCATATCGGGACCCGACCATCCGGCTTCGAGGGAGGTTCAGGAGATCTTCGGCCGCGCGGTTGGCGCTCAGGACAGCGCCAGTGCGATCGACTTCAAACGCGGGTAGGGGGAAGGCCTCGATAAGGCTGCCCAGGCGCCACGCCTCATTCTCAGCTGTACCTTTCAATCGTCCGTCCCCCGACACTACAGAAAGCCGTCAACGCGCTCACCGGGTTCGGGTTCCGCGCCATCCCCTGGGATCGGGACAGCCTACTTCGCTGCTACGAAACGGCCCCGCCCGTTGGGCGGGGCCTAGCAGGGATCAGTGGACTTCAGTCCTGCCCACGACGTGTGTCGTCCGCCGTTCCACTGGAGCCCTGCTCCGGCAGGCGGCGGAAGCTGTAGGCGGTCAGTTCGCTGTTCAGCGAGCCGTCGCCTTGGACTTCGAGGTCGGTCGTACGCACGCCACGAACCACGCCATCGGCGCCCTGGACCAGGACGTAGCGGGCGCCCGAAGCGCTGTCGCGGGCGAAGCCGACAGCGCGACCGAGGGTGTCGCCACGGCTTGAGGTGACATTGGCTCCGAGGCTGGCGGAGAAGTCCGCCTGGGCGCCGTTGCGATCG
>NZ_JANJTL010000016.1 GCF_024711105.1 Brevundimonas sp. | reverse complement strand
TCCTTGAGCGCCTTCTGGCAGGGCTCGATGGTGCGCTGGACCAGGTCCTCGACCAGGGCTTCCAGCTTGGCGCGCGACAGCTTGATGTTGAGGTGCAGCGGGCCCGACGCGTTCATCGAGATGAAGGGCAGGTTGACCTCGTAGGAGGTCACCGAGGACAGCTCCTTCTTGGCCTTCTCGGCCTCTTCCTTCAGGCGCTGCAGCGCCAGCTTGTCCTGGCGCAGGTCGACGCCCTGCTCCTTCTTGAACTCGTCAGCCAGGTAGTCGACGAGGCGCAGGTCGAAGTCCTCGCCGCCCAGGAAGGTGTCGCCGTTGGTCGACTTCACCTCAAAGACGCCGTCGCCGATCTCCAGGATCGAGACGTCGAAGGTGCCGCCGCCGAGGTCGTAGACGGCGATCTTCTTGCCTTCGTTCTTCTCCAGGCCATAGGCCAGCGCGGCCGCGGTCGGCTCGTTGATGATGCGCAGGACCTCAAGCCCGGCGATCTTGCCCGCGTCCTTGGTGGCCTGACGCTGGGCGTCGTTGAAATAGGCCGGGACCGTGATGACGGCCTTGGTGACCGTCTCGCCGAGGTGGGCCTCGGCGGCCTCCTTCATCTTCTGCAGGATGAAGGCGGAGATTTCCTGCGGGGAATAGTCCTTGCCGTGAGCGCGGACCCAGGCGTCTCCGTTCGGACCCTTCACGATCTCGTAGGGCACCATCTTCTTGTCCTTGGCGACCACCGGGTCGTCAAAGGTGCGGCCGATCAGGCGCTTGATGGCGAAGAAGGTGTTGGCCGGGTTGGTCACGGCCTGGCGCTTGGCCGGCTGACCGACGATGCGCTCGCCGTCCTCGAGGATGCCCACCACTGACGGGGTGGTGCGGGCGCCCTCGGCGTTCTCGATGACCTTGGGGTTCTTCCCGTCCATCACCGCGACGCACGAGTTGGTGGTGCCGAGGTCGATGCCGATGATCTTGCTCATGGGCGTTTCTCTAGTCTCCGTTTCGGCGGACGGATCAGCGGCCTGACCATTCAGCGCCGTCAGCGCCCGTCCCCTTTGAGGTTCACGTCTGCCGTTCCGCCGAAAAGCCCGACGGAACCCATGGCGGCCATATGGGAAAGTCCGCACGCGCCGCAAGGGGATGAACGCCCCTGAACCCCCAATCCGCGCGTGCCGGGTGCGTCATTCCGCCTGTCGAAAGAGACTCGTAAAACGTCGATTTTTGGCGGACGATGAATTTCGCCCGGCTTCCTCGGGTTGAAACACGGCCTTCTACGGCCTCGGGGGAATACAAATGCTTCAGTACGCTCGCCGCGCGCTCATCGGTGCGGCCATCATCGCCGCCATCGGCACGGGCGCCCTGGCCCAGGACGGCTACAACCGCGAAGTGCGGATCATCAACAACACCGGCGTGACCCTTACCCACCTCTATTCGACCAACTCGGGCCGCGCCGACTGGGGCGGTGACCTGCTGGGCTCCAGCGTGATCCCGTCGGGCCGTGGCATCGTGGTGGACTTCGATGACGGCACCGGCGCCTGCCTGTTCGACATCCGCGCCCGCTTCGCCGACGGCGACGTCGTCGACCGCCGCCAGATCAACGTCTGCCAGGTGAGCAACCTCACCTTCAACTGATCCGACCTCCAGGTCGCGGGGAGAGGGCGGTCCGAGGGGCCGCCCTTTTTCGTGGAGCTAGGCCGCGCGGGTCTCGGGCGCAGCCAGTTCGGCCTGCCCTGTCAGGACCGCCTCGAGCGCGCCGAGCAGGCTGGCAGGCGTCAGCGGCTTGGCGACGAACCACGTCATGCCCGCCGCGGCGCACGCCTTGACGTCCTCCTCGGAGGTGTCGGCGGTGACCGCGATCACCGGGACATCCTTGTTCGGACCGTCGGTCGCGCGCAGGCGCCGCGTGGTCTCGCGCCCGTCCAGTTCGGGCATGCGGACGTCCATGAAGATCACGTCGAACGGCTCGGTCGCGGCGGCGGCGAGCGCGGCCATGCCGTCCGCCGCCTGGGCGATTTCGCAGCCGAGCGGCTGAAGGATGAGCTGGACCGCGCGCCGGTTGATGTCGTGGTCGTCCACGATCAGCACCTTCAGCGGCCGGCCCTCGTCCTCGGACGCCTCGACGGGCTCGATCTCGGGCTCGGGTTCGGGCTCCGCCGACACCGGCGCCGTGGCGACGGGCGCGGGCGCCGGCTCGGGGGCTATCCTGGACAAGGGCGCAAAGCCCGCGCCGTAGGTATCGGCGCCCGGCAGGGCCGGCGCCACCACCGGCGCCTCGGCGATCGGCAGGGTCACCGCCAGGGTGAAGGCCGAGCCCTCGCCACGCGCGCTGCGCACGCACAGCCGGCCGCCCATCAGCTGGGCGAGCTGGCGACTGATCCAAAGCCCGAGGCCCGACCCGCCATGACGGCCGCTGACGCCGGCCTTGGTCTGGTCGAAGGGCCGGAACAGCCGCGAAATCTGGTCGACGTCCATGCCGGGGCCGGTATCAGCCACCTCGATGAGCAGGGAGGCGCCGCCGGCCTCGGCCTCCCAGGCCTTGAGGCGCACGCGCACCTCGCCGTCTGCGGTGAACTTCACCGCGTTGGACAGAAGATTGTTGAGGACCTGCCGGATGCGCACCGGGTCGCCCACGACCCAGGCCGGCAGGCTGCGCCCGCCCTCGATCAGGAGGCGCAGTCCCTTGGCGCGCGCCTGACCCTGCCAGAAGCGGCAGGCGCGGGCGATCAGGTCGCGAAGATTGAAGACGACCGGCTCGATCTCCATGCGGCCCGCCTCGAGCCGGTCGTGGTCGTGGAGATCGTCCAGCAGGCGGTTGATCATCTGGCCGGCGTCGAGGATCAGCCCCGCGTGCGAGCGGGC
>NZ_JANJTL010000012.1 GCF_024711105.1 Brevundimonas sp. | reverse complement strand
CGCCGCCGTGGGGGCGCCCCGCTTCCTCGTCTCGCCAACCGGCTGCGAGCACGGCAAGCTCGGCGTCATGAGTCGCCACGCCGCCGCCCCCGAACTGCGCACTGAACGCCTTGTCTTGAAGGGGCACGCGCTCTCAGACTTCGAAGATCTGGCCGCAATGTGGGCGGATCCGGAGATCGTCCGCTTCATTGGCGGGCGGCCGTCCACCCGCGAGGAATCCTGGGCGCGCCTGATGCGATATGGCGGCTTCTGGTCGCTGTTGGGCTACGGCTTCTGGTGCGCGCGAACGCACGAGGGCCGCTACGTCGGCGACCTCGGTCTGCTCAATGGAGGCCGGGATCTCGATCCGCCGTTCGGCGACACGCCCGAAGCCGGCTGGAGCCTGGCGCCCTGGGCGCAGGGGCAGGGTTTCGCGGCGGAGGCCATGCGCGCCGTCCTGGCATGGGCGGACGCAAACGGCATCGGCCGCACGGTCTGCATGATCGAGCCGGGCAACGGCCCCTCGGTCAGGCTGGCGGAGCGCTTGGGCTACGCGCAGTTCGCCCTGACCCGCTATCACGGGGCGGAGATCGCCCTGTTCGAACGAGGCTGATCAGGCCCGGCGGAGCTGCTTGCGCAGGCGGGCTTCTTCCTTCTCGGCGGCCTTGCGGTCCTTGCGCGCGGCGCGTTTGGCCTCGAGCGCAGCCTGGGCGTCCGCGAGCGCGCTGGCGGCGCGCGACATCTGCTGCTGACGGCGCAGCTCCTCGGCCGCGGCCTTGGCCTCGGCGCGGGCCACCCGGGCGGCTTCGCGCTCCTGGGCCTTGACCTGTTCGCGCGTCAGGGCGCCCTCAGGGGCGGTCACCGCGGCCTTGGGCTTGAACTTGGCGAGGAGAGCTTTCTTGGCTTCGGCCTGAGCCGAAAGCCGGTCGGCGAAGCCGGGCTGGACTTTAGCGTTCATGAATCCTTGGGGGAGGGCCTGGGAGGGCGAGGCCTCTAAGACCCCAAACCCGCCCAAAAATCAAGCGTCGCCGGGGAAACGCGCCGCGCTCAGCCCTGTTCCTCTTTCTGGAAGAACGGCTCGACCACGCCCTTGAGGCGGATCGTCATGGGATTGCCCTGACGGTCCAGCGCCTTGCCCGCGACCAGCTTCACCCAGCCCTCGGACACGCAGTACTCGTCGACGTTGGTCTTTTCCTGGCCGTTGAAGCGCACGCCGACGCCGCGCATCAGGATGGCCTCGTCGTAGTAGGGGCTGTTGGGATTGCTGGACAGGCGGTCGGGCGGAGTCTCGGACATGTGCGCGGCGATAGCCGATACCTGGCGGTTCGCGCAATCCGCTTGCGTACTGCCGCCGCCGACGCGAACGATGCGTCCATGCCGCTGGACCGCCGCTCGCTCCTGATCGCGCTCGCCGCCGCACTGGCGGCGCCCGCCTCGGCGCGACAGGCGCTGGAGAGCCTGGTGGACCCGGACCAGCCGGGCTCGGTGTTGGGCGCGGGCCTGATCGTGCGCGATGCGACGGGTGTGAAAATCACCGAAGAGGCGCTGGGCCAGGGCGTCTATCGGGGCCGGTTCAGGCCCTTCACCGTCGATACGCCCGTCAGAGTCGCTTCGATCTCCAAGATGATCGCCACCGCAGGCCTGATGCGGCTGGTCGAGGACGGCGGGCTGTCGCTGGACGACGACGTCTCGGACCTGCTCGGATTCCGACTGCGCCACCCGTTGTTTCCCGACGCGGCGATCACCGCGAGGCGCCTGGCCTCACACACGGCCGGTCTCAGAAACGGCGACACCTTTCCCGTGCCGCTGGGCCGACGGCTCGAGGAAGCCCTGGTCCCTGACGGCGCCCTGGCGGCGGGGGGCAGCTGGTGGTCACCGGTGGACCAGCCGCCCGGCTGGTTCGTTTATGCGGACGCCAATGTGGCGGTGCTGGCCCAGGTCATGGAGCGCGCCGCCGGCGAACGCTTCGACCGGCTGATGCGTCGCCTGTTGTTCGAGCCGCTCGGTCTCGATGTCGGGTACAACTGGAGCGGCGTGAGCCAGGCCAAGCGCGACCGGGCCTCGGCCTGCTGCCGTCTCGTCGAGGGTGTGTGGACGGCGGAGGTCGACGGCGAAGTGGCCGGCGCGCCGGCGGTCTGGATCAATCCCGACCCGGACCAGCCGGGCATCATGGCAGACGACTATCGGTCGGGCGAGAACGGCTTCGCCTTCTCGCCCCAAGGCGGCCTGCGGGCCAGCGTGAGCGACCTCGATCGCCTCGGCATGATGTTCTCGCGAGGCCAGGGGCCGCTGTCCGTCGAGAGCGTGGCCCGGATGAGCGAGCCGGTCTGGTCCTTCGATCCGTCCGCTCCGAACGGCGATACGGACCGGGGCCTGATTACCCGCTATGGCCTGCATGCTCAGGCGGCCGGGGGCGGGGTCAGCGACGCCTTCTTCGGGCCCGGCTCAGACGACTGGCGCGGACATTTCGGCGAGGCCTACGGGCTGGTGTCGGGCCTGTTCTGGAACCAGCGCGACGGACGGCAGGTCGCCTGGATCATCAACGGCACACCCGAGGAGGCGGCCATGACGCGCCTGCCGGACCTAGCGATCACGCCGTGGGAGGCTCGGCTCCTTCAGCGGGTTCCGCGCCGCGATTGAGGATGGCGGTCACCGCGAGGTCGGCCGAGACATTGCCCACGGTGCGGAAGATGTCCGGGATGATCTCCACCGCCAGCAACAGCGGCAGGAGCTCGATCGGCGCCCCCATGGCCAGGCAGATCGGCGCGATCGAGACGAAGAAGGACACCTGACCGGGCAGGCCCACCGAGGAGATCGACACCGCAAACG
Source organism: Brevundimonas sp. (assembly GCF_024711105.1). Lineage (GTDB taxonomy): Bacteria > Pseudomonadota > Alphaproteobacteria > Caulobacterales > Caulobacteraceae > Brevundimonas. The sequence goes on along the minus strand of NZ_JANJTL010000012.1, from coordinate 4,699 downwards.
CCACCACGCCCGCGGCGATCAGCTGGGCCAGAGATGGCTCCACGCCCGAGACGTGGCAGATGAACAGCACGACCGACAGGTTCGCCACCGGGCTGGTCAGGCGGAAAACCGCGACCGCCAGGGGCAGGACCAGGCCGGCGACGTGCTCGGGCACGCCGAGGTGGTCGCGCGCCCGCTCCACCATGGCCGGCAGGGTCGCGAGCGAAGACTGGGTCGAGAAAGCCACCACCTGGGCGGGCGCGATGGCGCGCGCGAAGCGTCCGAGCGGGACGCGGCCGAAGATCACCGCGAGCGGGTAGCTGGCCAGGGCGACGGCGATACAGCCGAGCGAAACCAGTAGAACATAGTGGAACAGGGCGCCCGTCGACCCCAGGCCACCGCGAAGGCCCAGAGTCAGGGCGAGGGCGAAGACGCCGAGCGGCGCGGCCCACAGCACCCAGCGCACGATCACGATCATGGCGTCCGCGATCGCGTCGAAGAACCGGACGATCAACTCCCTATGGTGCTCCGGCAGGCGCGTCACCGCGAAGGCGAAGAACAGGGCGAAGATCACCAGCGGCAGGATGGCGTTGTCCGCCGCCGCGGACACCGGGTTCGACGGCGCCAGCGACCGGAGCCAGGCGCCGAACTCCAGGGCCTGGGCGCCCTGGCCTTCCTCCACGCCGGGGGCTCCGGCGACCAGGGCCTGGGCGCTGAGCGGATCGACCGGCCAGAGCGCCAGGGCCGCCTGAACGCCGACCAGGGTCAGGGTGATGGCGGCGACCAGAAGGGCGGTGAACCAGGCGATCGCCCGCGCGGTCAGCCGTCCGGCCGCCAGGGCGTTGGACACGGCCGCCACGCCGACGACCAGCAGCGCCAGCACCAGCGGCACCACCGTCATCTGCAGGCCGCCCAGCCAGACGCCGCCGATCGCTTCGGCGGTCGAGACCAGCCAGGGCAGGGGCTCGCTGGAGGCGTGCAGCCAGGCGCCGAGGCCGAGGCCGAAGGCCAGCGACAGGAGCACACGGCCGCTCAAGGAATTCAGAAAACGCATGCGCGGCCTCGCCCCGTTATCGGCTCAAGATCGAGCGCCGGACGGGATTCCGCAATGGCCTGCGCTTGCCTGATCGTCCTTGGGCGGGTTTATGGTCGAGTTCGAGCGACGAAACGGAGCCCTCATGGAAGACGCCGCCGCCCAGACCACAGCGCTGGTCACCAACGACGCCGTGGCCTTTGGCCTGCTGGCTCTCATCCTCGGGTTCGTCTTCTGGGCCTCCGGCCTGAAGAACGGCGCGGTCCAGAAGTTCTTCGGCATCATCCCGCCGCTGCTGCTCTGCTATTTCCTGCCGAGCCTGCTGACGACCTTCGGGGTGATCGATCCGGAGGAATCGCAGCTCTATTTCGTGGCCTCGCGCTACCTGCTGCCGGCGGCGCTGGTGTTGCTGACCCTGTCGGCGGACCTGCCCAGCACGATGCGGCTGGGTCCCAAGGCGCTGATCATGTTCTTCACCGGCACCATCGGCGTGATGATCGGTGGCCCCATCGCCATCTTCCTGACCAGCGTGCTGGCGCCGGAGCTGCTGGGGAGCGGGCCGGAGGCGATCTGGCGCGGCATGGCCACGGTCGCCGGCAGCTGGATCGGCGGCTCGGCCAACCAGGCGGCGCTCTACGAGATCTTCGGGGCGGGACCGGACGTCTTTTCGATCTGGATCGCCGTGGACGTCATCGTGGCCAACATCTGGATGGCCGTGGTCCTGTGGATCGCCGCCAACCAGGTGAGGGTCGACCGCTGGCTGAAGGCCGACTCGTCGGTGGTCGAGGAGGTGCGCGCCAAGGCCGAGGCCATCGAGCAGGCCAACGCCCGCATCCCGGTGCTCAAGGACCTCATGCTGATCCTGGCGGTCGGCTTCGGCGCGGTGGGCGCCGCCCACGCCATCGCCGATCCGCTCGCGACCTGGTTTGGGGAGACCTATCCGCAGCTCGACCGTCTGTCGCTCGACTCCAGCTTCTTCTGGCTGGTGCTGGTCGCCACGATCATCGGGGTGCTGCTGTCCTTCACCCCGGTCAAGAAGCTGCAAGGGCCGGGCGCCTCCAAGGTCGGCTCGGTGTTCGTCTACATCCTGGTGGCGACCGTCGGCCTGAACATGAACATCGCGGCCATTCTGGACACGCCCGTCTACTTCCTGATCGGCGGGGTCTGGATGCTGGTCCACGTGATCCTGATGTTCACCGTGGCGCGCCTGATCCGGGCGCCGAGCTTCTTCCTCGGCGTCGGCTCCATGGCCAACATCGGCGGCGCAGCGAGCGCCCCGGTGGCGGCGGCGGCCTTCCATCCGTCCCTGGCGCCGGTCGGCGTGCTGCTGGCGGTGCTGGGCTACATCGTCGGCACCGCGGCGGGCTGGGCGACCGGTCTGGCGATGGCGGCGATCGGCGGCGGCTAATATCCCTGTTTTCTAGAGGGTTGAGTCCAGCGGGGCCGCGGCCTACCTGAGCCGTATGGAACCCATTCTCTCGATCCGGGGGCTGGCCAAGACCTACGCCACCGGCGTGGTCGCGCTCGAGCCGACCGACCTCGACATCCAGAAGGGCGAGATCTTCGCCCTGCTGGGCCCCAACGGCGCCGGCAAGACGACGCTGATCTCGATCGTCTGCGGCATCGTCACGCCGTCGGCGGGAAAGGTCACGGCCGATGGCTTCGACACCCAGAAGGACTATCGCGAGACGCGCGCTCGCATCGGCCTGGTCCCGCAGGAACTGACCACCGACGCCTTCGAGAGCGTCTGGTCGACCGTCTCGCTGAGCCGCGGCCTGTTCGGCAAGGCGCCCAATCCGGCGCACATCGAGAAGGTCCTTCGCGCGCTCAGCCTGTGGGACAAGCGCAACGACAAGATCATGACGCTGTCGGGCGGCATGAAGCGCCGGGTGCTGATCGCCAAGGCCCTGTCGCACGAGCCGACCATCCTCTTCCTCGACGAGCCGACCGCCGGCGTGGACGTCGAGCTGCGCCGCGACATGTGGAACCTGGTGCGGGACCTCCGAGAGCAGGGCGTCACCGTCATCCTGACCACCCACTATATCGAGGAAGCCGAAGAGATGGCCGACCGGGTCGGGGTGATCTCCAAGGGCCGGCTGATCGTTGTCGACGAAAAGACCGCCCTGATGAAGAAGCTGGGCAAGAAGACCCTGACGCTCCAGCTGCAGGAGCCGCTGGCGGCGCTGCCCGAGGGGCTTTCCGACTGGGTCCTCGAGCTGAAGGACGAGGGCAATGAGCTCGAATACGTCTTCGACGCCACAGCCGAGCGAACGGGCGTGCCCTCCCTGCTGCGCCGGCTCGCCGACCTCGGGATCGGCTTCAAGGACCTGAACACCCGCCAGAGCTCGCTGGAGGACATCTTCGTGGACCTCGTCCATCGGCGCGAGGAGGCGGCCTGATGCCCTTCAACGGACACGCCGTCGCGGCGCTCTACAAGTTCGAGATGGCGCGGGCGCGCCGCACCCTGTGGCAGAGCCTGGTCACCCCGGTCGTGACCACCTCGCTCTATTTCGTGGTCTTCGGCGCGGCTATCGGCAGCCGGATGAACGAGGTCGACGGCACGGCCTACGGCGCCTTCATCGTGCCCGGCCTCATCATGCTGAGCCTGTTCACCAACAGCCTCTTCAACGCGTCCTTCGCCATCTACTTCCCGAAGTTCACCGGCACGATCTACGAGGTGCTGTCGGCCCCGGTGTCGCCCTTCGAGCTGGTCACCGCCTATGTCGGGGCGGCGGCGACCAAGTCGGTGATCCTGGGCCTGATCATCCTGGGGACCGCGGCCCTGTTCACCCCGCTGAGGATCGAACACCCGGCCCTGATGCTGGCCTTCCTGGTCTTGACGGCGCTCAGCTTCTCGCTGTTCGGCTTCATCCTCGGCGTCTGGGCCAAGGGGTTTGAGGAGCTGAATGCGGTGCCCATGCTGATCGTGACGCCCCTGACGTTTCTGGGCGGCGCCTTCTATTCGATCGACATGCTGCCGGGCCTGTGGCGGACGGTCAGCCTGTTCAATCCGATCGTCTATCTGATCTCGGGCTTCCGCTGGACCTTCTACGGCAGGGGCGACGTGCCGGTGGAGATCAGCCTGCTGGCCATCTGCGGCTTTCTGGCGGTCTGCCTGACTATCGTCGCCTGGATCTTCAAGACCGGCTACCGGCTGAAGAACTGAGGTCGAGGGCCCCCGGATAGGCCCGGGGGCGCCAGATCGGTGCTAGGCGCGCTTGCGCAGGGCTGCGTCCAGGCTCCAGGGGCCGGGGCCCGAGAAGATCAGGTAGAAGAAGACGAAGCAGTACAGGATCGCCGCGTCGCCGCCGTTCAGAGTGGGGTACAGGTTTCCGGGGGCGTGGAACTGCCAGTAGGCGACGGCCATGGTGCCGGACGCCAGGAACGCCGCCGGACGGGTGAACAGCCCCAGCAGGATCAGCAGGCCGGTGATGATCTCGATCCAGCCGCCGAGCCACATCTGGCTGAAGGCGTCCGGAGCCGGCCCCTCGCGGGCGGGGAAGCTGAAATGCTTCTGGGTCCCGTGCAGGGTCAGGAGCAGGCCGGAGACCATACGCAGGACGCTGAGGACGCGCGGCGCATGCGCGCCGAGGCTGGCGGTGTCGAACATGTCAGGCTCTCCCTCCGGCCGCGAAAACCGCAACCGGTTCTGCGACGAATGTAGAGCTTGGCCTTAAGGGCGCAACC
>NZ_JANJTL010000141.1 GCF_024711105.1 Brevundimonas sp. | reverse complement strand
CCGCGGCCGCCGCGGGGGCGCGCCGCGCCCGGATTCCGATATGCGCAGATTTCCCCACACCATCGCCTTCTTGATCGCCGGCCTGCTGGCCGCGGGCGCCGCCCAGGCCCAGGACGCCCAGCGCGCCGACGCGCTGGAACGGCTGGCCGCCTGCCGCGCGGTCGCCGACGGCGCCGCCCGCCTGGCCTGTTATGACGCCGCCGCCGCCGCCCTGGATGAGGCGGAGCGCGCCGGCGACGTCGTGGTGCTGGACCGGGCCCAGGTCGAGGAGACGCGCCGGGGCCTGTTCGGCTTCCCCATGCCCAATCTGGACATCTTCAGCCGCGGGGACGGACCCGTTGAGGCGCCGGAGATCGACAATGTCTCCTACGTCGTGGCCCAGGCCCGGCAGGCCGACCGCAACGTGTGGGTCTTCACCATGGAGGACGGCTCGGTCTGGAGGCAGATCGACGGCCGCATGTGGGGCCGGCCCCGCGCCGGAGAGGCGGCCGTCGTCCGCCGCGCCGCGCTCGGCAGCTACATGATGAACGTCGGGGACGCCCCGGCCATCCGGGTCCGGCGGGAACAGTGATGCGCCGGCTGGCCAAGGGCTTCTTCGTCGCGCCTCAGGTCCGGCCCGAGGACATGGCCGCCGTGGCCGAGGCCGGGGTGCGCACCGTGGTGAACAACCGGCCCGACGGCGAGGAGCCAGGCCAGCCGACATCAGCCCAGATGGAGGCCGCCGCCCGCTCGGCCGGGCTGGCCTACGCCACGGTCCCGTTCGGCGGAAAGCCGGCGGACGCGGACGTAGCGGCGATGTCGAAGGTTCTCGAGGACTGCGACGGACCGGTTCTGGCCTTCTGCCGGTCGGGCACGCGCTCGGCGGCGGTGTGGGCCCGCGTGCAGCTTGCGCGGGGCGCGCCGAAGGAGGAGCTGATCGAGGCCGGGGCCAGCGCCGGCTACGATCTCAGGCCCTGGCTCGACTAGCGGCTGATCGGCACGCGCACAGCGTAGGGCGCCGGCTCCGGCGTGCAGGAGGCGACCACGCCCAGCTGGACCATCCCGAGACACAGGAAGGCGAAGGCGACGCGCTGGAGCCGATTTGAGACAGAAAGGGCGATCGAAGCGGCCATGACCGGGACTCCCGAAAGGTTTACGAGGGGTGAACGCAAAGCCCGGGCCGCCGCCCGGCGCGCCAGCCGGAAGTGGCCGCCGGTTCCGGCGCCCGGCGCGCGGGCCATCGGAAAACCGCGTTGATACCTTTCGTCCGCGAGTTCGATTTCGAGTACGGCCGGTGTGACCGGGTCTCGCCGCTGATCCGGCGGGTGGTGGCCGACAATCCGGGGCCTTTCACCTTCGTGGGCACCGGGACCTACATCGTCGGCCACGGCGAGGTGGCGGTCATTGACCCGGGCCCGCCGGACCACCGTCACCTGGAGGCGCTGCTGGAGGCGGTGAAGGGCGAGCGCGTCAGCCATGTCCTGGTGACCCACACCCACGCCGACCATTCGCCGCTGGCCCGGCCGTTCGCGGAGGCGACGGGCGCCGTGATCCTGGCGGCCCGGCCCCCTGCGCTGCCCTCGCTGGAGACCGTCGCCGAGGAAGGCGACGACGCGAGCTTCCGACCGGACGTGGTGCTGGACGGCGGCGAGAGGGTGTCGGGCCCGGGCTGGACGGTCGAGGCCATCGCCACGCCGGGCCACGCCTCGAACCACCTGGCGTTCGCCCTGCTGGAAGAGAACGCCCTCTTCAGCGGCGATCACGTCATGGGCTGGTCAACCACGGTGGTGACGCCGCCCGACGGGGACATGGACGCCTATCTGGCCAGCCTGGACGCGGTGGCGGACCGCGGCTTCGCCACCCTGTGGCCGACGCACGGACCGCCGGTGACCGAGCCTGGGCCCTTCCTGACCGCCTACAAGGCCCATCGGTTGGCGCGCGAGGCGCAGATCGTGGAGCGGCTCAAGGTCGGCGATCGGGCGATCGGGGAGATGGTCCCGGTGCTCTACGCGGCGGTGGACAAGCGCCTCTGGCCGGCGGCGAGCCTGTCGGTGCTGGCGCACCTGATCCGGCTGGTCAGGCTGGGGGTCGCCGAATCGACCGGAGAGCCCGGCCTGGGCTCCGAGTTTCGCCTAGCGCGATAGGCGCTCGACCAGGGCGCTGACCAGATCACAGTTCTGGCCGAGGTCGATCAGTCCGATCCGCTCCACGGAGCGGATGTCGGTGGCCTCCGGGGTCATGCGCACGACCACGTCGCGGGCGCGGCCGAACCAGGGGCTTTCCTGCGAGCCCTCGACGCGCCAGGGCGCCTGGCCGATGACCCGGACTCCCTCGGCCTCGAGCGCGGCCACGACCTCCTCGGCCGGGACCAGCCGGGGCACTGTGCGGGCCTCGGGACAGGTCTCGGCGTTGACCTCGGCCACCCGGCGGCCGGCGTAGTCAGCCCAGGCCGGATCGATGTCCCCCAGCGCGCCCGGCAGCCGCGGGTCGGGTTCGATGGGCAGGGCGTCCGGGCCCCGAAGCTCCAGGTGGCCGTCCGTAAAGGCCAGTGGCTCGGTCCAGTCGGTGGCGACCTCGTGGACCGGCGGCAGGCTGGAGGCGCGCGCCTTGGTCCAGATCATGGCCCCGAGCGTCAGGCCGGGCGCCAACAGCGCCACCGCGAGCCACGGCCAGACGCGGCCGAGATTCCTCAGGCTGATCGCTGCGGCCACCAGGCCGAGCGCCGTACCGATCCAGGCCGCCCACCAGGCCCACTGCAGCGTGACGACGCCGACCCCGAAGTCGAAGCCGATCCAGCCGATATCCGTCGCCGTGGCGGCGAACAGGACCAGCAGCGGGGCCACGAGCCCGGCCGCCGCCGCGAACCTGACCAGGCCGGACGTGGGAGGCCGGGGCGCCACCTAGGTCCCCGGTAGCCGGTAGTCCTTGAACTGCTCGCGGACGACCTTCTTGTCGATCTTGCCGGTGGCCCCCAGCGGGATGTCGTCGACGAAGGCGACGGCGTCCGGCATCCACCATTTGGCGATCTTGCCTTCGAGGAAGGAAAGGAACTCCTGCGGCTCGCCAGTCTGGCCCGGCTTGAGCTTGAGGACGAGCAGCGGCCGCTCGTCCCACTTGGGATGCGCGACACCGATCACGGCGGCCAGTTCGACCTTCGGATGGCCGACGGCGATGTTCTCGATGTCGATCGAGGAGATCCATTCGCCGCCCGACTTGATCACGTCCTTGGCGCGGTCGGTGATCTGCATGAAGCCGTGCTCGTCGATGGTCGCGACGTCGCCGGTGTCGAAGAAGCCCTCGTGGTCGAGGATTTCGCCGCCCTCGCCCTTGAAGTAGCCGCCGGC